>JANMDK010000041.1:0-9005 GCA_031376265.1 Pseudomonadota bacterium
GTAAGGCATGAGGCAAAGGTCGCCGGGCTGCGCTTTCGATGCCGAGGCAATGTGCCCGTCGCCCAGCGCGGCCTTCCATTCGGCGCCGCCGGCGACGAGCAGGCGGTCTAAATTCAGCCCGTCGAAGCGGGCGGCGACTTCCTCGCCGGCAATCGCGACGCGCGCGTCGCTGTCCTCGAGGTAGTGCGCGAGTTCGCCGGCGAGGTTGGCCGGGCTGACCGGCACGACGACCGCATCCACGCGCAGGATTGCGTAGAACGCGACGACGAAGTGGTCGCTGTTCTGCAGGTCGACGAGGACGCGATCGCCCGCCCGCACACCGCAAACTTTCTGCAGGTAGCCGGCAATCGCCTCGACCTGCGCCAGCACCTCGAGATAGCTGAGCGTGCGGCCCTGGAAGTGCAGCAGGGCCTTGGCCGGAAAGCGCTGAGCGGAATTTGCGAACGCGGAATGCAGCGTCCCCGCCGGCGCCGGCAGAGTGTGCGGCATGTCGGTCGGCCAAAAAGAAAAATGGCGAGGCGTTGCTTTTGCAGTGCTCATGGCGCGAAAGTATATCGGGCGCCCGAGCAAGGTTGTGCGGCGCAATTCCGTTATGCTGCGCGGTGAAGGACGAGGATGAATGCAGTGGAAACCAGGCAGCCTAAAAGTAAAAGGGGCCAGGCTCAAACCTGACAACATGAATATCGTCAGGATTGAGCCTGGCCCCTTTAATTTTAAGGAGCAGTCATGATCGCCGTGATTTTCGAGTTCACGCCCGAGGAAGGGCGGATGCCGGACTATTTCGATCTGGTCGCGCAGCTCAAGCCCGAGCTGGAGAAGGCCGAGGGCTTCATTTCGCTGGAACGCTTCGAAAGCCTCACCACTCCGGGTAAATTCGTGTCGTTGCAGTTCTGGCGAGACGAGGAATGCGTGGCCAAATGGCGTAACGTGCAGCTTCACCGGCAGGCGCAGGCCAAGGGACGTGCCAGCATCCTCAAGGACTACCGCTTGCGGATCGCCACGGTAAACCGCGACTACACGAAGACTGACCGCGCAGGGGCGCCCAAAGACAGCGTCGCACTGCACGGCTAAAAAGGAAACCAGGAGATGAGGATGAAAATCAGGAACGCGCTTGCCGCATTTGCGGTTTCGATCGCAGGCACAATGCCCGGCGCAACGCAGGCGGCGTATCCCGACCAGCCGATCAACATGATCATCGCCTACGCGCCTGGCGGCGGCACCGACATCGCCGCGCGGCTGATGATCCCGTTCATCGAGAAATATCTCGGCGAAGGTTCCAAGATCAATGTCATCAACCGCCCCGGCGCCAGCGGCGACATCGGCTTCAGTGCGCTTGCCGCGGCGCCCCCCGACGGTTACACGATCGGCTTCATCAACACGCCGCCGGTGCTGGCCACACCAATTGAAAGAAAGACCGGGTACACGTGGCAGTCCTACGACCTGCTCGGCAACGTCGTGGACGATCCCGGCACGTTCTGCGTGCACGCCGAAAGCCCATACAAGACGCTCGCCGACCTTGCTGCGTTCGCCAAGGCCAATCCCGGCAAGGTCACGGTCGGCAGCACCGGCGTCGGTTCGGACGACCACCTCGCGATGATCCAGTTCGAGAAAGCCGCCGGCGTAAAGATGAACCACATCCCTTTCAAGGGCTCGTCCGAGACGCGCAACGCGGTCAACGGCAAGCAGATCATGGTGGCCGCGATCAACGTCGGCGAGGCGCTGCAGTACCTCAAAGGCGGCACGCCGATCCGCTGCCTCGGTCAGATGACCCAGGTGCGCATGAGCATGGCGCCCGACTGGCCGACCTTCAAGGAGCAGGGCTACAACTTCGAGATGGCTTCCTTGCGCGGCATCGCCGCGCCCAAGGGCCTGCCGCCCGCGATCCGCGAGCGGCTCGTCGCCGCGATCGAGCGCGCGGCCGCGGATCCCGCCTTGCGCGCGGCTTCCGAAAAGGTTTTCGCGCCGATCCGTTATCTCGGGCCGACCGCCTATGCCGAGGAGCTCCGCGCCGCAGAGACGCTCTTCCGCCAGATGTGGAAGGAAACCCCGTGGGTGGACAAGTAGTGAATTACACCAGGAGCATCGCATGCATGACGTCGTAATCAGGGGCGGGACGGTAGTCGACGGCACGGGGTCGCCGTCCTTCAGCGGCGACGTCGGCATCACCGCCGGCCGCATCGCAGAAGTCGGCAAGGTCGGCGCCGGCAAGCGCGAGATCGACGCCACGGGCCTCCTGGTGGCGCCGGGCTGGGTCGACATCCACACGCATTACGATGGTCAGGCCACCTGGGACCCGTACATGACGCCCTCGTCCTGGCACGGCGTGACCACAGCGATCATGGGCAACTGCGGGGTGGGATTTGCACCGGCGCAGACGAGCCAGCGGCAGTGGATGATCGAGCTCATGGAAGGCGTCGAGGACATTCCGGAGGCGGTGCTGTCAGAAGGCGTGAAATGGGCGTGGGAAAGCTTCCCCGAATACCTCGATGCGCTGGAGACCATGCCCCGGGCGATGGATCTCGGCGCGCAGATCCCGCATGGCGCCTTGCGCGTGTTCGTCATGGGCGAGCGCGGGGCGGGCAGAGAAGTAGCGACGGAAGACGACATCGCAAAAATGGCGGCGCTGGCCCGCGAGGCGGTGGCCGCGGGGGCGTTCGGGTTCACTTCCTCGCGCACCATCGTGCATCGCACGAGCAAGGGCGAGGCGGTACCGAGCCTCGGCGCGGCGTCGCGCGAATTGCAGGCCATCGGCCGCGCGGTCGGCGAAACCGGCAAGGGCGTGATGCAGCTGATCTCGGATTTCGACGAGCTGGATGAAGAGTTCACGCTCATTCGGGATGTCGCAACAGCAAGCGGCCGGCCGTTGTCGTTCACGCTGCTGCAGCACGATTTCCTGCCGGAGCGCTGGCGCGAGGTCATGAAGCGCGTCACCACGGCGCGCTCCGCCGGGCTCGACATCAAGGCGCAGGTGGCGTGCCGCGCCATCGGCATGGTGCATGGGCTCGAGTGCTCGATGCACCCGTTCTTCCTTTGCCCTTCTTACGTGGAGATCGCCAAACTGCCTTTGGCCGAGCGGGCGCGTCGATTGCGCGATCCGGCGTTGCGCGCGCGCATCCTTGCGGAATGGGCGAACCCGCCGGGCAACCGGAGGCTCGACAGCATCACTCAGCACCTGCACAAATACTTCCCGATCGGGTCGGATTCCGAGTACGAACCGCGCAAGGAAGACAGCGTGGCAGGGATCGCGGCCAGCACCGGCCGCAAGCCCGAGGAAGTCGCTTACGACCTGATGCTGGAGGACGAGGGGCTGCGGAAGTTCTATTTCCCGCTTTACAACTACACGTCCTCGGACCTGAGCGTGGTGCACGAGATGATGAGCCACCCCGCGGCACTGCTCGGGCTGGGCGATGCCGGCGCGCATTGCGGCTACATCTGCGATGCGAGTTACCCGACCTACCTGATCAAGCACTGGGCGCGGGATCGTACGCGCGGGCCAAAATTTTCGCTGGAGCGGCTGGTGGAAATGCAGACGTTGCGCAATGCGCGCGCGATCGGGTTGACCGATCGTGGCGCCCTGCTGCCCGGCATGAAGGCCGACCTCAATCTCATCGACTTCGCAAAGCTTGGCCTGTCCACGCCCGAGATGCTCTACGACCTGCCAGCAGGCGGCCGGCGCTTGGTGCAACGAGCCTCCGGATACGAGGCGACGATCGTTTCAGGCGAAGTGGTGATGGAGCGCGGCAAGGCCACCGGGGCGCTACCGGGGCGCCTGGTGCGCGCTTAAAAGGGGCCAGGCTCAAACCTGACATCGTGTAAATGGGGCCAGGCTCAATTTTCCCTCCGGATCGTAGCTACGCGGCGGTAGGCAAGGAAAATTGAACCTGGCCCCGCTCATTATTCTTGCTGTCAGGTTTGAGCCTGGCCCCTTTTCAAGTCAGGCGGGTCGAACCAGTTGGTGAGCGCGAGACCGCCGTCGACCACGATGCTCGCGCCGGTCACGTAGCCCGAGATCCTGTCCGAAAGCACTGCAATCGCCATCGGCGCGAGGTCGTCCGCGCGACCGAGCCGCCCCAGCGGGATGTGCCGGGCCAGAGCCGGGTCGGCAACGAATCCGCCGGCGGCAATCGCCCCCGGCACCAGCGCATTGACTCGAATTGCATAGGGACCGAGCCCCTTGGCGAATTCCTTGACCAGCATCGCCATCGCCGCCTTCGAAGTGCTGTAGTGCGGCAGGTTGCGCGGCGTCTCCGCGTGCAGCGAAGTGAGGTAGAGCAGGCTGCCCGGCCTGCGTGCATCGATCAGCGCCTTGGACAGGTCCCGGCCGAGGCGGAAACCCGCATCGAGATTCACCGAGCGCATTCGCTCCCACGTTTCGTCGGTTACATCGAGGAGGTGGTCGCTTTCGTGCCGCGGCGGCGAGGCGCTGTGCACAAACCGCGTGACCAGGCCGAGGCGGTTGCGCGCGTCGGCCAGCAGCCGGTCGCATTCCGCCTTCTGCGCGAGGTCGCCGGTCCAGGCCGTCGCCAGCGCCGGATCGGCCGCCGCCTTCACCGCCGCCTCGACGGTTTCGGCATTCTTGTCCGCGAATACGGTGCGCACGCCCTGCGCGACGAGCGCGAGCGCTATCGCGCGCCCGATGCCGTTGCCGGCGCCGGTGACTACCGCGGCGTCCTTTTCGCGATCGAAGAGGGGATCGAATCCTTGCATGGCAGGCGCAATCGTATCAAAAGGGGCCAGGCTCAAACCTGACGTAATTCATGTTGTCAGGATTGAGCCTGGCCCCTTTTTAGCCACTTCGCGACGGTTGCGTAGACCGCCCCGACGCGCACCGGCTTGGCTACATAGTCGTTCATTCCCGCTTCCAGCAATCGCTCCCGGTCGCCGGACATTGCGCTGGCCGTCATGGCGATGATTGGCAGATCCGCCAACGAGGCGTCTTCGCGCAACTTGCGAGTGGTTTCGATGCCGTCCATGTCCGGCATCTGCAGGTCCATGAGAACGATGTCGAAGGCGCCGGGCTTCACCAAGCGCAGCGCCGCGCGGCCGGTCGAGGCGATCGTGACTGACGCGCCTGCGGCTTCGAGCACGCCCTGGGCGACGATCTGGTTCACCTCGTCGTCCTCGACCACGAGGATGCGCGCGCCGCTGAGGTCCGCCTCGTCGGTGCCCTCGGTGCCAGTTGCATCTTCCCCCGGCTTCGCAGCGACGCTCCCGCAGATAACCGTGAAGCTGAACGTGCTGCCGCGGCCGGGCTCGCTCTTTACGTTCATCGTTCCGTCCATCGCCGCCACCAGCCTTGACGAGATCGACAGGCCGAGCCCTGTGCCGGCGCGCCGTCGCGTGCTCGACGTATCGACCTGGGAGAAGGGCTGGAACAAGCCTGCGATCTGCGGCCCGCTCATCCCGATGCCGGAGTCGGTCACAGCAAACTCAACGGTCCGCTTGTCCCTTTCGCTGCCGGCGAGGCGCACCGCAACGCGGATTGCGCCCTTGTCCGTAAATTTGACGGCGTTCGCGCAGAGGTTCGCGAGCACCTGGCCGATGCGGTCGGCATCCGCGACCAGACGCCGCGGCACTTCCGGCGCGATCGAGTACGTGAATTCGACGCCTTTTGCTGCGGCATTCGTGCCGGTGATCGAGAGCACGTCGCGCAGCAAAGCCTCGATCCCGAATTCGACCGGCTCGATTGCGAGCTTGCCGGCCTCGATCTTCGAGAGGTCGAGGATGTCGTTGATGATGCGCAGGAGCGAGTTCGCCGCCACCGAGATTCGTCCGAGGTGCCCCGCAACCGGCGGCGCCGGCTGCGCCTGCCGTGCGAGGTGGGTGAGGCCGATGATCGCGTTCATCGGCGTGCGGATCTCGTGGCTCATGTTGGCGAGGAACTCGCTCTTTGCGCGGCTGGCCGATTCGGCGGCCTCCTTGGCGAGCGCGTGGCGCTCGAGCAGGCTGGCCAGTTCGGCACGCAATATCGAGCGGCGGATGTATTCATGCGTCGTGGTCTGGACGATGACCGCCATCGCGCCGAGGAAGAAGACGAGGGTCGCTCCGAGCATCGAGTTTGCGACGCCGCCGGCGCCAATGACAAGCGCGGCCACCGGGAGAAGCGACCCGCCCGAGAGGAACGCATAGGCGAGCGGCAGCGTCGACAGCCCGCGCAGGCCCGCCGCGGTGACCGCGATCAGGATGGCCACGGCGGAGAGGCGCAGCGCCGCCTCCGCGTCGGCCAGCACGTAAACGAACAGCATCGACCAAGCGAGCCCGCAAAGTCCCACGCTCGTGTGGAAGGCGACGGTCCAGTGCCATTCAGTTCCTGGCTCCTTGGTTGCTCCCGTGGAGGGCGAGGCGCGCATGTGCAGGACGCCGACGAAATAGCGTGCCGCGTACGCGAACGTCATCGCGAGACACCAATGCGCGATGCGGGCCGGATCCGCCAGGTCGCGAATGAAAAGCCAGATGACCAGCACCACCGGCGCAACCAGGAGCATCGCGATGCGCGTCTGGCTGTAGGCGTAGCGGACGCGCTCGGCGCGCGTGCGGTGGCGCTCCTCGACGGTGACCCGGAGCAGGGGGGCGTTGGCCGGCGCCGGCGGACGTTTGTCAATCATGGCAAAAGGTAGAATAACCGATGACCAGTGAAGCGAGCCCCCTGCTGGACGCCGAGCACGTCGCCGACCTCGTTGCCCTGGACAAGGGGAAGGGCGAGGTGTTCAGGCGGTTCGTCGACCTCTTCGTGGCCAAGGCGCCGGAGCGCATGGCGCTGATCGCCCACTGCGCGAAGGAATTCGATTGCAGGAGCATGGCGGACGCGGCGCACGCATTGCGCGGCGCCGCAGGCAACATCGGCGCGATCCGGCTGGCGGGGCTGCTCGGGCGCATCGAGGCAGCCGGACGTACCGGCGACCTGCCGGCGGCCCAGGCGGGCATCGCGCTACTGGATGCCGAATACACGGCTACGCTCGCCGCGCTGAATAAAAGGGGCCAGGCTCAATCCTGACAAATGATGAGCGGGGCCAGGTTCAATTTTCCTTGCGTGCTGCCGCATAACTGCAATCGGGAAGGAAAATTGAGCCTGGCCCCATTTGCTGGTTGTCAGGATTGAGCCTGGCCCCTTTTATTCCAGACCTCGGGGTTGACGAAGTTGAGCGGTTTTTCGCCGTTGAGGATGCGGACGGTTTCACGCGCGGCGCCTTCGCTCATGCGCTCGACGGCCTCCACGGTGAGGCCGGCCTGGTGCGGGGTGAGCACGACGTTGTCGAGCTTCATCAGCGGGTGATCGGCGGCGAGCGGCTGCTTGTCGAAGACGTCGAGCGCCGCACCACGGATTTTCCGGGCTTGGAGAGCCTCGGTAATCGCCGCCTCGTCCACCACCGGACCGCGAGCCACGTTCACCAGCACCGCATTCTTCCTCATCGAAGCGATCCGCGCCCGGCTCGCCAGCCCCTTGGTTTCCGCCGTCAACGGACAGGCGAGGATGACGAAATCGCTTTCCGCAAAGAGCTTGTCCGCCGACACGCCTTCGACTTCTTTCGGCAGGTTGGCAAGGTTGCGCTGATGGCCGAGGACTTTCATGCCGAAGCCGTGATGGCAGATGCGCGTGACGGCCTGGCCAATCGCGCCCACGCCGACGATTCCCACCGTTTTGCCGGCGAGCTCGATGCTCTCCTCGGCGATCGGCCGCACCGCGTCCCAACCTTTGGTGCGGAGACCTGAATCCATGCGATGCGTGCCGCGTGCGAGCATCAGCATCGTCGTCACTACGTGCTCCGCCACGGTCTGCGCATTGACGCCCGGCACATTCGCGACCGGAATGCCGAGCCTGGTTGCCGACTCCATCGGGATCATGTCGACGCCCGCGCCATGGCGCACCACGCCCTTGAGCCGATGCGGACGCTCGAAGATATCGTCCGGCAGCTTGACGCGAACGATCAGCACATCGCAGTCGCCGACCATGGCGCGAAGCGTGTCCGGCTTCGGATCCGGCGCGAGGACGAACTCCGCCACTTCGCGAATGATTTTCTCGCCGACGGGAACGGTCGGGTTGGTCAGCAATACCCTGGGTCGGGCCATGGTCCTATTTCTTCAGTTTGGAAAGGTCGGGCGAGGCGATCGGCATGAGCGACTCGAAAGCGCGCGCGGCGCGCAGCACCAGTGCATCGGCATACCGCGCGCCGACGAGGTGCAAGCCCACGGGCAGGCCGTCCTTGGTGAAGCCGCAGGGAATCGAGGCGGCCGGCTGCTGCGTGAGGTTGAACGGGTAGGAGAAAGGCGACCAGTCGGTCCAGCGCTTCTCTTTCAATACGTCGGCGACTTCGCGGCCTGCCTCAAAAGCTGCGAGCGGCAGCGTCGGCGTGAGCAGCAAATCGTACTGTTCGTGGAAGAGCTGCATTTTCACGCCGAGTTCGCCTCGCCGCTGGGCGGCAGCCAGCAGCTCCATCGCGGTGAATTGCGCGCCCTGGCGCGCGGTGTCCACCAGCCCCGGGTCGATCAGCGAGTGTTTCTCCTTGGGGATCGTCGAGAGCAGCAGCGCTGCGCCCGGAAACCAGTGCTTCGCGAAGATTTCGCCGGCATTCTCGAAGCCGGGATCCTTCTCTTCGACGATTGCGCCGAGCTCGGCAAAGCGCAGCGCGGCTTTCTTGACGATCGCCGCGATCTCGGGATCGACGTTTGCGTAACCGAGGTTCGCGCTGTACGCGATGCGCAGACCGCGCATGCCGTCCTCCAGCCCGATGCGATAGTCGCGGCCGTCGGGCGGGAGCTGGTGCCAGTCGCGCTGATCGGGTAGGGAGAGCACGTTCATCATCAGCGCCGAGTCCGTAACGGTGCGCGTCATGGGCCCGACGTGAGCTACGGTGCCGAAAGGCGAGAGCGGCCACGCCGGCACGCGCCCGAAGGTCGCTTTGATGCCGAACAGGCCGCTGAAGGCGCACGGAATGCGGATCGAGCCGCCGCCGTCGGTGCCGACGCTCAGCGGGCCCATGCCCGACGCGACCGCCGCCGCGCTGCCG
>JANMDK010000075.1:0-6505 GCA_031376265.1 Pseudomonadota bacterium
GTCCAACCTAAAAGGGGCCGAGAAATGGGGCCAGGCTCAAACCTGACGAAGTGCCACGGTGTCAGGTTTGAGCCTGGCCCCTTTTCTTTGTCAGGTTTGTGCCTGGCCCCTTTATTTTCCAGGAGATATCCGCCATGCAAAACGTCGCCAAGCTGGTCGAGCCGGACCGGGTGCACAAGTCGGTCTACACCGACGAGCAGCTCTTCAATCTCGAGATGGAGCGCATCCACGAGAAAGTCTGGATCTACTGCGGCCACGAGACGCAGGTGAAGAAGCCCGGCGACTATTACACGGTGCAGATCGGCCGCCAGCCGATGATCATGGTGCGAGGCGCCGACGGGAAGGTGAACGTGCTCTACAACCGCTGCCCGCACCGCGGCTCGATGATCGCCGGCGACCGCAGCGGCAACACCGGCGAGTTCTTCCGCTGCTCGTACCACGCGTGGACTTTCAACCTCGACGGCACGCTCAAGAACATCCCGATGATGGAGTCCGGCTACAAGGACACGCGCTGGAACCGCGACAACCCGGACACGCACATGAAGCAGGCGGCGCGCGTCGAGAACTACCGCGGCTTCGTGTTCGCGAGCCTTGTCGAAGAGGGCCCCACGCTGGTCGAATTCCTCGGGCCCTCGAAGATCGCCTTCGACGACATCTGCGACCGCGCGCCGGAAGGCGAGGTCGAGGTGGTGCCGAACTGCTTCCGCATGATCCAGAACTCCAACTGGAAGATCTTCCTCGAGAACCAGCTCGACGCGCTGCACCCTTCGGTCACGCACCAGTCCACCGGCCGGGCCGCGCGCGAGGTCGAAGTCGAGATCGAGAAGAAGACCGGCAAGATCCCGCTCTCGTACCACATGCTCTCGGCGTTCGCGACCGTGACGATCGACAAGTGGGACAACTTCCAGACGATCAACTACCCGTACGGCCACTGCATCCTCGCAGGCTACATGGGATTGCGGCCCCAGGATGCGGACACGCTGGCCTATGAGAAAACACTCACCAAGGCGTATGGCGAAAAGAGGAAGGAAGAGATCCTCTCGACCAACATCCACCACGTGCTGATCTACCCGGGCCTTTCGGTGCAGTCGCCCCTGCAGCAACTGCGCGCGGTGCGGCCGCTCGGCGTGAACAAGACACTTACCGAGATCTGGCATTTCCGCCTCAAGGGCGCGCCGGAGCCGATCTATCGCCGGGCGCTCGCCTATTACAACCTCGTCAACTCACCCGCAACACTGATTAACGCCGACGACCTGGAGAATTTCTGGAAGATCCAGACGGGACTTGGTTCGGACGGCGGCGACTGGGTCAGCTTCGCGCGCCACTACGGCCGCGACATCGAGAAGAACGGCGCCCTCGAAACCGGTGAAGGCATGGGCACCTCGGAAGCGCCGATGCGCAACCAGATGAAAGCGTGGGCCGAATTCATGGCGAAGGCATAGGGAACGGACATGGCAACCAAAAGCAGGAAGCGCATGGCGGAAATGAAAGCGGCGGAATCGAAGGCGCTGCAAAAGCGGTCTGCGGGCGCTGCGCCTGCGCCGGCGCGCAAGGCGAAGGCCACCCCCGCGCCCGCGAAGGCGCGCTCGAAGCCTGCCGCCGGCAGCACCTCCACGCAGCACGCGGTCGAGCAGTTCCTCTACAAGCAGGCCGAGCTGCTCGACGGCAAGCACTGGCAGGACTACATCGACCTCTTCACCGCCGACGGCGTCTACTGGATGCCCGCGGACCCGGCCGACAAGCACTGGGACGGGATCCCGTCGATCTTCGCCGAGGACAAGAACCTCATGACGGTGCGCATGAAGCGCGTTCTGCACCCGGACGCGTGGTCGCAGCGCCCGCTCTGGGGCACCAACCACGTCGTCGGCAACGTAATCATCGAGAAGGCGTCGGCCAACGGCGACGTCAGGGCGCGCTCGCGCTTCCACATGATGGAGCTGCGCCGCGACAACGTGCGGCACTTTGCCGGCAGCTACGTGCACGAGTTGAAGAAGACTGCATCCGGCTACCGCATAAAGGTGCAGCGCGTCGACATGACCAACGCGCAGGCGGCCTTCGACTACGTGCTGCAGGTCTGGGTATAAGGGACAGACCACGTTTTTTCGGCGCGGAGCGCAGGAAAACGTGGTCTGTCCCCGATTTACGATTTACGCGCGTATCGGGCGCAGAGCGGAAATAAACGTGGTCTGTCCCTGATTACCCTTTTACTTCGGCACTGCCGAGGTGCTTCGCCCCGGCAGGACAGAGCCACCGCCACCGCCGCCGGCGCCGGGCGTTGCCTGCGCATCGGCCTGCCTCGCGGCCTTCCTGCCGGCCTCGGCGCGGCGCCGCATCTCCTCGGACCCGGGCAGCACAGAAGCGTCCCAGCCTCCGCCCAGCGCCTTGACGAGCTGGACGGTCGCGGTCATGCGGCGCGCGAGGAGGTCTGCCGAACTACGCTCGGCCGAAAGCGCCGTGGCCTGCGCGGTCACCACCTGCAGGTAGGTAGCGATGCCGGCCTTGTACTGGTTAAGCGAATACTCGAGCACCCGCTGCGCCGCGGTCAGCGCGTCGGCCTGCACGCGCGCTTCTTCCTCCAGGATGCGGATCGCCGCGAGGTTGTCCTCGACTTCCTGGAAGCCGGTGAGCACCG
The DNA here is from genome assembly GCA_031376265.1 of Pseudomonadota bacterium. GTDB lineage: Bacteria > Pseudomonadota > Gammaproteobacteria > Burkholderiales > SG8-39 > SZAS-79. The sequence goes on from JANMDK010000075.1 coordinate 2,633, forward strand.
CCTGGCGGTAGTTGGCGACGCTCGCATCGTAGGCGGCCATCGCCTGGTCGCTCACCGCGTGCCTGCGGCCGCCGTCCAGCAGCGTCAAGGCCACAGCCGGGGCGAGCGACCAGAACACGCTCGGCGCTGTGAACCACTTTGCGGCGGTGGCGCTCTGGAAGCCGTAGGTCGCGCTCAGCGTCGCGCTCGGGAACCACGCGGCCTCGGCCACGCCGATCTGCGCATTGGCCGCGGCGACGCGGCGCTCCGCGGCGGCGATATCGGGCCGGCGCTCGAGCAGGTCCGCCGGCAGCTCGATCGGCAGCAGCGGCGGCTTGGCATAGTGCTCGGCCGGCGGGAGGCTGAAATTCGCCGGCGGCTTGCCGACCAGCACCGCGATCGAGTGCTCGAGCTGCGAGCGCTGCACGCCGAGGTCGATGAGCTGCGCCTGCGTGGACTTGAGCTGCGTCTCGGCCTGCGCCACGTCGATGCGCGCGACCACGCCCTGCTTGTAGCGGTTGTTCGTGAGCTCGAGCGATTTCGCGTAGCCCTCGACGGTGCTCGCCAGCAGCCGCTTCTGCGAATCGAGCGCGCGCAGCAGGAAGTAATTCTGCGCGAGCTGCGCCTGCAGGCTCAAGCGAGCGTTCTCGACGTCGGCAGCGCCGGCCTGCGCGGTGGATTCATTCTGCTCGACTGACCGGCGCACCTTGCCCCAGAGGTCGGCCTCCCACGAAAAGTTGAAGGGGGCCGAGTAGATCGTGCGCCTCGAAGCGGCTACGCCGGTGACCGGCCCCGTCGTGCCCGAGGGCTGCGATTCGGTCTGCGACACCCCGAAGCCCACCGTCGGAAAGAAAGCCGCGCGCGCGACGTTGGCCAGCGCCACCGATTGCCGGAACTGCGCTTCGGAAGCGATCAGCGTCTGGTTCGAGACGTTGACCTGCTCGAGCAGCGAATCGAGTTCCGGATCGCCGAAGGCCGACCACCAGTTGCCGCGGCCAACGTGGTCGCGGGGACGCGCCGGCTGGAAGGTGAACCCTTCCTTGTAGGCGGCGGGTACGTCCACTTTGGGCCGCACGTAATCGGGACCGACGGTACAGCCCGCGAGGAACGCGGCCGCCAGCAAAGGGAGGACAAATCGTGTCGGCTTCATGAGGCTTGCCCTTGCAGTGCGCGGCGGCGCCGCGCCCCCGACCAGCGCCGCTGGGCCCACTGCCCGAAGCGGTCGAGGTAGAGGTAGACCACCGGTGTCGTATACAGCGTGAGGATCTGGCTGAAGACGAGTCCCCCCACGATCGCAATGCCCAGCGGCTTGCGCAGTTCCGCCCCCTCGCCGAACCCGATCGCCAGCGGCACCGCGCCAAGTAGCGCCGCCATGGTGGTCATCATGATCGGCCGGAACCGCAGCACGCAGGCCTGGAAGATCGCCTTCTCCGGCGGCAGGCCGTCCTTGCGTTCGGCGTCGATGGCGAAGTCAATCATCATGATCGCGTTCTTCTTCACGATGCCGATCAGCAGGATCACGCCGATGAACGCGATGATGCTCAGCTCGGTGCCGAAGGCCAGCAGCGCGAGCAGCGCGCCGACGCCGGCCGAAGGCAGCGTGGAGAGGATGGTGATCGGGTGGATGACGCTCTCGTAGAGGATGCCGAGCACGATGTAGAGCGTAATGAGCGCGGCCAGGATCAGCCAGGGCTGGCTTTCGAGCGAGGCCTGGAAGGCGCGCGCCGTGCCCTGGAAATTGCCATGCACGGTCGAGGGCACGCCGAGCTCATCCAGCGCCTGGCGCACCGCCGCGGTAGCGTCCGAGAGCGAAGTGTCCGGCGGCAGGTTGAAGGAGATCGTCGAGGAGGCGAACTGGCCCTGGTGGTTCACGCCCAGCGGCGCGGTGCTCGGCCCGTACGTGCTGATCGCCGCCAGCGGGATCTGCGCGCCTTTCGGCCCGCTCACGTAGACGTACTTGAGGGCCTCGGGGTCCTGCCAGAACTCCGGCGCCGCCTCCATGACGACGCGGTACTGGTTCAGCGGGTTGTAGATGGTCGAGACGATGCGCTGGCCGAAAGCGTTGTTCAGCGTGGTGTCCACCATGCGCGTCGTGATGCCCATGCGGGACGCCGTGTCCCGGTCGATGACCAGGGAAGTCTGGATGCCGCGGTCTTCCTGGTCGGTGTTGACGTCGACCAGCTCCGGGAGCGTGCCCAATGCGCGGCGCACGCGGGGCTCCCACTTGCGCAAATCCTCGAGCTCGTCGGCCTGCAGCGTGAACTGGTACTGCGCGTTCGCCTGACGGCCGCCGACGCGGATGTCCTGCACCGGCACCAGGAAGAGCGCCGCGCCGGGTTCCTTGATCAGGCTCTGCCGCAGTCGCCCGACGACCTGGTCGGCCGATAGCTTCCTTTCCTCCAGCGGCTTGAGCGATACGAACATGAAAGCGCGGTTGCGCTGCGCGCCGCCGGTAAATGCGACGACCGTCTCGACGGCCGGGTCGCTTCGCACGATCTCAGCGAAACGCGCCACCTTGATGCGCATCGCCTGGAAAGAGATGCCCTGGTCGGCCTGGATGTTGCCGACCAGGCGCCCGGTGTCCTGCTGTGGGAAAAAGCCCTTCGGCACGATCGTATAAAGGTAGACGTTGAGGCAGATCGTGGCGGCCAGCAGGATCAGCATCAGCACGCCGTGCCGCAGCGAGAACGTCAGCGTAATTTCGTAAACGCGCAGCATCCCCGCGAAAAAGCGCTCGCTGGCGTGGTACAGCCGCCCGTGCTTCTGCCCCGATTCGGGCCTGAGGAGGCGCGCGCACATCATCGGCGTGGTGGTCAGCGAGACCAGCAGGGAGATCAATATGGCGACCGACAGCACCACCGCAAATTCGCGGAACAGCCGCCCGACGATGCCGCCCATGAGCAGGATCGGGATGAACACCGCGATCAGGGACAGGCTCATCGAGAGCACCGTGAAGCCGACCTCGCGCGCGCCCTGCAGCGTCGCCTGCATGGTCGGCATGCCCTCCTCGATCTTTCGCGTGACGTTCTCCAGCACCACGATCGCATCGTCCACCACGAAGCCGGTGGCGATGGTCAGCGCCATGAGCGAGAGGTTGTTGATGCTGAACCCGAGCAGGTGCATGACCGCGAAGGTGCCTATGAGCGAGACCGGCACCGCCACCGCCGGGATCAGCGTCGCCCGCCAGTTGCGCAGGAACAGGAACACCACGAGGATCACGAGGCCCATCGAGATCATCAGCGAGCGCTCCACCTCGCGCAGGCTGGCGCGGATCGTCGGCGTGCGGTCCAGCGCCACTTTGAGATCGATCGAGCTCGGGATCGAGGCTCTCAATACAGGCAGCAGCGCGGTCACCCGGTCCACCGTCTCGATGATGTTGGCGTTCGGCTGGCGGTTGAGGATCAGCAGCACCGAGGGCTTGCCGTTGGCCGAGCCGGCGTTGCGCAGGTCCTGCACCGAGTCGACCACCTCGGCCACGTCCTGCAGGCGCACCGCCGCGCCGTTGCGGTAGGCGATCACCAGCGGCATGTACTCGGCGGCCTTGCGCGCCTGGTCGTTGGCCATGATCTGCCAGTGGCGCTTGTCGTCTTCAACGAACCCCTTGGGCCGGTTGGCATTGGTCGCGACGATCGCCTGGCGCACCTCCTCGAGCCCGATGCCGTACTTGTAGAGCGTCTGCGGATTCAGCTCGACCCGCACCGCCGGCAGCGAGCTGCCGCCCACCCTGACCTGGCCGATGCCTTGCAGTTGCGCCAGTTTCTGCGCGAGGATACTCGACGCCGCATCGTACATTTGTCCGCGCGTCAGCGAGTCCGAGGTCAGCGCCAGAATCATCACCGGCGCATCGGCCGGATTGACTTTGCGATAGCCGGGGTTAGACGGCAGGCTGGTTGG
>JANMDK010000093.1:0-11122 GCA_031376265.1 Pseudomonadota bacterium
GCGCGCGCCGATGTAGTCCCGGTCTTCGAGCAGCAGCTCGGCACGCGTCACGAGCCGCGCGACATGCAGCGGATCCCCGGCCTCGGCGGATTTCTCGAGCCACTGGTCGCGGCGGTCGCGCGCGCGCATCTGGTGGGCGGCGCGCGCGGCTAGCAGGGCCGCGAGCGAGCGGGACTCGCCGCCGTCATATGCCTGGCGCGCATCGCTCTCGGCGCGCGCGAAGCGCCCTTCGAGATACGCTTGCGCCGAGCCCAGCAAGGCGTCGCGCGCCTTGGCCGCGCGCACGCGCTGCCGGTAGGTGCGCACATGCACCGGCAGCTGGAAAGTGTGGTGCACCAGCCGCGCCAGCAGGTACACGACGCCGAAGGAAGCTGCGAAAAGTACGAAGAAGAAAATCAGCGAAAGCTCCACCCGCCACGGCGGATAGACGAAGAGCGCGTAGCCGTCGTTGCCGCGGCCGATGATCGCGATCGTAACCGCGGAGGCAAAGACTGCCAGCAGCCAGAAGAGCGCCCTCATGCGACCGGGAGATCCAAGGCCAGCCGCCTCAAGGCGTGCCGCGCTCGCGCCGCGACTTGTAGCCGCGCACCGCTTCGAGGCTTTCGGCCAGGGTCGGGAGCTCGAAAGTGAAGGACGTGGCGCCGAGTTGCTTGGCCTGGGCGCCGAACGCGGCAGCCTGCTTCGAGCGCACGTCGAAGTAGCGGTTGACCCACGCCTGGGCAACGCGCATGTCCTCGCGAAAGCCGGCCTCGTCGCGCATCGCCAGCGCGAGCCTCGCATTCAAGAGGCGTAATTTCAGGTTCTCCCGCAGGAAATACGCCTGGGAGGGCGCGAGCAGCGGCGGCTCGGGCGCCTCCATCGAGCGGATGCGAATGAGACTTTTAAGCTCGCCCCAGACTTCGGCGCCGAAACGATAGAAGAACCCCTCCTGCACCTCGGCCTTTCCCTGGCCCTTGCCGCCCTTGGCGCCTTCAGCGGTGCGCTCGTCGAAGGCGAGCGGCAGGGCGTCGACGGCGGCCACCAGCCCGTCCAGCTTGAGCGACACGCCCGCAATGTCGATTGCGGGCACCGCGCGCAGGCGCTCGATGTCTCGCGCCACGGCCTTGCGGACCGGGAGGAACTGCGGGCGGTCCGAGCGCGCGAGGCGCGATTCGGCCAGCTGCAGGGCGAGCAGCGCGGCGCGGACGTTGGAGGAAAGCTGCAGCTGCTGCGCGGCGATGGTGAGCACCTGCTCGATCTCGGCGAGCGCCCATTCGTCGCGGTTGCGAGAAAGCTCCTGGTAAAGCGATTCGAGCGCGAGCTGCTGGCTCTGCGACTCGGCGAGCTTGCCTTCGAGCACCGCGATCTTGGCTTGCGCCTCGCGCATGCTTTCCTGCGCCTGCTTCGCGAGCAGCTTCGCCTCGCGGCTCTCCGTGTCGATGTCGCGCAGGCGGCGCGCGATTTCGTCCTGGGTTGCGCCGATGCGGCTGCGCGCGTCATACCAGCTGTAGGCGCCTGCAAGCACCAGCGCGGCGACCACGCCGATCGTGACGAGGCCGCGCTTGCGCCGGGCGTGCGCGGTTTCGTCGACGATTTGGGGGACGCCAGGCTCGTTCATTTGGGGGCTCGCATTGCCGCCGTTTTAGCCTGCGGCGCCGAAATAGGCAACCAGCGCCGGGAGCATCTCGTCGTCGGCCGCCCCGGCGACGATGACCTCCGGGATCCCGAGGCTGCGGGCTTCGGCGGCGACGCGTGGGTGCGGCACGAAGACCGGCGCGGCGCGGAGCAGGTCCAGGCCCGCCGCGCCGAGCAGGTGAGCGAAATTGGCTAGCCCTTCGCCGCTCGAAACCGTGACCGCGTCGACGCCGCCGCGTGCCCATGCCTCCAGCAGCGGCTTGACGTCCACCGCGGGCCGCACTCGCCTGTAGCACTCCGCATACTCGACCGTCGCGCCGCGCGAGCGCAGCGCCGAGGCGAGGACCTCCCGTCCGCCCTCGCCGCGAAAAATCAGCACCCGTTTGCCGGCCATCGCCTGCAATGCGGGCTCCGCGAGCAGCGCTTCACTGTCGGCCTGGCCTTCGGGCGCGATGACGCCTTTGACGCCGTGCGCTTCCAGCGCCCTGCACGTGCCGGCACCTACGGCTGCCGCACGAGGCAGCGAGGCCAGGCCATCTGCTTCCTGCAGGGAGGAAATTCCCTGCTCCACCGCATTACGGCTGATGAAGATCGCGAGGTCGAAGCCGGCGAGGCGAGCGAGGACCGCCTCCAGCGCGGCGCTGCGCAGCGGCTCGATGGCAATCGCCGGATAGACGAGCGCGCGGCCGCCCGAGTCCTCGATGCAGCGGGCAAAGCTTGCGGCCTGCTGGGCGGGGCGGGTGACAACAATGGCTCGCCCGCTGAGCGGACGCGTCTTCACTGCCCGAGCGCGGCCAGGATTTCGTCCGCGCCGCGGTCGCGCAGCAGCCCGGCGACCTTGAGGCCGAGCGCTTCCGGCGCGTCTGCCGTGCCGGTAGCCTCGGCGCGCGCGATGCGCTTGCCGTCGGGCGCCGCCACCAGCGCGCGCAGCCGCAAGGTGCCGCTCCAGATCTCGGCATAGGCGCCAAGCGGGATGCTGCAATTGCCGCCGAGCGCGCGGTTGACCGAGCGCTCGGCCGCCAGGCAGAGCGAGCTGCCCCGGTGGACGAGCGGGGCGACCGCCGCTATGAGGTCGGCGCGATCAGCGCTGCACTCGATGCCGAGCGCCCCCTGCCCCGCCGCCGGCAGGCTTTGCTCGATCGTCAGGTAGTCGCGGATGCGCGCCTCCATGTCGAGGCGCTTCAGCCCGGACGCGGCAAGGATCAGCGCCGCGTAGTCGCCGCGATCGAGCTTCGCCAGGCGCGTGTTGACGTTTCCGCGCACCGGGCGGATCTCGAGCGCCGGGAATTTCTCGGCGATCTGCGCGGCGCGGCGCAGGCTCGAGGTGCCGACGATCGCGCCGGCGGGCATCTGCTCGAGCATCGCGTAGTCATTCGAGACGAAAGCGTCGCGCGGATCCTCGCGCTCGAGGATCGCAGCCAAGGCGAAGCCTGCGGGCAGTTCGACCGGCACGTCCTTCATCGAGTGCACGGCGAGGTCGGCGCGGCCGTCGGTCAGCGCCACCTCCAGCTCCTTGATGAAGAGCCCCTTGCCGCCTTCGAGCGCGAGCTTCGCCTCCTGCAGCTCGTCGCCACGCGTGGTCATCGGCAGCAGTTCGACGCTGCACGCCGGGTAGAGCGCGCGCAGGCGCGCCTGCACATGCTCGGCCTGCCACAAGGCGAGCCGGCTCTCGCGGGTGGCAATGACGATACGGCCGGGGACTGCGTGCTGCGCCGGCTGGGACGGGGGAGTCGGGGAGGAGGCCATCGGGGAGGCGCGATTTTAGCAGCGCCTCAACGCTCGCCGAGCAGGTCGCGCACCTCCGGCCACTGGCGGCGGCTCACGGGGAGCCTTTCGGGCACCCCTTCGAGAAGGACTTCCCAGTGCGATTCGTCGTCGCTGCCGGTGGCGCGCTCGAACCCGTGGATCGCCGCGCGGGAGACGAGGCAATTGCGGTGGATGCGGATGAAGGCCGACGCGAACTCCTTCTCCAGCGACACCAGGGATTCCTCGACAATGTGCTCGCGCTCCGGCGTGCGCACCGTGACGTACTTGAGCTCGGCCTTGAAATACACCACGCTCGCCACGGGCACGAGCTGGATGCGGTTGCGCTCGACGATCGAGAAATGCGCCCGCGGGCCGGACTGCGCGCGCTCCAGCGACGCGGCCAGCGGCGGCCCGGCGGTGCGCGCCTTGCGCAGCGCGGCCTCCAGGCGCGCCGCGCGCACCGGCTTCAGCAGGTAGTCGAGGGCGTTCAGCTCGAAGGCTTCGACGGCATGCGCGTCGTGCGCCGTGACGAAAACGATCGCCGGCCCGCCCTCCAGTTTCGACAAATGCCGGGCGACCTCGATGCCGGAAAGGCCGGGCATGCTGATGTCGAGCAGCAGCACGTCGGCGTTGCACTCGGGCAGGCGCTCGAGCACTTCGAGGCCGTTGGCGGCCTCGCCGACGATTTCCGACGGGCATTCGGCGCGCAAGTCTTCGAGGAGTTCGCGCATCCGGCTGCGGGCCGGCGGCTCGTCATCGGCGATGAAAAGGCGCAGCGGCTGGTCCTTCATGCGGCTTCCGCCTGGCCCGCGGGCCGCTCGGTGACGTGGGGGAACTCGATATCGACCTGGAAGCGGCCATCGGCCTCGCGCGTGCGGACCGTCGCTTCGGCATCGAAGAAGAGCGTGAGGCGCTCGCGCAGGTTCTCCAGGGCCATGCGGTTGCCGGGGCGCTGCGCGAATTCCGGATGCAGGGGATTCACGACGCGCACGAACACGCGCTTGCCGCGGCCCTCGATCTGGACCAGCACCTCGCCGGCCTCGGTGCCGGGCTCCACGCCGTGGTAGACCGCGTTCTCCAGCAACGGCTGCAGCACTAGCGGCGGCAGCAACGCATCCTGCGGCGCGCTGTCGATGTCCCACGACAGCCGCAGGCGGTCGCCGAGCCGGAGCTGCTCGATGCTCGCATAGCGCTCGAGCAGCGCGATCTCCTCGGACAACCGCACGAACCTGCGGCCGTCGGACATCAGCACGCGAAAGAGATCCGCGAGATCCTCGAGCGCGAGCTCGGCGCGCTTGGGGTCCTTGCGGATCAGCGAGAGGATCGCGTTGAGGCTGTTGAAAAGGAAATGCGGCCGGATCCGCGCCTGCAACGCCTGCAGCCGCGCCTCGGTCAGCGCCGGCGAGTACGCTTTCGCCCGCAAGCGCAGGTAACCCAGCAAGCCCACGGTGATGGCCGCGGCGAATACGAGCACGCGCGAGGGCTTGAGAACGTCGCTTGCGCCGATCGACTGCACCACATGGGCAACGCCGGCCACGATCCCGAGGACCACGACGACCACGAGAAAGCAGGCTGTCAGGTAACGCATCGGCACGAGGAGCGGCGAAATCGCGTACAGGGCAACGATGCTCGCAAGCAGCGCCGGCTCGATGAAGGCCGCATCGTGCACGAAGCGCTCGAACCCCCGCGTCCAGCCGGATTCGGCATAGCAGGCGGCGGCGATCGCAACGAGGTTCACCGCGACGAGAATCCGCGCGGTCACGCCGAGGCTGCGGAAGTCCGGCAATCCGTCAGAATAGGCGTTTTGCTTTATACTCATTGGGCTTACGCTCGAAACGCCCCGTTGAGAGGTGGCTCGGAATCTGGGGCTGCGAATAGCGTCGCGCCTGACTCATTCAGTATGCCCCATGGCCTCTAGACAATCAAAAAGGCGCACGCCGCCCGCTGCTCGCGCATCGAAACCGGCCGCCAACCGCGTGGCACAACCCGCGGCCTCCGCCTCCAAGGGCTGGTCCGGCCGCTTCGCCGAGCCGGTCGACGAGCTGGTCAAGCGCTTTACCGCTTCGGTGACGTTCGACCGCCGCCTTGCCGCGGCCGACATCGAGGGCTCGATAGCGCATGCGCGGATGCTTGCTGCGCAGAAAATCCTCTCGAAAAGCGACCTCGCCTCGATCGAGCGCGGCATGGCCGCGATCGGCAAGGAAATCGACGCCGGCCGCTTCGAATGGTCGATCGATGCCGAGGATGTGCACCTCAACATCGAAAAGCGCCTGACCGCGCTCGTCGGCGACGCGGGCAAGCGCCTGCATACCGGCCGCTCGCGCAACGACCAGGTCGCCACCGACGTGCGTCTCTACCTGCGCGGCGAGATCGACGCGATCCGCGCAATCCTCGTCACGCTGCAGGAGAACCTGCTCGACGCCGCGGGGAAATACGCCGGCGTGGTCATGCCGGGGTTCACGCACATGCAGGTCGCGCAGCCGGTCACGTTCGGCCACCACCTGCTTGCCTATTTTGAAATGTTCGAGCGCGACCGCGAGCGCCTGGCCGACTGCCGGCGGCGCGTGAATCGCCTGCCCCTCGGCGCCGCGGCACTGGCCGGCACGACCTTCCCGATCGACCGCGGGCACGTCGCAAAGGCGCTCGGCTTCGAGGCGATCTGCGAGAACTCGCTGGACGCGGTCTCCGACCGGGATTTCGCGATCGAATTCGCCGCTGCCGCTTCGCTGGTGCTGATCCACCTTTCGCGCTTCTCCGAAGAGCTGATCCTCTGGATGAGCCCGCGCTACCGGTTCATCACGATCCCCGACCGGTTCTGCACCGGCTCCTCGATCATGCCGCAGAAGAAAAACCCGGGTGTGCCGGAGCTGGTGCGCGGCAAGACCGGCCGCGTGGTCGGCCACCTTGTCGGGCTGCTCACCCTCATGAAGGGCCAGCCGCTCGCCTATAACAAGGACAACCAGGAAGACAAGGAACCGCTCTTCGACACGATCGACACGCTGAAAGACTGCCTCACGGTGTTCGCGAGCATGGTGGCCGGCGTGCGGCCGGTGCCCGAGCGCATGCGCGCCGCGGCGCTAGAGGGTTTCGCCACCGCGACCGACCTCGCCGATTACCTCGTGGGAAAAGGCGCGGCTTTCCGGGATGCGCATGAAATCGTGGCGCAGGCCGTGCGCGCTGCGGAGAAAAAAGGCTGCGACCTCGCCGATCTGACGCTGGCCGAGCTCAAGCGCTTCTCGCCCGCGATAGGCGCGGACGTCGCCGGCTGGCTCACGCTCGAGGGCTCGGTCGGCCGCCGCTCGCACCCCGGCGGCACTGCGCCCGCCCAAGTAACGCGCGCGGTTGCGCGGGGCCGGCGCAGGCTCGCGGCAAAATGAGCGACGCGCCCGGCCGGGAAAGAATCGGCAAGTACCCGGTCATCAAGCTGCTCGGAAGCGGCGCGACGTCCGAGGTCTATTTGTGCCACGACCCGTTCAATGGCCGGGACGTCGCGGTCAAGGTGGTCTCGACCGAAATGTTCAACGACCCGGCGCAGGGCAAGCTCTTCAAGAAGCTCTTCGTCAACGAGGCCTCGCTCGCGGGCAAGCTGCAGCACCCGCACATCGTGCAGATCTACGATGCGGTCGCCGAGGAGGAGCTTCACTACATCGTCATGGAGTACGTCGACGGCGGCACTCTGGAGAGATTCTGCGTGCCCGAGAGCCTGCTGCCGATCGAGACCGTGGTCGAGATGGCTTTCAAGTGCACGCGCGCGCTCGAGACGGCGCATCGCATGGGCATCACGCACCGCGACATCAAGCCGGCCAACATCCTTCACGCCGGCGGGTCCGAGGTGAAGATCACCGATTTCGGCGCGGCGCTGGTCGCCACGGCCGAGACGACCCAGATCGCCGCGATCGGCTCGCCGGCCTACATGTCGCCGCAGCAGGTCAAGGAACATCCGCTGGACCACCGCACCGACATCTACTCGATGGGCGTGGTGATGTACCACCTGCTCACCGGGCGGCTCCCCTTCCAGGCGAGCAACAATTTCAGCCTGATCTACCAGATCACCACGATGGACCCGCCGCCGCCCTCGTCGATGCGGCCGGAGATTCCCGCGCGGGTCGAGGCCATCGTGCTCCGCGCCATGGCCCGCGACCTCGACGACCGCTACCCGGACTGGGAATCCTTCGCCCAGGACCTCGCCGACGTTTTCCGCACCGAGTACAAGAGCGCCGAGCAGGCGGGCTTCGCCGACACCGACAAGTTCGAGACCTTGCGCGGCCTCGCGTTCTTCGAGAACTTCACCGACGCCGAGCTCTGGGAAGTCGCCAACATGTCCACATGGCGCAGCGCGACCGCCGGCGAAGTGCTGCTGCGCGAAGGCGAGCCGGGCGATTTCTTCTGCATCCTCGCCGGCGGCGAGGTCAAGGTGACCAAGCGCGGCAAGCTGTTGAATCTCTTGCGCACCGGCGAAGCTTTCGGCGAGATGGCCTACCTGTCGAAGTCCACGCCGGTCCGCGTCGCGGATGTCACCGTCATGGGGGAAGCGAAAATCATCTCGGTGCCGACCCCGAACCTTGAACAGGCCTCCGACGCCTGCAGGCACAAGTTCGACCGCGCCTTCATGGAGATCCTGGTCGAGCGCCTGACGATGGCCAACATTCGCCTCTCCGGCGTGTAGCCAACGGACCATGTCCGACGAAGCGACACCCGAAGCGGCCCCTGACGCGCTTCCCGAGCAGATCGGCAAGTACCCGGTCATCCGCAAGCTCGCCGAAGGCGCCACCAGCGAGGTCTACCTCTGCCACGACCCGTTCAACGAGCGCGAGGTGGCGGTCAAGCGCATTTTTCCCGAAGCGCTGCGCAACAGCGTCAGCGGCCGCGTCTATCGCAAGCTGTTCCTCGCGGAGGCTTCGCTCACCGGCAAGCTCTCCCATCCGCACATCGTGGCCATCTACGACGCGGTGGTCGAGCAGGAGTCCGGCTACATCGTCATGGAGTACGTCGACGGCGGCACGCTCGAGCCGCATACCGCGCCTGACAACCTGCTGCCGATCGACAAGATCGTAGAGATCGTCTTCAAGTGCACGCGCGCGCTTTCGTACGCCAACCAGCTGGGCGTGACTCACCGCGACATCAAGCCCGGCAACATCCTCATGTCGGGCCCGACGGACATCAAGATCTCGGATTTCGGCCTCGCGCTCTCCTCGGGAATCGACACGACGCAGATCTCCGGCGTGGGGTCGCCCGCCTACATGTCGCCTGAGCAGATCCGCGAGCAGCCGCTTTCGCAGCAGACCGACATTTACTCGCTTGGCGTGGTCATGTACCAGCTGCTCACCGGGGAGCTGCCTTACCAGGCGTCGAACAACTTCAGCATGATCTACCAGATCACCACCACCGACCCGGCGCCCCCGTCGTCATTGCGCGATGGGATCCCGATGTCGGTGGACCGCATCGTGCGCAAGGCGATGCACAAGGACCAGACGCGCCGCTACCAGACCTGGGAGGATTTCGCCAAGGATCTCGCCGATGCCTTCCGCGCGGAGAGCCTTTCGCGCAAGAGCGAGGAGTTCGCCGACAGCGAGAAATTCAACGCGCTTCGCGCGATGGAGTTCTTCCGCCGGTTTACCGATCCGGAGCTTTGGGAAGTCGTAACGATGGGCAGCTGGGAAAAAGTGCCCGCAGGCACCACGCTCATGCGCGAGGGGGATCTCGGCGACCACTTCTGCCTGCTCGTCTCGGGCGAAGTGAAGGTCACCAAGAACAAGAAGCTCTTGAACGTGCTCGGCGCCGGCGAGTGCTTCGGCGAGATGGCCTACCTGTCCGAGACTTCGAAAGAGCGCGGCGCCAGCATAAGCGCCAACGGCGAGTCTCGCGTCGTGCGTATCAAGGTCGCGGACCTGGAGGGGGCGAGCGAAGCCTGCCGGCTCAAGTTCGACCGCGCCTTCATTGGGATCCTGGTCGCGAGGCTGAACCTCGCGAACACCCGGCTGACCAGCGCCTAGGGCGAGCGCATGGCCGCCCGGGTCGGTACAGCCTTGCCAGCTGTCCGGTTTTCGTTCACGATTGCATTACAAATGTAATTCAAAGGATGCTCGTGAAAACTGCTGCCATTCCTGCGGTCCGCGTTTCGCCTGAACTGCGTCAAGCCGCCGAAGAAGTTCTCCAGTCCGGCGAAACCTTGTCCGGATTCGTCGAGGATGCGGTGCGCCGGAATGTCGAGTTCCGCCAGGCCCAGAAAGCTTTCATCGAGCGCGGATTGGCATCGGGTGAGGCGGCGAGAAAGTCGGGCGAATATATCTCGGCAGCCGCGGTACTGGGCAAGCTCGCGCGGCGGTTGGACAAGGCGCGCAAGGGCCGCGGCCGGGCAGGTGCCAAAGCGGCGGCATGAACCGGTTCAAGGTCCGCTTTACTCCGGAAGCGGAAGCGGACCTGCTGCGCCTGTTCGATTTTCTTCTGGCGCAGGACTTCGCGGCAGCCGAAAAAGCCCGGGCGGCGGTCGTAAAGGCGGTCGAACTACTCGAGGTGTTTCCGTTTTCGTGCCGCAAGGCCCTGGGCAGTGACGGCAACCCGTTCCTGCGCGAACTCATCATTCCCTTCAGCGGGTCCGGCTACGTCGCGCTGTTCGAGATCGAGAACCAGGAGACTGTCACTCTCCTCGCCTTCCGCCACCAGAGGGAGGAGGACTACCACTGAGGCGCCGGCGCAGAAGAAGAGGTCGCCGCAATCGAACGCATGCGTGAGCGCGATGCGGCGCTTAGAGCGGCGCGGGAAGAAAATGCGCGGGCACGTGAGACCCGGCCGGTGCGCTCTACGCTCTGGAGATGCGCGTGCCTGTTTCGCCCGCGAGGGCGCGGCCGATGTTCTGCGGATTGGTGATCAAGCCTTCGCTGCCGCCGCCTTCGAGGTATTCGATGATCGCCTTGACCTTCGGCCCCATGCTGCCCTTGTCGAACTGGTCGGCGGCATAAAGGCGGTTCGCGTCATCGAGCGTCATGCGGTCGAGCCATTTCTGCTGCGGGGTGTTGAAATCGATGGCGACTTTCTCCACGCCGGTGGACACCAGCAGCAGGTTCGCGCCCATGTCGCGGGCAAGGAGGCTGGAAGCGAAGTCCTTGTCGATCACCGCCTCGACGCCAACAAGGTCGCCGCTTTCCTCCTCGATCACCGGGATGCCGCCGCCGCCGCACGCGATCACGAGATAGCCGGCGTTGGCAAGGAAACGGAACTCAACGACTTCGACAATCGCCTTTGGCCGCGGCGAGGGCACCACGCGCCGCCAGCCGCGCCCCGCGTCTTCCCTGACCGTCCAGCCCTGCTCGGCGGCGATGCGCTTGGCGGTCGCCTCGTCGAAGTGCGAGCCGATGGGCTTGGTCGGGTTCGCAAACGCCGGGTCGTTGCGATCGACCAGTGTCTGGGTGACCACGGCGATCGGCTTTCTCGCGATCCCGCGGTGCCGGAATTCGTTGCGGAACGCGCGATCGAACATGTAGCCGATCGCGCCCTGGATGTCTGCCCCGGCATAGTCCATCGGCACCGGGGTGACTTCCTTGATCGACAACTCCGAGCGGCGCAGGATGAACCCCACCTGCGGACCGTTGCCGTGCGTGAGCACCACGTTCCAGCCGGCCACGATCATGTCGGCCACGTAGTGCGCGGTCATCGCCGCGGCCTCGTACTGGTCGGGGATCGACTGGTGCGCCTTGTCGGTGATCAGGGCGTTGCACCCACCGCCACCACTGCGAGCCCCTTGGACATGTTTCAACCTCCCCCG
>JANMDK010000098.1:0-15922 GCA_031376265.1 Pseudomonadota bacterium
AGGGGGAAGCCGCCTAGCTGCGCAGCGAAGAAGAACCGTGGAACTTAGTACCTTCCTCATCCAGCTGTTGAACGGCGTGCAGTACGGCCTGCTGCTGTTCCTGGTCTCCTCGGGCCTTACTTTGGTGTTCGGCATCATGGGCATTATCAACATCGCCCATGGCAGCTTCTACATGATCGGCGCGTATCTCGCGTGGTCGCTTACCGGCGCGATCGGCAATTTCTGGCTCGCGCTGCCGGCGGGGATCGTGATCAGCGTGCTGATCGGCATGCTGCTCGAATGGCTGGTGATTCGCTGGCTCTACCATCGCGACCACCTCTACCAGGTGCTGCTGACCTACGGCCTGATCCTCGTCTTCGAGGAATTGCGCAGCGTGATCTGGGGCGATGACGTGCGCGGCGTCAACGTGCCGCAGATCCTCGGCGCGTCGATCCCGCTCACCGAGAACCAGTCCTATCCTGTCTACCGCCTGTGGATTTCGGGCGTGTGCCTGGTCGTGGCGTTGCTCATGTACTGGGTGATCCAGAAGACGCGCCTGGGAATGATGATCCGCGCCGGCGCCTCGAACCGCGAGATGGTGCAGTCCCTCGGTATCAACATCCAGATCGTCTATCGCGTGGTGTTCGCCGCCGGCCTCACGCTCGCCGCGTTCGCGGGGATGATCGCCGCGCCGGTCTCGGCGGTCTTTCCCGGCATGGGCAACCAGGTGCTGATCGTCTGCTTTGTGGTGGTTGTCATCGGCGGCATGGGCTCGGTCAAAGGGGCGCTGATCGCCTCGGTGATGATCGGGTTGGTGGACACTTTCGGCAAGGTGCTGTCCCTGGAGATCGGCGGAGTGAAGATCCTGCCCGAGCTCTCGAGCATGACGGTGTACGTGCTGATGGCGGCGATCCTGCTCTGGCGGCCCGAAGGCCTCTTCGGGAAGAAGCTGTGACTATCCTGCGAGCGGGATCGTGAATACCGCGTCGCGCGCGAACGCGATCGTGCTGACTGTGGTCGTGATTGCATTTGCGGCCACGCCGTTCCTCGCCGAGAAGTTCTACGTGCAGTTCTTCGCCAAGCTGATGATCATGGGCATCCTCGCGATGAGCCTCGACCTCTTGCTCGGCTACACCGGCCTCGTTTCGTTCGGCCATGCGGCTTTCTACGGCGCAGCGGCTTACACCCTGGCCCTGCTGACGCCGCAGTACCAGGCGGCGAATTTCTGGACCTCCTTCCCGCTGGCGATCGGCGTGTCCGCGCTGCTTGCGCTGGTGATCGGCTTTTTCGTGGTGAGGACGCACGGCATCTACTTCATCATGGTGACGCTCGCCTTCGCGCAGATGCTCTTCTTCCTTTTTCACGACACCAAGATCGCCGGCGGCAACGACGGCATCTACATCGACGTGCGGCCAGTGGCGAAGATCGGCGACTGGCAGCCTTTCAACCTCGACAATTTCGTGCATGTCTTCTACCTCGTGCTGGTGCTCTTCGTGCTCATGTACCTCCTACTGCGCGTGATCCTCGCCTCGCCGTTCGGGCGGGTGCTCGTCGGCATCAAGGCCAACGAGGCGCGCATGCGGTCGCTGGGTTTCCCCACCTTCCGCTACAAGCTGGTCGCCTTCGTGATCGCCGGCGCGATCGCCGGCGTGGCCGGCTACCTCTCGTCGATCCAGTTCGGCGTGGTGAATCCGGAGATGATGGGCTGGCACCTTTCCGGCGCGGTCATGATGATGGTGATCCTCGGCGGCATGGGCACGCTCACCGGCCCGATCATCGGCGCGGCGGTCTGGATGCTGCTGGAGCTCGGCTTGCAGGGACTCCCCAAGCTCGGCAGCGTCGACCTCGGCAAGCACTGGCAGCTCTGGATGGGTCTCTTTATCGTGCTGGCCTCGCTGCTGCTGCCGAACGGCCTGCTCGGGCTGGGCGCGTCCGCGATCAAGCGACTGAGGAAACCGCGTGGCTGACCCCGTCCTCGCCACGCAGTCGCTCACGCGCCACTTCGGCGGCCTTGCGGCGGTGAGCAACGTGTCGCTGGAAGCGCACATGGGCCAGCTGCACGCGGTCATCGGGCCGAACGGCGCCGGCAAGTCGACGCTCATCAACATGCTCTCGGGCGATCTCCTGCCTTCCAGCGGCAGCGTGACGATCGCAGGGCGCGACGTCACCGGCCTGGCCGCGCACCAGATCTCGCGCATGGGCGTAGGCCGCAGCT
Organism: Pseudomonadota bacterium; assembly: GCA_031376265.1. Taxonomy (GTDB): domain Bacteria; phylum Pseudomonadota; class Gammaproteobacteria; order Burkholderiales; family SG8-39; genus SZAS-79. Next base: position 2,195 of record JANMDK010000098.1, read on the forward strand.
ACCAGAAGACCAACGTGTTCCTCGCCTTCACCGCGTTCGAGAATTGCCGCCTCGCGGCGCAGTCGCGGCGCAAGACTTCGATGCAGTTCTTCCGGCCGGCGGAGAAGCTCGACGAAGTCAATCGGGCGGCAGAGGAGGCGCTCGCCGCCGCGGGACTGTCCTCGCGCGCCGATTCGCTCGCCAGCGCGCTTTCGCACGGCGAGCAGCGCCAGCTCGAGATCGCCATGACGCTGGCCACACGCCCGAAGCTGCTGCTGCTCGACGAGCCGCTCGCCGGCATGGGCGCGGAGGAGTCGGCTTCGATGGTGGCGCTGCTCAAGAAGCTGGTCGAGACCCACGCGATCCTGCTGGTCGAGCACGACATGGACGCGGTGTTCGCGCTCGCCGACCGGCTCACGGTGATGGTCAACGGTCAGGTGCTCGCAAGCGGCGCGCCGGCCGAAATCCGGGCGAATGCCGAAGTGCAGGAAGCCTACCTGGGCGAATCGCATGACTGACGCTGTGCTGGATGCCGAAGTCCTGGTGGATGCGCGAAACCTGCATACCTACTACGGCGCGAGCCACATCCTGCACGGCATCGACTTCTCGATCCGGCGCGGCGAGTCGGTGGGCCTCATGGGGCGCAACGGCATGGGCAAGAGCACGTTGCTCAAGACGATGCTGGGCCTGGTGCGCCCGCGCTCCGGAAGCGTCAAGGTCAAGGGGGTCGACGTCACGTCGGCCGCGCCTCATCGCATCGCTCGCGCAGGCATCGCCTACGTGCCGGAAGGGCGCGGCATCTTCCCGAACCTTTCGGTGCGCGAAAACCTGCTCATGGCGGCGAGGGCCGGCACCGACGGCCGGCGCGACTGGACTTTCGAGCGCGTCATCAAGACTTTCCCGCGGCTGGACGAGCGCATGGGCCACGGCGGCGCACAACTCTCCGGCGGCGAGCAGCAGATGCTGACCATCGGCCGCGCGCTGCTCACCAACCCGGACCTGCTGATCCTCGACGAGGCCACCGAAGGGCTCGCGCCGCTGATCGCGCGCGAGATCATGGGGATCGTCAGCACCGTCAAGGCTTCGGGCATCGCGACGGTGATCGTCGACAAGAACTTCCGCGCGGTCAACGCGATCACCGACCGCAACGTGATCCTCGTCAAGGGGGAGGTCGTGTACTCGGGCCCTGCGTCCGAATTGCGCGCGCGCCCCGAGGTCCACCTGCGCTACCTCGGGGTCTGAAACCGGCCGATGCTGGCCCTGGAAAATGTCAGCAAGTCCTTCGGGGAGCGGCTCCTGTTCTCGGGGGTGAGCCTCGAAATGTCAGCAGGCGACTATGTTGCGATCCTCGGCGATTCGGGTGCCGGCAAGTCCACGCTGCTTAACGTGATCGCGGGCCTCGAGCCCGCCGACGGCGGCAGCGTTCGCTTCGACGGCCGCGAACTCACTGGACTGGACGACGACGCGCTTACCCTCCTGCGCCGCGACGAATTCGGGTTCGTGTTCCAGGCCTTCCATGTGCTGCCGCACCTGGGCGTGTCGCAGAACGTCGCGCTGCCGCTTTCGCTGCGGCATGTGCCACGCGCAGAAGCTGCGGAGAGGTCGAATGCGGCGGTCGCCTCGGTGGGCCTTGCCGGACGCGAGGAAAGCCTGCCGCGCGAGCTTTCGGGCGGCGAGCTGCAGCGCGTGGCGATCGCCCGCGCGCTGGTGGGAAATCCGCGGCTGGTGCTGGCCGACGAACCCACAGGCAACCTCGACCCGGACAATGCGCGGCAGGTGCTCGAGCTCTTTCGCGTTCAGGTCAAGGAGAAAGGGGCGGCCGCGATCCTGGTCACGCATTCCGAGGCAGCTGCTGCGACCGCGGACCGGCGCTACAGGTTGACGCGAACGGGACTGAAACTGCTGGCCTAGGTCGGCGATCAGTGTCCGAGGATCTTGGACAGGAAATCCTTGCCGCGCTCGCTTTGGGGATGGTTGAAAAACTCGGCCGGATTGTTCTGTTCCACGATCTGGCCCTCGTCCATGAAAATCACCTGGTCGGCCACGGCCTTGGCAAAACCCATTTCGTGGGTGACGCACAACATGGTCATGCCCTGTCTGGCCAGTTCGACCATCACGTCGAGCACCTCCTTGATCATCTCCGGATCGAGCGCGGAGGTGGGCTCGTCGAACAGCATGATCTTGGGCGTAAGGCACAGGGCGCGCGCAATGGCGACCCGCTGCTGCTGGCCGCCCGAGAGTTGCAGCGGGTACTTGCCCGCCTGCTCGGCGATCCGGACCCGCTCCAGCTGCGCGAGGGCGCGCGCTTCGGCCTCCTTTTTCGGCAGCTTGCCGACCCACATCGGGGACAGCGTCAGGTTCTCGAGCACGGTCAGGTGCGGAAACAGGTTGAACTGCTGGAACACCATGCCGACTTTCTTGCGCACGTCGTCGATGACCTTGACGTCGTCGGTCAGCTCCACGCCGTCGACAAAGAGGCGCCCCTGCTGGTGTTCCTCGAGCCGGTTGATGCATCGAAGCAGCGTCGACTTGCCGGAGCCCGAGGGCCCGCAGATGACGATGCGCTCGCCGTGGGCGACTTCGAAATCGATGTCGCGCAACACGTGGAAATCGTTTCCGAACCACATGTTGACCTTGTCGAACCGGAGGATGGGTTCTGGCATTTGATCGCGCGCCTAGCGCGCCTGTCCCTTGTTGACCTGCTTTTCGACCCACAGGCTGTAGCGCGACATGGAAAAGCAAAACGCGAAATAGATCAGTGCGATGAAGAGGTACCCCTCGAGCTTGAACGGGCGCCAGTTGGCGTCCGAGTTGATCGCCAGCGACAGGGCGCCGGTCAATTCGTAAAGGCTGACGATGGTCACGAGCGATGTGTCCTTGAACAGGCCGATGAAGTTGTTCATGATGCTCGGCACGACCATGGCGAGCGCCTGCGGCAGGACGATCTTTTTCTGGGTCTGCCAATAGGACAGGCCCAGCGTGGCCGCGGCTTCGAGCTGCCCCTTCGGAATCGCCTGCAGGCCGCCGCGGATCACCTCGGCGAGGTAGGCCGCCGCGAAGAGCGTGATCCCGGCCAGGACCCGGATCAGCACATCGATCGAGAAACCCTCCGGCATGAAGAGCGGGAACATGAACGACGCCATGAACAGCACCGAGATCAGCGGCACCCCGCGGATCAATTCCACATAGACGGTGCACACGGCGCGGATCGCCGGAAGGTTGGAGCGCCGCCCGAGCGCGACCCCCACGGCAATCGGAAATGCCAGCGTGATCGACAGGGAGGCCAGCAGGATCGTGAGCGGCAGGCCGCCCCAGCGATCGGTCTCGACCTTGGGCAGGCCCATCACGTTGCCGTACATCAACGCAAAGAAAATGCCGAGGACCACGGCCCAGAGGACCACGAGCCAGGGCCTCCAGAATGCCCGCGTGCAACTCGCTACCAGCAGGCACAGCATGAGCAGGGTGGCGGCGAGCGCTCGCCACTGCTCTTCGAACGGATAGCGCCCGAAGAGGATGAAGCGGTATTTCTCCGCCACCACGCCCCAGCAGGCGCCCACGCCCTCGACGCGGCAGGCGTTGTGGTCGGGCAGCCATGCGGCGCGAAAAACGGCCCAGCTGAGGACGTGCGTCACTGCATAGAGCAGCGCGCCGCCGACCAGGAGGGTCATGAGCCCGGTGGTCCAGTCGCCGAACAGGTTGGCGCGAATCCATTCCGCCGCGCCCGAGGTTTTTGCCGGGGCCGGGCGCGCGGCAATGGGGTCGAAGGTCGTTGCAGTCATGGAGGCGGTACCCGGCTCATCGCTCTTTGATGGCCGCTCGGCGGTTGTACCAGTTCATGAAGAACGAAGTCGTCAACGACGTGGTGAGGTACACCAGCATCACGATCGAGATGCATTCGACCGCCCGGCCGGTCTGGTTGAGCGAGGTGGTCGCGATCGAAACCACTTCCGGATAGCCGATGGCCACCGCCAGGGACGAATTCTTGGTCAGGTTCAGGTACTGGTTGGTCAGCGGCGGGATGATCACGCGCAACGCCTGGGGCAGCCGCACCAGCCGCATCGACTGGCCCGGGCTGAGCCCGAGCGCCGCTGCCGCTTCGCCCTGGCCGCGCACGACCGACTGGATGCCTGCGCGCACCACTTCGGCGATGAACGCCGCGGTGTAGATCGACAGCCCCAGCACCACTGCGAGGAACTCGGGTGTCAGCGAGCCGCCCTGTTCGATCGAAAACTCACCCTTGACGGGGGAGTTGAAGTGCGCCGGCGCGCCACCGGCTGCCCAACCGAGCACCCCCACCAACACGAAGACTGCGAGCGGCACCCAGAAGAGGCTCCTGGGCTGGCCGGTCGCCTCGAACGTCCGGAAGGACCAGCGCCGATACGCGAAAGCCAGCACTGCGCCGGCAAGCAGCCCCGACACGCCCCACAAGTGGCCGGCCTCCCAGATCGGGATCGGGAAACTCAGGCCGCCCTTGCTCAGGAACAGCGGCCCGAACGTCCAGGCGTCCGCCGCGGTGGGCAGCACTTCGGCGAAGAAGACGTACCACATCAGCAACTGCAGCAGCACCGGCACGTTGCGCACGAACTCGACGTATGCGTAGCACAGGCCTCGCACCAATGCGTTGCGCGAAAACCGCCCGACGCCGAGCAGGGTTCCCAGGAGGGTGCTCAGCACGATGCCGATGAGGGCCACGCGCAGCGTATTGGTCAGCCCGATCAGGAAGGCGCGCCAGTACGGCTGGCCGGAGTCGAATTCGTAGAGGCTTTCGCCGATATCGAATCCTGCCGGACGGCCCAGGAAATCGAACCCGCTCTGGATGCCGCGCACCTGCATGTTGTGCATGGTGTTGCTGGCCAGCCACCAGACGCCCAGCCCCACGGCCAGGACGGCAATGAGCTGGTAGACCAGGCCCCGCAGCGCCCGGCTGCGCCACGTCCAGACTTTCTTCGCGGGCGGCGGCCTCCGGGTCATCACCCCCTAGCGGACCGGGTAGGCGTACATGAGCCCGCCCTTGTTCCAGAGGTTGTTCAGGCCGCGCGGAAGATTGAGGGCCGACTTGGAGCCGACGTTGCGCTCGAAACTTTCGCCGTAGTTGCCCACGGCCTTGATCGCGCGCGCCATCCAGTCTTTTTCCAGCCCGAGCAACTTGCCGGTGTCTTCGTTGCCGCCGCCCAGCAGGCGCATCACGACGGGGTCGGGGCTGCTCGCCTTCATCTGGTCCACATTGGCCTGCGTCACGCCGTATTCCTCGGCTTCGAGCATCCCGTAGAGCACCCACTTGACGATGGCGAACCACTCGTCATCGCCCCGGCGGACCATGGGGCCGAGGGGCTCCTTGGAGATCAGCTCGGGAAGGACCAGGTGCTCCTTGGGATCCTTCGCTTCCTTGGCCCGGATCGACGCCAGCCCGGAGGCGTCGGTGGTGTAGGCGATGCAGCGTCCGGAAAAATACGCCGCATTGGCCGCTTCGAGCTTGTCGAACACCACGGGCTTGATGTTCAGGTTGTTGGCCTTGGAGAAGTCGGCGAGGTTCTTCTCGGTGGTCGTCCCGGATTGCACGCAAACGGTCTGGCCTTTCAGCAGCTTGGCGCTCTTGATCTTGGTTTTGACCGGCACCATGAAGCCCTGGCCGTCGTAGTAGTTGACCGTGGTTACGCTCAGGCCCAGCGACGCGTCGCGTGTGAGCGTGAACGTCGTGTTGCGCGGCAGGACGTCCACTTCGCCCGACTGCAGCGCGGTGAACCGCTGCGGGGCGGACAGCGGGACGTACTTCACCTTTTCCGGGTCGTTCAGGACGGCTGCGGCCAGCGCCCGGCAGACATCGACGTCCAGGCCCGACCATTTGCCGCTCGAGTCCGCCTGCGAGAAGCCCGCGAGGCCGGTGCTGACGCCGCACACGACCTGTCCACGGGATTTGACCGCGTCGAGCGTCTTGCCCGCGTAGGCAGGCATCGCAAGCAGCGCAGCCAGGGTTGCGGCGGCGGCAGCCGCCAGCCGTAGTTGGGAAAATGCCATCGCTTTTGCTCCAGAAAGGTGGGGAATTCGATCCCGCCGTTTCGGCAAATCGGGGACCGGCCTAGCCGGGGATATTGGGCCAGCGCGTTGCGATTGGCAATATCACGGCTTTCGAGACGGTTTACGCCTAGAGCGCGCGAAGCGCGATATAGCCGTTGCCGCCGGATGCGCCAGCGCCGCAGGCGAAAAGCGTGCCTTCGCCGCCGCCGCCGCCGCTGCCGAGCGAGCCTTTCTCCGGCGGCATCAACCAGTGGCGTCGAAGCTCGCCGCCGCCGTCCCCGCCTTCTGCCTTGGTTGACGCGCCGCCGCCCCCGCCGCTGCTGAGCTTCCGAGGATCGCCGAAACTCACACCCGGGTCGCCACCCGCATTGCCGCTGCGGCTGTTGCCGCCAAGAGCAGACACTACAACGACATCGGTGACGTCCGTGTGTCCCCCACGGCCGCCGCTGGCCTTGCCGGGGCCCGATCCACCGTGGCCATCGGGATTGCCCGCGCCCTTTTCGTTTTCCCGCTTCGACGGACGCGCGTACCGGTCAGCCCCGGGCGTTCCGATAAGTACTTCGCCGGTGGCGATGCGCATCAGGCTGCTTGGGCTGCCGAGCCAGCCGGGTCCGCCCGAAAACACGGCGTTCGGGGTCGGTATGCACGGATTCCCCCCGGGTCCGCCTGCGCCGATGGTGAGCTTGTAGGTGCCTTCGGTAAGGTTGACGATGCGCTGCAACTCGCGCGCGCTCGCACCTCCGCCACCGCCGCCGCCGCCGCCGTTCTTGTCGAGGAGGGTGCCGCCTGCGCCGCCGTCACCGCCGTCGGAGAGATTGATCAGGTATCGGCCGGCCGGCACATTCGTTGCGGATGCCGGCTGGCCGGGACCCGATACGGTCAGCAGGCATTGCTGGTTCGGCTGCGCAGGCGACGCGTTCAAGAGCGTGAAGAGGTGGCGCTTCGCGTCATAGTTGCTCGTGAGGCAATCCGGGAGCGAGGCGAGCGACGTGTCGGCGGCAGTCGACGAGCCCGACCACGCGGTCACGGCAGACATCAGCGCCATCGAAATTGCAGCCTTGTACATGCCGCGACTGTAGGGGAACCTCGATCCGGCTTCTGTTCGCCAGGCCGCACTCGCCTATCGGATGAGGGGCGCAACGCCTCCCGCGAGTAGGAGAACGCCCGACACGAACAGCACGGTGAGGACCGCTTTCTCGAACTTGGCATTGTCCAGCTTGGTATAGGCGCGCCGCCCGATCCAAGAACCGAGCACCGTGCCGGGCAGCGCGACCAGCACCAGCCAGCCGACCTCGGTGGTGATGATGCCGGCGAAGCATTGGGCAACGAAAGCAAAGCACAGCACGGCCGTGGTGTACGCCTGCAGGATGCCGCGACGCTCGTCCTTGCCCCAGCCGCGCAGGCCGGCCCAGATCGTCGGCAGCGGGCCGGAGAGCCCGGCAAGGCCGCCCAGCACGCCGCCGCCGAGACCCACCAGCCCATCCGCTGCGAGGCCGCCGCCGGTCACTCGTAAGCGAACATTGCCGGCGAGGGAAATGCCGCAATAGATGATGAGGAGGATGCCGATCGCGATGCGAAAGGCGTTGATCGAGATGTACGGCAGCAGGTACGCGCCGAACGGCACGCCGGTGAGGCCGCCGACGATGAAAGGCAGGCAGCGGCGCCACTCGATCGCATGCCAGATCGCCGGCAGGGTCTGCAACTGGCCGATGATCGAGCAGATGACCACCAGCGGGCTCGCGAGCGCGGGCGTGAGTCCGACCAGCCAGATCGGCAGCGCCGTCATGCCGGTGCCGAATCCGGTGAGGCCGGAAACGAGGCCGCCAACGAACGCGCCGGCGAGCACCAGCAGCGATTCGGACAGCATCGCGGCTGGCTAGGGGTTGCCTGCGATTTCGATCGCGCGGTCGACGAGCGACTTGTAGTCGCGATCGTCGGTGCCGAGGTAGGTCATTGCGAGGATGCGGACCGGGTCGCCGGCATAGAAACGCTCGTACTGCAGCTGCCGCATGCCGAACGAATCGCCCGCGAGGTCCCAGGCGAGCTTGAAGAGGCGCGCACGGTCGACCGACTTGAAGCCCTCGGCGCCCTGGTAGAACTTGGCGACGTCCCCCGCAATCTCAGGCGCGTGGAAGTCGGCGCCGCTCGGCGTCATCAGCAGCCCGCCTGCGCCGATGATCTGTAACACCTCGATCACGCGTGGGTAGAAAGTCGGCAGGAGTCCTCGCAGCGCTTGCAGCGGGGGGAGCGACGCGCGCACATGCCCGTTCGGCAGCTTGTCGTGCTCGACTTCGGCGCGCACGATCGCGCTCTTCACGAGCTCGACGTAGCTCATGCATTCGCCAAGCTTCTCCTGCACATGGAGGAACTGGTCGGTCTTCACCGAGCGCGCCAATGCCTGGGCGAGGCCGACGGCGAAGCGCATCTTCACCATGGCGCGCACGTTGGTCTGGTGGCCGGTGTGGTTGCGCAACGCCGTGTCGGGATAAAGAGCGTTCGCCAGCTTGACGTTGTTGTAGATGAAGACGCGCTCCCAGGGCACCAGCACGTCGTTGAAGATGAGGAGCGAATCGCATTCCTCGAAATTCGCCGCGAGCGGGTGGTCGTAGTTGCTGCGGTCGCCCCAGTTGTAGGGCTCGCGGCAAATCTGCCGCAGTCCGGGCGCATCGACCGGCACCGCAAACGCGACCGCGTGCGGCTCGTCGCCGGGCTTGAGGCCCGGCAGGTTGTAGATCAGCATCTCGTCGCAGATGGGGCCCATCGTCGCGAGCATTCGCGCGCCGCGGATCACGATGCCCTCGGGTGTCTCCTTGACCACGCCCATGTGCAGATGCGGGTCGACCTGCTCGGAGGAGCTCTTCGAGCGGTCGGTCTGCGGCGAGATCAGCGCGTGGGAAAGGAAAAGGTCGTTCTCGCGCACGTGCTCGTAGTACTTCACGAGGTTGTCGGCGTACTTCTGCCCGTCGCGGGCGAAGACTTCTTTCGCCTCGGCGAAGGCAAGCAGCACCGTATTCATGAAATCGGGTGACCTGCCCATGAGGCCGAACGTCGCTTCGGACCACACCTGGAAGGCATTGCGGCGCTTGACGAGGTCTTCGAGGCTCGTCGGCGCCATGAAGGCGGTGCCCACGGGTTTGCCCGAGGAGGGCGACTTGTAGGTGAGCACGTCCGAGTATTTCGGGTCGTGCTGCATGTCGTAGAGCTGTGCAATGCGCTCCACCGGGCGCTTGAATGCCGGATGCGCGGCGACATCGCCGACGCGCTCGCCGCGCACCCAGACGTCCCGGGGACGGCTCTTGAGGCCTTCGATGAACTGCTTGCCGGTCCTTGCGGGCATGTGTTTTCCTTGGGTTCTCTTACGTTCGCGCAGAGGCGTGCATGACGCCCATGCCGACAATCCATTCGGGGATCGCGCGATAGAACTCGACGGTGGCGTCGTACTCGCCCGCGGTGGCGAGCGCCGCGAACGCCGCCTGCCACGCGCGGATCTCCGGGCCGCCCGAACCGCCATCGCGGCGCACTTCATCGTCCGTCATGCGGTCGAAGGCCGCGAGGTCGCCGCGCGAGAGGAGATCCAGCACCTTCATGTCCCATTGCGGGTTCAAAGGCTGGCAGGGGCCTTCGCCTTTTGCCGACGCCCGCCCCGCGGCGATGATCCGCTGCTGGCGTGCCTCGACCGCCTCGGGCGGCGGGTTGCGCCCGGCGATGAGGAATTCCCGGCGCGCGGCATCCGCCGTGGCGATCTGCGGCAGCGGCGGGTCGTGGGAGAGCCCGCCCGAGCCGACGAACAGCACCCGCTTGCCGAGGGTCCTCGCATACCGGCCTATGGCCTCGCCGAGCAGCCGCACGCGCTCAAATCTCGGCAGCGGCGCTGCTGCGCAATTCACGAAGATCGGCACGATCGGGTAGCGGTCCGCCGCGCCGACCGTGATCTGCCAGAACTGCGTGAAGCCGTGGTCGATTTTCATGCGATACGACAGAGCGACATCGATGCCGGCCTCCGATGCGGCCGCATGCGCGCCGAGCGCAAGATCCTGCGGCACTTTGATCGGCCCGGAATGGGTGCCGTAGTCACCGAGTGCCGAGGCCTCCACGCCGATGCAGAACGGCGGCATCAGGTCGTAGAAGAAGGCGTTGTAGTGATCCGGCGAAAACTGGAACACCACTTCGGGATCGAAAGCCGTGATGCGCTCGCCGAGCCGCGCAAGCGCCACGCGCACTTCGTCACCGACCCCGTTGCCGGGATCGGTGAATGGCATCAGTGGCGTGTGCGACGCGCAGGCCGCCAGAATTTGTGAAGCCATACCGGCTCAGCGCGGGTTGAAGCGCGTCGTGAACGCTGCGGCCGGCACTTCGTCGAGGAAACCGCCGCCCATCACGTCGTTGGCCATTTTCGCGAAGGTGGAGAGCGACTTGATCGTCGCGTCGTTCCAGGTCGTCGTGTAGTCGGCTAACACGCGGTCGCGCAGGATCTTCGTCCCGGCTGCGTCGAGCCCCAGCGCCTTGGCGGTGGGCTCGAAGACTTCCGGGTGGGTCCGAACGTAGGCGACCGACTCGATCCATGCGCGCACGAATGCGGAGAGGGCCGCCGGCTGCTGCGCGATGAAATCGTCGTTGGAGGCGACGCCGATCCAGAGGAAGTCGTCGCCGACTTTTTCCTTGTAGACGTCGGCGAGGTTGACCACCGAGCGGAACGGGCCGGACGCTATGGCCTTGGCCGCGAGCGGGTCGAAGAGCAGCGCCGCCGCGATGTCGTTCTTCTCCACCAGGCTGGGCAGCAGGCCAGGGCCGGCATATTGGAGGTCGTTGGTCTTGGCCGGATCGTAGCCGTAGTAGCGGGAAGTCAGCACTCGGAACAGGACTGTGGCGGTGCCCGCTGCGCCTGCATAGGATCCAACCCGCTTGCCCTTGAGGTCGGCGAGCGACTTATACGCCGAACCTTTGGGCGCGATGATGTCGAGCGACACGCCCTTGCCGACCGGGAAGAACATCGTCACCGGAAAGCCCTTGCTGCGGAATTGCGCAAACGCGGTCCATCCGCCGAATCCAACATCCACCTGCTTGCCGCGGATCGCGGTGAACAGGCCGTCGAGCGTGGGGTAGGTGGTGTATTCGACTGCGATGCCGTGCTTCTTGTCGAAGCCCTGCTGGATCATCACGTTCGAGGCGATCGAGTTGAGGGCCTGGGCCAGGTCGCCCAGCTTTACCTTGACCGGGTCGGCGGCCTGCGCAGAGGCGGCAAGCGCGAAGGCGGCGAGCGCCGCCAGAGTTCTGGACCATTTCATGGCAAACCTCCTGAGGACTGTAGTACGGGGTTGAGGGCAGGTGCATCCTCTGCGGGACGCTCGGGATTCAGTTCGGCGGCGTCGAGGAAGCGTTTCACTACCTCGCGGTTGATGTCGAAGATGGCCGGGTCGTCGTAGTCCCGCGGCCGCGGGACCTGCACCACGATCTCGTCGCGGATGCGTCCATGCGCCATGACCAGCACGCGGTCGGCGAGATAGCAGGCCTCGTAAGCGTTGTGCGTGACGAAGACGATCGTCTTGCGCGACTCGCGCCAGATGCGCAGCAGGTCCACCCGCAGCCTGCGCGCAGTGAGCTCGTCCAGCCCGCCGAAAGGCTCGTCCATGAGCAGGATGCCCGGCTCGACGCAGAGCGACCGGACCAGCGCCACGCGTTGCCGCATGCCGCCGGAAAGCTGGTGCGGGTAGTAGTTGCGGAACCCGGCCAGCCCTGCAAGAGAGAAGTAATGGTCCTTGAGCTCGGCGCGGCGCGTCGCCGGGACGTTGCAGCCGTCCAGCGCAAAGTCCACGTTGCGCTCGGCGGTGAGCCACGGCAGCAGGCGCGGCTCCTGGAAGAGGTAGCCGACGCGCTTTTCGCCCAGCGTGACCGTGCCGCCGTCGGCGGTCTCCAGCCCCGCGATGACATTGAGCAGCGTCGACTTGCCGCTGCCGGAGGGCCCGAGGATGCAGACGAATTCCTTGTCGGCGATCGAGATGTCGAGATCGCGAAGGACGCTGAGCGAGCCGAAATGCTTTTGCAGCCCGGTGACAGAGATTGCCGCCGATTCACTCATATCCCGACCCTCGGCCGCCAGCCGAACAGCCTTTGCTCGAGCTGCTTGAGGATGCCGAGCTCGATCGCCAGCATGACGATCGTGAAAAGCAGCGTCCAGGCCAGCACCTGCGCCATGTCCGCGAGCTGGTACCAGTAGAAGAGCTTGAAGCCGACGCCGCTCGGCCGCCCGATCAACTCGACCAGCACCGCGATCTTCCAGACGATGCCGAGGCCCATGCGCAGAGACGCCATCACATAAGGCATCACCTGGGGTAGCAACACGCTCGCGAGTATCCTCGCGCGGCCGACCTCGAAGATGCGCGCCATCTGCACGAGCTTGAAGTCGATCGTCTTCACGCCTTCCCAGAGATTGATCGCAATGGATGGCGCCGCGGTCAGCCCGATAGCGACGATGGTGGCCGCCTCGTTGAGCCCGATGAGGATGAAGCAGATGATCGCGTAGCACAGGCTCGGCACCGTGAGCCCGACCATGACCCAGATGTCGAGGATCTTCTCGGCGCGCAGGTTGATGCCCATGAAGATGCCGATCGGCACGCCGATGAGCATCGCCAGCGCCAGGCCTCCGGCGACGCGCAGCAGCGTGATCGCGAGGTGCGGCAGCACGTCGCCCTGCGCGAAATCCTTGGCAAGGGTGACGGTGGCGACCCACGGGCCGGGCAGCAGGTTGGCCGGCATGGCCAGCGACAAAAGCCACCAGAGGACGAGCGCGCCCGCAACCGAAGCCAGGCGCAGGGACACCACGCCCACTAGCGGCCCTTGAACACCGGTGTTCGCTTCTGCATGAAGGCGGTGCGGCCCTCGCGGAAATCCTCGCTGTCGAAGCATTTGGCATACAGCGCCTCGATGCGCGCCTTGTCCCACTTGGCGGGGTCGCCGGCGAGCATGTCGATCGACTCGCGCGAATGGAAGATCGACAGCGGTGCGTTTCGCGCGACGGTCTGAGCGAGCGCCGTGACTTCGGCTTCCAGTGCGGCCGGCTCGACGATGCGGTTTATGAGCCCCGCCGCAAGCGCTTCCGCCGCGGTGAACTGGCGCCCGGTGAACATGATCTCTTTCGCCACCGAGGGCCCGACCAACGCCACCAGCCGGTGCAGCCCGTCGAGTGCATACGCCACGCCGAGCTTGGCCGCGGGCACGCCGAACTTGCTCTCGGGCGTTGCGATGCGCATGTCCGCGAGCAGGGCGGTGGCTGCCCCGCCGCCGATGCAGTAGCCCTGGATCATGGCGATGATTGGCTTGCCCATGGCCCGCAGGGCGTTGCGTGCGTTGTCGGCGAATTGGTGGAACTTCTCCTCGGCCTCGGCGCTGTTGCGCGCGGATTCGAATTCGCTGATGTCGGCGCCCGAGGCGAAAGCCTTGCCGCCGGCGCCGGAGAGGACAACGACCCGCACCGCCTCGTCCTTGCCGAAGATTTCCGCCGCAGCCTGCACGCCGGCCCACATCTGCATCGAGATGGCATTGCGCTTTTCCGGCTGGTTGAAAGTGATCCAGCCGATGCCTTCCCCGCTGCGCGCGAGGATCTTCGGGGTGGCGAGTTCCAACGTTCGTGTAGGTGCATTCATGCGGGAGATTCTATGCCAGAACAATCGAAACGCCGGGGCGCCCTGCGAACTTCCCGGCTATCATCGCCCGCTCGATTCAGCGCCTCTCCTCAAG
>JANMDK010000123.1:0-4839 GCA_031376265.1 Pseudomonadota bacterium
GGCGTTCCGCGTGCTCGGCCTTCAGGGCGCCGAGATCGTCACGCTCGGCTTCAACACGCCGACAGAGAACCTGCATTACCCCGAGCCGCCGGCGCTGCGTGTGCATCACCACCTGATCATGGCGCAGTCGATGGCCTTCCAGAACGCGGTCTGGCTGGTCGAGGTCGCCAAGTGCGGCTTCGAGGACGGCTTTCGAATGTTCGGCCACTCGGTGATCGTGTCGCCGGGCGGCGAGATCGTCGCCAAGACCAATTCCGAGGAGGACGAGGTCATCGTGCACAACGTGGACCTCGCTTACGGCGAGAACCTGCGCAAGACGATGTTCAACCTCGCGGCGCACCGCCGACCGGAGCACTACAAGCTCATCGTCGAACGCGTCGGCGTCGAAGTGACCCCCGCCAACTAACGACGAATTCCAGGGAACCCTCATGAGCTACGGCCTCGTCGTCAATATCCGCACCAATCCCGAAACGCGCACCGCCTTCATGCAGAAGCTCGCGGCCAATGCCGCGGCCGCCCGCGCCGAGCCGGGATGCCTCACCTTCGACGTGCTGGTGAATCCCGAAGACCCCAACAAGGTCATGCTCTACGAGATTTACAAGAGCGAAGACGCCTTCAAGGAACACCAGGCGACGCAGGCATTCAAGACTTATCTCGCAGAGGCGGTGCCGATGCTGGCCGCGCGCGACCGGACTTTCATGACGCGGATCTCGAACTGACCAGCGGATGGAACTCAAGCTCTCGGAGGTCTCCTCGGTAGAACGCTACAAGCTGCTGATCGGCCTCGTGATCCCCAGGCCGATTGCCTGGATCTCGACCGTCAACGAGGCCGGCGTCAACAACTGCGCGCCCTTCTCTTTTTTCAACGTGCTCTCGGAAGAGCCGCCGCTTTGCGTGACCAGCTTCAACGTGCGCTCCGACGGCCTCACCAAGCACACGGTCAAGAACATCCAGCGCACCGGCGAATACGTCGTCAACCTGGTCGACGAATCCACCGCGGATGCGATGCACCTCTCGAGCTACGAGTATCCCGAGGAAGACAGCGAGTTCGAAAAGACCGGCCTCACGCCCGCGCCCTGCTCGGTGGTGAAGCATCCGCGCATCCTCGAGGCCGCCGCGAGCTTCGAGTGCCGCGTGTGGAAAAGGATGGACATCGGGCCGGGCCGCGAGTTCGTGTTCGGCGAGATCCTCGTCGTGCACGCGCGCGACGGCGTGATCGACCCGGCGACCAAGCGCATCAGCGAGACAGCCTATCGCCCGGTCGGGCGCCTCTTTGCGGCGCGCTATTGCACGACCCGGCAGCGGTTCGACCTGCCGGGCGGCCTGGCCAGGCTGCCGCCGGACACCTGAGGTTCGAACCCGAATGGACATCGATTTCACCACGCTCGACTCCGATATCCGCTACAAGCTTCTGGTCGGGCTGGTCGTCCCGCGCCCGATTGCGTTCGTGTCGACGTACAACGCGAACGGCGTGGCCAACTGCGCCCCGTTCTCCTTCTTCAACGTCGTGAGCCACGAGCCGCCCCTGGTGATCATCAGCTTCGGCACCCGGGACAACGAAGGAGGAACGGTCGGAAAAGCAGGGGGCATGAAGGACACGCCCCGGAACATCCTTCGCACCGGCGAATTCGTGGTGAACATGGTCGAGGAATCGATCGCCAAAGGCATGCACATCGCGAGCGGCGAGTTCAGCGACGAGGAGTCCGAATTCGAGAAAGCCGGCTTCACCCCGGTTCCCGCGACGCGCATCAAGCACCCGATGATCAAGGAGTCGCCGGCCTCGTTCGAGTGCCTGCTGCGGCAGCGCACCGAGCTCGGGCCCGGGCGCGTGTTCCTGTTCGGCGAGATCGTCATGCTGCATGCGCGGGAAGGCATCATCGACCCGCTCACGCGCCGGGTCAGCGAAACCCTCTACAAGCCGGTGGGCCGCCTCTGGGGCAACCGCTACTGCACTACGCGGCAGCGATTCGCGCTGCCCGGCGAGCTGCCGAAGTGACGCCGGCGGATCCTGCAATACTGCCATTTTTTGGCAAAACCCCGCGTGGCTGGCCCGTCTCCGGGCAAATTGCTGCCATCAGGGAGCGCTAGGACCTGCGCCAGGTGCGAGCGACCACGCCCGACAGCGTGCGCCAATGCACACACAGGACCAGGCCCGGCTGCGCGCCAGGGGCGGCGGCGGCGCACGAATTGCTCAGCAGGCGCGTGGCGATGCGGCACAGCTCGCCAAGCCATGCCCGGTGACGGCTGAAGATCGACTGCGGCGCCAGAGCTTCGATGCCCATGAGCAGCGTGAGCGGCGAGTTGATCGCCGGCGTGCAGTTCGTTGACGGAGTGTGCGCGCAGGCGCGCGCTCGACAGAATCAAAGCGTTCAGCAGATCGCCGCTTGATCGATCGGCCGTATACAAAAATTCACGATAGCTCTTGAAGGCTTGGATACTATAATCGCGGCTTTAAACCATCTCAAAAAATACCCTTGCAAAAAATGGGTTTTGGGGGCTTCTGCAAGTGCGTGCGATGAAAATTCCAGAGGATTACTACGCGAATTTCGTTCCGGATCTCGTGTCGGTGGTTATCCCGGTTTTTAATGGGGCCTTGACGATTGCGGAAACCTTGCAGAGTTGCCTTGCGCAGCAATATCGTGAAATCGAGATTGTGGTTGTTGATGACGGTTCTACGGATGCCACCGCCGATGTGCTGAGTCGATTCGGATCAAAGGTCAGGGTGATTTCGCAGGCAAAGCAGGGAATCGCCGCAGCGCGCAACGCCGGTATGCTTGCGGCGAAAGGTGAGTTCATCGCGTGGCTGGATGCGGACGACCTCGTCCTCGACAACAGATTTGCCCTGCAGGTGCAAGTGCTGCGCCAGTTCGAAAAGGTAGGCCTGGTGTCCTCGGACTTTTCTTCGTTCATCCACAATGGTCCTGAACTGGACCGCTCGCAAGAGCGGTCCCATATCCGCAATTACTACAGCTCGGCGGCGGGTGATCGCCTGCATGAGATCTATCCGATTGCGAAAACCCTGCGCAGTAACGATGGGCGCAACTGGAATGTCCTGCTGGGCAACGTCTACCAGCGAATCGTCTGGGGATCCTTTGTTCATCCGCCGACGGTGATGTTGAGGAGGACGTCTCTGCAAAAAAGCGGTTGGTGCGACGAATCGCTTCGCTTTCCGGACTTTGATTTCTTCATAAGCAGCGCCCGACACTGCAGTTTTGCCTACATCGATGCTCCATTGCTGCGCTATCGGCACCATGAACACCAGGATTCCGGGCCAAGGAATAGCGCGGCGATCACTGTTGAAACCGTCCGGATCACTGAGAAATTGCGGCAAACAGACCCGGTGTTCTATCGAAATAATCGCCAGGCGCTGGAGACCCAGCTTGCAAAAACCATCCTGATTGCCGCCCGCCAGTTGAAGTTCACCGACAAATGGCGCGCGGTTAGGCTGATTGCGCGAAGCGTAAAGTACAAAGTCATGCCGATAAAGATTATCGTGGCGCTGTTCTCGGCCCTGACGCCCGCATTTGTCAGGCCTGCGGTCAAGAACCTGGCCGGCGCGCTTGGATTGCTGTCGGACTCGGGCTGGCGGGCTTCGGCAGGCCGAATTTCACGGGTAAAGTTGTTTACACGTGCCGCTTGGACTGCATTGGCGGCGTCGATAGCGCTGGCAGGTGTTCTGGCCTCCAGTGGCGAGAGCTGAGGTTCGCCAAAGCGGCAATCCTGGGATGAGCTCTACGCCAGGAACGGCAAACCGACAATGACTCAGACCGCGGGATCGCAGGTTGCCTCGGCCGAAGTGGTTGCCGGGCTCCCGATTTGCGCCAACGGTATCGAGTGAAATTTCACTCAAAAGTCCCGCCCTCGCATTGCCCCGAAAGCTCCGCTCGGCACGCGAGTGCCGAGCGTTTTACTCAAAGCCGGGGGCCCGAGATCCGGTTACGCGCAAGCAGCCTGTCGCCGGACGCAGCGGCCGGAAAAGCGGCGCTCACAGCGCGAAGCGCAGCAGCGCTTTCTGGTCGAACTTCAGACTGAAACTCGGGCGCGCCGCCGACGGACGCAGCGCCCGGCATTTGCAGCAATCCGTGGGCAGCGCGCACGAAGATATTTTCGACTTCGACGCCCTGTCCCGCATGCTTTCCGCGTCGCTGCCCGCCCAGGCCTTCCCCGGGAGCCGGCGGCAGCGGATCCGCGGATTGCTTTCCGTGCTGGGCTCACAGCAGTTCTTCCCTGCGCCAGCCATGCCGGCGACATCCTCTCCCGCGACGCAGCCCGCACCCGAAGCGGCGCCCGCTGCTGCCGAGGCGCAAGCCGAGCGCTCGCCCGACTAGGCCTACATCGAGACACCGCGCTGCTCGACTTGCAACGAGTGCACCGAGCTCAACCCGAAGATGCTCGCCCATAACTAGAACAAACAGGCGTACATCGCCGACACCAATGCCGGCACTTACGCCCAGCTCGTGGAAGCCGCGGAGAGCTGCCAGGTCTCGGTCATCCACCCGGGCAAACCTCGAAATCCCGGCGAGCCCGGGTTGCAAGCGCTCTTGAAGCGTGCCGAGGCATTTCAGTAAGCGCCGAGTCCACGAGCGGCTGCGCCGTTTCCACTTCGGAGCACCTACTTCCGGAAATTTCGCACAGGTCGAAGTCCCGCCCTGATCGTCCGCGCCCGATGTCCCCCGCGTTTTTCTCTTCGTAAGTCAGTCGCTGCCCAATAGTTGGGGTTCGACGTTGCCAAGGTGTTCCCCTATAGAGAGTGCCTGTGCGCCCTTTGAGCACGCGGGTTACAATTTTGCAAACACCTCTACGAAAGATGTAACGCCATCGCCATTTGCAATGAAGAGG
>JANMDK010000137.1:0-17508 GCA_031376265.1 Pseudomonadota bacterium
GGAAAACTTCGAGTCGATCCACAACCACTCGGCGTACGCGCTGATTGAGCGCGACAAGCGGGCTTCGTAATAGCTAGAACCGCCGCACCAGCGTCATCGTCGACCC
The DNA here is from genome assembly GCA_031376265.1 of Pseudomonadota bacterium. Lineage (GTDB taxonomy): Bacteria > Pseudomonadota > Gammaproteobacteria > Burkholderiales > SG8-39 > SZAS-79. The sequence continues at coordinate 107 of JANMDK010000137.1, forward strand.
GTCGCGGCGCATCTCGACCCGATCGAGAAAGCTCATGCCCAGCAGCGGCAGCGCGAGCCCGCCGCCGTCCATGACGATGGCATCGACGTTGAGCAGTTCGATTTCGCCGATCTTCACGCTGTCGAGCTTGATCCGATAGGTCGGGGCCGGTCCATTGGCGGTTTGCGCGATGCCCCTCTGCCCCTTGGCGAAATCGATGCCAAGGCGCCGCGCCTCGCTGCCCGGTATTGCCACCACGTTGGCGCCGGTATCGACGAGGAAGCGCATCGTGCCGCCGTTCACCAGGCTTTCGGCCATGAATTGCCCGCGCTCGTTGGACGCGAGCGTCACCTGCGGGCTGCGGCCCGCGGCGGGTTGCGAGCCGGCCAGATGCTGGCCGATGGCTATAGTCCGTTTGCGGCCGGCGTCGTCGATGACCGCGCCGGCCTTGTCGACCGAAACCAGCGTGACGCCTCCGACCTTCTGGCCGATCTTGATGCTCTGCGGCTTCGAGCCGTCGACCACGATGACCGCGCCCCGGCCCGGGAAGACGCCGACGACGCTGATGTCGGCCGCCGATGCGCCGCGCGATAAGGCGAGCGCGAGGGTCAGCAAAAGCACGATGCGAAGCGCCCGTCGCGAATTACAATCGGCGCAACGGAACACGGCAGGGAAGGATATGAAGCCAGTCGCCATCTTCAGGCATTCCAGCACGGAGGGGCCGGGCTATTTTGCCACATACCTCGAGCGCAAATCCCTGCCGTGGAAGCTGATCCCCCTCGACAGCGGCGAGCCGGTGCCGAAGAACGTGCGCCAGTTTTCGGGGCTCGGCTTCATGGGCGGGCCGATGAGCGTGAACGACCCGCTGCCGTGGATCCCGCAGGTGCTCGAGCTGATCCGCGAGGCGGTACGGAAAGACGTGCCGACGATCGGCCATTGCCTCGGCGGGCAACTCATGTCGAAGGCCTTCGGCGGCACCGTCGGCCCGAACCCGGTAAAGGAAATCGGCTGGGGCGAGGTGCGGGTTCCCGACAATGCGGTCGCGCGCGAATGGTTCGGCAGCATCGAGCCTTTCCTCTCTTTCCACTGGCACGGCGAGACTTTCACGATCCCGCCCGGCGGCACGCGCATCGCAAGTTCTTCGCACTGCGCGAACCAGGCGTTTGCAATCGGCAAGCACCTCGGCATGCAGTGCCACGTCGAGATGACGCCCGAAATGATCCGCAACTGGTACACCGGCGGGCGCGACGAGATCGATGCGTCGTGCGGCCCCGGCGTGCAGCAGCCGGAGGACATGGAAACCGCCATCGAGGAGCGCGTCGCAAACCTGAACGCCGTTGCGGCGCGCCTTTACGACAAGTGGATTACCGGGCTGGCGGAGGGCTAGCGGGCCAGGCGAGCTGCAGCAAAATGTACCGGTGCCGGTACAAAACTCCCCGAAGAGTCAATAACGGTGCGGGGTTTGTAAATTAATCCCTGGGATTCGTAAACTGCAGCGGGAGGTCCTCGACCTTCGAGCGCACCAGCGCGATGGCCGCCTGCAGGTCGTCGCGCTTGGCGCCCTGGACGCGCACCGCGTCGCCCTGGATGCTCGTGGTGACCTTGATCTTCGATTCCTTGATGAGCTTGGCGATGGCCTTGGCCTTCTCGGTGGGCACGCCGGTCTTGACTGTGATCACCCGTTTCACCCGGTCTCCGCCGATCTTTTCCGGTTCGTTCATCTCCAGGTAGCGGATGTCCACGCCGCGCTTGGCGAGCTTGACGCGCATGACCTCGAGCACCTGGTCGAGCCTGGCCTCGCTGTCGGCATACGCCGTGATCTCGAGCTCCTTCTGCTCGAAGCGCGCGTCGGTGCCCTTGAAGTCGAAGCGCGTCGAGACTTCCTTGTTCGCCTGCTCGATCGCGTTCTTGACTTCCTGCTTGTTCGGTTCCGAAACGATGTCGAACGAGGGCATGGCGGGCTCCGGCTGCGGGCGGGCGCGTATCTTAGCGCGTCAAATCCGAGCGCCGGCTGATTCATCCTGCGCGGTCGGGTCAAGGGGGGGAGTTTGGGGTAGCGCTGCACGAGCGACTTGCAATCTATGTACCGTATATGGTACATTCGTTGCATGCCTCATCCGGACAGACTCGCCGCGTCTTTCTATCGTTCCGCGGGCGGCAGCGAGCCGGTTCGCGACTGGTTGAAGGCACTTGCGGCTGCCGAACGCAAAGCGATCGGCGAGGAAATCGCCTACGTCCAGTACAAATGGCCGATCGGCAAACCGCGCGTGGATCACCTGCGCGCTCAAGGAGTGGCGCCGTGGCGAAAAATAATCCCCATGCAGGTTCGGATTTCGATGACTTCCTGAAGGAGGAGGGCATCTTCGACGAGGTTCAGGCGCGGGCTTTGAAACGTGCCCTGGCCGAGCAGATTGCGGACGGCATGGACACCGCGCGGCTGACGAAGATCCAGATGGCGGCACGCATGGAGACCAGTCGCTCGCAGTTGGACCGCGTGCTCGATCCTGACAATACTTCGATCCAGCTCGATACCCTGATGAAGGCCGCTCGCGCGGTAGGCAAGGTGGTGGAGATCAGCATCAGGCCGGCGAAGAAGACGGTGCACGCTTAGAGCGATAGGCGAATCAATCCGCCCGGACCGCTGCGAGGCGCGTCTCTTAGCGCGCTACTTGAACTTCTCGTCGCGCCAGCGGATCGCCGCCTTGAGGCCCTGCTCGCGCGCCACCTTGCGGAACTCGGCGCCTTCGGGCGAGGGCGCCATCGAGGTGAGGCAGAACATTTCCTGGCCGTACTCGAGGTTGGCGATGAACCCGCGCATGTCGTAGCCTTTGTTGATCATCTCCTTGTTCTGCTTCATTGCGATCGCAGGCAGGCGGGCCATGCGCAGCGCCACCTTCTTCGCCTCGGCCATGAGGTCGGCGGCGGGCACCACCCGGTTCACCAAGCCCATGCGATAGGCCTCCTTCGCGTCCACGCGCTCGCCCAGCAGCAGCAGTTCCTTGGTGTGCTTCATGCCGAGCACCCAGGGCATGATCATGAACGGCGGGGCCGAGCAGAATTCGATTTCCGGTTCGCCGAAGGTCGCCGTATCCGCCGAGACCGTGTAGTCGCAGGTCATCGACAGGTCGCAGCCCCCGCCGAGGCAGTAGCCGTTGATCGCGGCCACCACGGGCAGGCGCGATTTCCAGATCTTCAGCCAGGTCTCGTTGCCGTCCTTGGCGTGGTCGCGCCAGTCCTGAACGGTGGTGCGCGGCTTTTCGCGCGGCGTGATGTCGAAGCCGGCGCTGAACGCCTTGCCGCTTCCGGTGATGATGACCGAGCGGATCGCCTCGTCGGGTTCGAGCTCGGCGAACGCACCGCGTATGTCGGCGAGCAGCTGGTCGGAGAGCGAATTCATCTTTTCGGGGCGGTTGAGCGTGATCACCGCGACGATGCCGTCGCGCTCGAGGGTGATCGTGGAATAGGAAGCCATGGCAGGTCCTTTCAGTGGGAAGTTCTTTTGGGGATAACCAATGCGTCGAGCACCCTGACGCCGCTACCGGCGGGCAACACGGCCACCGGGTTGAGATCGATCGCTTCGATGAGGTCGCCGTACGCCAGCGCGATCGAAGACAGGTTTACGAGCAGGCCGGCGAAGGCCGCGACGTCGGCAGGCGGCGCGCCGCGGAAGCCTTCGAGCAGCTTGCTCGCCCGCGTCGAAGCGATGAGCTCGAGCGCGCGCTCGTGGCCGATCGGCGCAAGCGCGAGCGAAGCATCCTTGACGAGTTCCACGAGCACGCCGCCGGTGCCGGTGACGACGCCCATGCCGAAAGGCGCGCACTGCGAAAGGCCGGCGATCATCTCGACGCCGCCGTAAACCATTTCCTGCACGAGGATGCCGGCGACTTGCGCCTTGGGGACCTTGGCTTTCACGGACGCCAGGATCCCTCGATAGGCATCGGCTACGGCGGCGGCATCGGCCAGCCCCACGCGCACGCCGCCGACCTCGGTCTTGTGGGCGATCTCGGCGGATTCGACCTTGAGCACCACCGGGTAGCCAATCGCATTAGCGGCCCCGACAGCTTCCTCCTCGGAGCGCGCGAGTTTCTCGCGGGTGACCGGGATGCCGTGGGCGGCGAGGAAAAGCTTCGCCTCGCGCTCGGTGAACGGCGCACCGCTGGAGAGCCGCCTTCGCCACTCTGGATCGGGCGCCGGCGTGTTATCCGCTTGCGGTGCGCTCGCTTGCCGGCCACGCGTGTATTCGAACAGGCGCCGGATTGCGATGAGGCTCGCGCGCGTTCCCTGGAGCACCGCGACTTCGGTGTTCTCGAATGGCTCGATCACGTGCGGATGCAAGCCCCCGGCCGTGGGATTGAAGAACGCCACCGGCTTGCCGAGGCTGGCGGCGACATTGGCCACCGTCTGCGCGATGCGCCTGTAATTGCCCGAACCCAGTTTCGACAGGCCGGGCGAGCAATCCTGCGCCACCGCGACCATGGCGATGTCCGGATCGCTCGCGAGCGCCTGCATGCACGCGTCATACACGCTGACGTCGTAGACCGCGTTGCCGGTGGCGTCCAGCGGATTGGACGCGGTGCCGAATCCCGGGAGCGCGATCTTGAGGCGCGCCCTGGCTTCCTCGCCGGGATCCGGGAGCCGGATGCCGGTGCGGTCGGCCACGTCGCAAAGCATCGCGGTCTCGCCGCCGCTCACCGAAATGATTCCGAGCCCGTCACCTATCGGGAGCCTGCGCACCGAGAGCATTAGCGCGATGCTCTCGGCCATTTCGTCCAGATCGTCTACTGCGATCACACCGTAGCGGCGGAAGAAATCCGCATAGGCCTCTGCCGAGCCGGCGAGCGAGCCGGTGTGCGCCGCCGACGCGGCCGCGCCCTTGATCGAGCGGCCTACTTTCAGCGCGATGACGGGTTTGCCGGCCTTGTGCATCGCGGCCATCGCGCGCTCGAACCTCGCCGGGTCGCGCATCTGCTCCATGAAGAGCGCCGCGACGCGCGTGGATTCATCCGTGGCGAGAAACTCGAGATACTCCGCCATGTCGACCACGGCCGCATTGCCTGCCGAAACCATGTACGACATCCCGAAGCGACCCAGCGTCGAGATCGCGATGCATCCCGACCCGGAGTGGGAAACGACGGCGAGGCCGCCGGCACGCAGGCTCTCAGGCACCGACGAGCTGTAGAGCGAAATCTTCTCGGTGACGTTCACCAGGCCAAGGCAGTTCGGCCCGCAGATCACCAGGCCGGTGCGCTCGCACAAGGCCTGGAGCTCGAGCTGCATCGCCTTGCCGGCCTCATCGGTTTCGGCAAACCCGCTGGCGAACACCACGGCGGCGCGCACGCCCCTTTGTGCGGCATCTGCGAGCGTCTGCACCACTTTGTCCGAAGAAAGCGCGACCACCGCGCAATCGGGGGCCTGCGGGAGGGATGCAAGATTTGCATAGGCGGGCAGGCCGGCCACCTCGGGGGCGCTCGGGTGCACGGGGAAAATACTGCCGGCGTAGCCGAACCGCACCAGGTTCGCGACCGCGTTGTTGCCGAGCGTGTTGGGGCGCGGCGATGCGCCGAGGACCGCGATCGAGCGGGGCCGCATTAGCGGGGAAAGTGCGTGCGAAGTCATTGAGGCGCTGCGGGTACTTGCGGCGAAACGGTGCCGCGGGTGGAACGTGGCTTGCTTGACCGATGGTAGGCGAGGCGCCACCATTCAATCAACAGCAGTTCATTCTGCGAAAAAGAGGGATACACGATGAATTCGTTTTCCAAGCTGCTCGTTTCGGCCGCGCTCGCGGCGCTTGCCCTGCCTGCGTTCGCACAGCAATACCCAACCAAGCCGATCATCATCATCAGCCCTTTCGCGCCGGGCGGCACCTCGGATTTCGTCGGCCGCGTGGTCGCGCAGAAGATCATGGAGAACACCGGCTGGAAGATGGTCATCGAGACCAAGCCCGGCGCCGACGGCCAGATCGGCTCGGACTTCGTCGCCAAGGCGGCCCCCGACGGCTATACGCTCTGCCTCGGGCCGAGCTCGACGCACGCGATCCAGCCGAGCGTGTTCAAGAAGCTGCCGTACGACGTGCTGCGAGATTTCACCGGCATCACGATGCTCGGCGCCACGGCCAACGTCATCGCGGTAAACCCCGCGGTGCCGGCAACCAACGTCAAGGAATTGATCGCCTACGCCAAGGCAAACCCGAACAAGCTCAACTTCTCGTCGCCGGGCACCGGGACTTCGGTGCACATCTCCGGCGAGATGTTCAAGGACGCCGCGGGCATCGACCTCTTGCATGTGCCGTTCAAGGGCAGCGGCCCGTCGATGACCGCAGTGCTCGGCGGCGAGGTGCAGATCCTCGTCGAGAACATCTCGGCCGCGGTGCCGAATATCAAGGCGGGGCGCCTGCGTCCGATCGCGGTCACCTCGCTCTCGCGCGCCGCGCCGCTGCCGGATGTGCCGACGCTCAACGAGTCGGGCCTGGCCGGGTTCGAGGTGACGGCGTGGTTCAGCATGTTTGCGCCTTCCGCAACGCCCAGGAGCATCATCAACACGCTCAATGCGGAATTCGTGAAGGCGCTCAAGGATCCGAAAGTCGCCGAACAGATGCTGTCGCGCGGGCTGGAGCCTCGTCCGATGGCGCCGGAGGAATTCGCCGCCATCTGGCGCAAGGACGTGGAGAAGTACGCCGCGATCGTGCGCAAGGCGAAGATCTCGGTCGACTGAGATCCCGGGCGGCGCCTATTTATTGAGGCGCCGCAATTCCTCGACCCACGTCTCGGTGATCGCCCGGATCCAGAACACGTCGGCCGGCGATTCGTAGGTGCTGAAGACCGATACGTAGAGCGCACGGCCGCCGATCAGCGCCAGCGTCGTGGTCGAGAGCTTGAACACCGGCGGCTTCTGCTCCTGCCAGAAATTCGCCCGGGGCTGCGGCAACATCGTGCCGTAGAGCAGGCTGATCATCTGGGGGTCCCGCCGCAGCTTCTGGAGCAGGTGGGCTTGCGCCGGCGGCAGGCTCTGCATGTAGATCCGGTAGTCCTCGGGCGACTTGAAAGCGGGGTCGAAGTTGCGTTCCACTTCCTCGACGAGCTTGTCGAACTGGGTGCCTATGATCCGTTCGCGCTCCTTGGCGCGCGGCGTGACTGCAAGCAGGTAGCGACGCAGCTCAAGCCCATCGCCTGCCCCGAACTTGCGCACGTCGGAATCCGCCAGCGCGAAGACCAGCACCCGGCTGCTCGCTTCGGTGAGGTTCTCCGCGAGCTCGGTCAGGCGCGGCGAGCCGAACGCGGCCGTATCCGAAAATCCGGCGGGCGTATCGAGGACGATGCGGTCGTTGCCGAGCAGCACGCCGAAAGGAGCTGCGCCCGGCGACGCGCAGAAACACAAAGCGGCGCCCGCGAGCAACCAGGCGGAGAGCCGGCTTCGCATGGCTAGCGCTTTCCCCCGGACTTTAACCTGCGCTTGCCGGCGGCGATGTTGGCCGCGATGCGCAGGCGCAGGGCGTTGAGCTTGATGAAGCCGCCGGCGTCGGCCTGGTCGTAGGCGCCGCCATCGTCGTCGAAGGTCGAGATCTTCATGTCGAAGAGCGAATCGGTCGAGGATTCGCGGCCGACGACCATCATGGTGCCCTTGTAGAGCTTGATGCGCACCTTGCCATTGACGGTTTTCTGGGAGTCGTCGATCAGCACCTGCAGGAGCTTCCTTTCCGGGCTGAACCAGTAGCCGTTGTAGATGAGCCGCGCGTACCGCGGCATCAGGTCGTCCTTGAGCGCCAGGACTTCGCGGTCCATGGTGATCGACTCGATCGCGCGATGCGCCTTCCAGATGATCGTGCCGCCGGGGGTCTCGTAGCAGCCGCGGGATTTCATGCCGACATAGCGGTTCTCGACGAGGTCCAGGCGCCCGATGCCGTGCTTGCCGCCCAGCCGGTTCAGCTCGGTGAGCACTGCCGCGGGGGACAACTTTTTGCCGTTGATCGCAACGATGTCGCCGCGCTCGAACGTCAGCTCGATCACCTCCGGCCGGTTGGGTGCCTTTTCGGGCGACACAGTCAGGCGCCACATCGATTCCTCGGGCGCGAAATTCGGGTCTTCGAGGATGCCGCCTTCGTAGGAGATGTGGAGCAGGTTGGCGTCCATCGAATACGGCGCGCCGCCACCCTTCCTTTTCTTGAAGTCGACCGGGATGCCGTGCTGGTCCGCGTAGGCGAGCAGCTTCTCGCGCGAGAGCAGGTCCCATTCGCGCCACGGCGCGATGATCTTCACGTTGGGCATCAGCGCATAAGCGCCGAGCTCGAAGCGCACCTGGTCGTTGCCTTTGCCGGTGGCGCCGTGCGAAATCGCATCCGCACCGGTCTTCTTTGCCACCGCCACGAGCTGCTTTGCGATCAGCGGGCGCGCGATCGACGTGCCGAGCAGGTACTCGCCTTCGTAAAGCGTGTTCGCGCGGAACATCGGGAAGACGAAGTCGCGCACGAACTCCTCGCGCAGGTCCTCGATGAAGATGTTTTCCTTCGCGATGCCCATCTTGAGGGCCTTGGCGCGCGCCGGCGCGACCTCTTCGCCCTGGCCGATGTCGGCCGTGAAGGTCACGACCTCGCAGCCGTAGACATCCTGCAGCCACTTGAGGATGACCGAGGTGTCGAGGCCTCCGGAGTATGCGAGTACGACCTTCGACGGACCGTCCGCTTTCTTCTTCTGCTTTGCCATTACGGTTTCACTTTTCGACGTAACAAGAATTCCATGAGCGCCTTCTGCGTGTGAAGGCGATTCTCCGCTTCTTCCCAGACGACGCTCGCCGGGCCGTCGATGACCTCGGCGCTGACTTCCTCGCCGCGGTGCGCCGGCAGGCAGTGCATGAAGACCGCGTCCTTCGCGGCGACGCGCATCATGTCGGCATCCACCTGCCAGTCCTCGAAGTCCTTCTTGCGCGCCTCGTTCTCGGCTTCGAACCCCATGCTGGTCCACACGTCGGTCGTCACGAGGTGGGCGCCGCGCGCGGCTTCCATCGGGTCGACGAATTCCTTGTAGTGTCCGGTGCCGTGCAGGTTGGCGCGCTCCGGCTCGATTTCATAACCGGGCGGCGTCGAGACGTGCACGTTGAAGTCGAGCACCTCCGCCGCCTGCAGCCAGGTGTTGCAGACATTGTTCGAGTCGCCGATCCAGGCCACGGTCTTGCCGCGGATGTCGCCCCGCTTCTCGATGTAGGTGTAGATGTCCGCGAGGATCTGGCAGGGGTGGTATTCGTTGGTGAGGCCGTTGATCACCGGCACGCGCGAATTGCGCGCAAATCTCTCCACGATTTCCTGCTCGAAGGTGCGGATCATGACGAGGTCGCACATGCGCGAGATCACCTGCGCGGCGTCCTCGACCGGCTCGCCGCGCCCCAATTGGGAGTCGCGCGTATTGAGGAAGATCGCCGCGCCGCCGAGCTGGTGCATGCCCGCCTCGAACGAAAGGCGCGTGCGCGTCGACTGCTTCTCGAAAATCATCACCAGCGTGCGGTCCTCGAGCGGCCAGAAGCGCTCGTAGCGCTTGAACTTGTCCTTGATCCAGCGGGTGCGCGCAAAGAGATGGTCCATCTCCTCGCGCGACAGGTCGCGGACCTGGAGGAAGTGGCGCAACGGGACCTCCGCGGACATGGTCAGCCGGCCTTCGCCACCGGCGCGGCAGCCACCGGCCGCGCAAGGAAATCCTTCACGACCGGCGCGAGCAGCCCAACGAGATGTGTGCCCTCGGCTTCGCTCATGACGAGCGGCGGCAGGAGGCGGATCACGCTTTCCGCAGTGACGTTGAGCACGAGCCCGCGCTCCAGCGACATGGTGATGATGTCCGCGCAAGGGCGATCGAGCTCGACGCCGATCATGAGGCCCATGCCGCGAACCTCCACGAACCCGGCGGTGCCGGAGAGCGCCTGGCTCAGGCCATCGCGGATCACGCGGCCGACCTTGGCGGCGTTTTCGAGCAGGCCTTCCGACTTCATGGCATCGATCGTCGCGACGACGCCGGCGCAGGCGAGCGGGTTGCCGCCGAAAGTGGAGCCGTGCTTGCCGGGCGAGAACACGCCCTTGGCGCGGTTTCCCGTGACGCATGCACCGACGGCCACGCCGCCGCCGAGTCCCTTGGCCAGCGAGACGACGTCGGGCGAGATTCCCGCGTGCTGGTAGACGAACCACTGCCCGGTGCGGCCGAGACCGCACTGCACTTCGTCGGTCATGAAGAGCCAGTCGTGCTTGTCGCAGATCTCTTTCAACCCGCGCAGGTACTCCATGCGCGGCACGTTGATGCCGCCTTCGCCCTGGATCGGCTCGATCAGCACGGCGACCACGTTGCGGTTGTGCTCGGCGATCGAGCGCACCGCCTCGAGGTCGTCGAGCGGCACGCGCACGAATCCCGCGACGAGCGGCTCGAACCCCGCCTGCACCTTGCGGCTGCCGGTCGCCGAGAGTGTGGCCAGCGTGCGGCCGTGGAAGGCGTGCTCGAAGACGATGATTTCGGGGCGCTCGATGCCGTGCTTGTGGCCGTAAAGCCTGGCGACTTTTATCGCGGCTTCATTCGCTTCGCATCCCGAATTGCAGAAAAAGACTTCGTCCAGCCCGGTGATCGACGCGACGCGGTCGGCGGCGGCTTCCTGCAGCGGCACCTCGAAAAGATTGGAGGTGTGGGTCACACCGCTGGCGACGCAATCGTTGATCGCTTTCTGAAATTTCGGGTGCGCATAACCGAGCGTGTTCACCGCGATGCCGGCGAGGCCGTCGAGGTACTTGCGGCCTGACTGGTCCCAGAGCCAGACGCCTTCGCCGCGGACGAAAGCCACGGGGAGGCGCGCGTAGGTGTTCATCACATGGGACATCTCTCGTCCTCCCGCTGCAAAGTGTCCGGGGCTGCGACCGTTGCGAGTGCCGCCCCAAAATGCAAAAACGGCGGTGTGGGCCGCCGCAAATGCAAAAACGGCGGTGTAGGCCGCCGTTTAAATGATGTTATCACAGTATAATTTTGCTCACTTCCCTGCGGCGCCCCTGCGGCGCCACCCTGCCACGCCATGCCCGACATCCCCGTCGAGTTCGTCATCCAGGGCACCACCGAGGAAGGCAAGACCTTCAGGCCGAGCGATTGGGCCGAGAGGCTGTGCGGCGTGATGGCGGCTTTCGGCAGCGACCAGCACCTCGCCTATTCCCCCTACGTCCACCCGATCACGTCGAACGGCATCCGTTGCGTCGTCGTCGACATGCGGCTCGAGGGCATCGAGCCGATGGCGTACCGGTTCCTGCTCAGCTTCGCGAAGGACAACGACCTGAAAGTGAGACCGGGCCGGCCGCCGGAAAGGACGAAGCTTGCCGAAGCGGGACGCGCCAGCGGCAGCGATGCCTGAAAAAGTTTCGCGGGGACCGGGAGTGGGGCGCGCTGGCCCCGTGCGCGACGACCTACTTGTCGAGGGACTTGACGGCCTGCGCGAGGCGCGACTTGTGACGCGCGGCGGAATTCTTGTGGATCACGCCCTTGGCCGCCGTGCGGTCGATCTTGCTCATGGAAGCGGTGAGCGCGGTGGCTGCGGCGCCCTTGTCGCCGGAGGCGACGGCTTTCTTCACGTTCTTGATCGCGGTGCGCATGGTCGAGCTCATGCTTGCGTTGCGCTTGCGGCGGATTTCGGAGGTACGCGCGCTCTTGCGCGAGGAAGCTGTGTTGGCCATGGGGTCGGACCGGTTTCGGAAAAGGCGCGCATTCTAGCGGTTAACCCCCGGACGGGCAAGGCTTTTCAGGCTGTCCGGCGATGAACCTTCTGCGCGCGCTGGCCACGGTGAGCAGCATGACGCTGGTTTCGCGCGTCCTGGGCTACGTGCGCGACGCAATCATCGCCCGCGCTTTCGGCGCCGGGGCGGCGACCGACGCTTTCTTCGTGGCTTTCCGGCTGCCGAACCTCTTGCGGCGCATGTTCGCCGAGGGCGCGTTTTCGCAGGCGTTCGTGCCGATCCTGTCGGAATACAAGAACAAGCACTCGCCCGAGGAGACCCGCGAGCTGGTCGATTGCGTGACGAGCGTGCTCGGACTTGCGCTCATAGCGGTGACGGCGCTGGGCATCGCGCTGGCGCCGGTCATCGTCTACCTCTCCGCGCCGGGCTTTGCGACGGATCCGGCGAAATTCGAGATGACGGTCGCGCTGCTGCGGATCACCTTCCCTTACCTTTTCTTCATCTCGCTGGTGGCGCTTGCCGCCGGCGTCCTCAATACCCACGACCGGTTCGCGGTGCCTGCGTTCACGCCGGTCCTGCTCAACGTGTCGTTCATCGTCGGCGCGGCATTCCTCGCGCCTTACTTCAATCCGCCTGTGATGGTGCTCGGCTGGGCGGTCTTCGTCGGCGGGTTCCTCCAGCTCGCGCTGCAGGCGCCTTTCCTCGCGCGCATTGGCCTCTTGCCGCGCTGGAAGCTGAACCTCAAACACCCGGGCCTGAAGCGGGTGCTCAAGCTCATGCTGCCGGCGCTCTTCGGCGTCTCGATCAGCCAGATCTCGCTGGTGATCAACACCATCTTCGCGTCGTTCCTTATCACCGGCAGCGTGTCCTGGCTCTACTACGCGGATCGCCTCATGGAGTTCCCGGCGGGCATGCTGGGGGTTGCGCTCGGCACCATCCTCCTGCCGAGCCTTTCGCGCTATCACGCCGATGCGAACCCGACCGGTTACTCGAAGCTTCTCGACTGGGGACTGCGCCTGACATTCATGCTGGCCCTGCCGGCCGCCGCTGCGCTTGCGGTGCTTGCGATTCCGCTGATCGCGTCCCTTTTCCAGTACGGCCGCTTCGACGCGAACGACGCGTGGATGACGCGCGAGGCGCTGGTGGCCTACAGCGTCGGGCTGGTCGGCATGATCCTGGTGAAAATTCTCGCGCCGGGCTTTTATGCGCGGCAGAATGTGACGACGCCGGTGAAGATCGGCATCTTCACGCTCGCCGCAACGCAACTCATGAACCTGGCTTTCGTCTGGCCGCTCAAGCACGCAGGGCTTGCCCTGGCGATCGGCCTTGGCGCCTGCCTGAATGCGGCGTTGCTCTATTCGAAGCTGCGGCAGCACGGGATCTACTCCCCGGAACCGGGGTGGACAGGCTTTTTGCTGCGCGTGGCGGCCTCCGTAGTCCTCATGGCCGGCGTGCTTTGGCTTTCGATGGGTCCGGCCACCTGGTGGTTTGCAGCCGACTGGAAACTGCGGCTTCCGGCGCTCATGGGGCTGGTGCTGCTCGGCGCCGCGGTTTACCTGGGCTGCCTCGCGGCCATGGGGTTCCGGGTGCGCGACTTTTCGCGGCGGGGCGTGGAGTAGCCGATGGCCGGTCTCGAGCGATTCGCCGGGCTGCTCTCCGACCAGAAGGATCGCTACAGCCTCGCCGAGGCGTGCCTGATGATCGCTGAGGATGCCTATCCCGGCCTCGACATCGGCCACTACCTGGCGGAGATCGAGCGCATGGCGGCGAGGCTTCGCGGCAGGCTGCCGACCGGCGATGCGGAGGAGAAAATCATCGCGCTGAACCAGTTCCTTTTCGACGAGCTCGGCTTCAGCGGCAACGCGGACAATTATTACGACCCGCGCAACAGCTACCTGAACGAAGTGCTCGACCGCCGCGTGGGCATCCCGATTTCGCTTTCGATCGTCTACATGGAGATCGGGCGCAAGATCGGCCTGCCGCTGGAAGGCGTGTCGTTCCCCGGGCATTTCCTGGTGCGGTTGTCGCTGCGCGGCAACACGCTCGTGCTCGACCCCTTCTCCGGCGGCGAGCCGCTTTCGGAGCAGGATCTTCGCAAGCTGCTCAGGCGCGTGATCTCGGGCAGCGGGCAGGCAGGGCTTCGATCCGCCGGCGACGTGGCCTCGGAATTGCCGCTCGACCAGTTCCTCGAACCTGCCGGCCACCGGCAAGTGCTTGCGAGGGTGCTTCGCAACCTCAAGGGCATCTACCAGGAGAAAGACGAGCCGCAGCGCCTGCTCGAGGTCATCAACCGCATGCTCGTGGTCGCGCCGGACGCCAGCGTCGAATTGCGCGACCGCGGGTTCGCCTACCAGAAGCTCGAAGCGTTCCGCGCGGCGCTCAAGGACCTCAACGAGTACCTGGAGCGCGAGCCGGAGGCGGTCGATGCGGACGAGGTCCGCGCGAGGGTGGTGGAGCTGACCTCGCGATGTGCGAGGCTGAACTGAAAGCGCGGTCTAAAGAGGTGAGGCGGCGGTAGGTTCGCCGATGCCGGCGTCCGCGCGCATCTGCAGCGCGCGCTTTTGCACCGCTGCATGCAACGCTGGCTTGTAGCCAAGCGCAAAGAAAACCTCAGCGCACAAAAAGATCGGCGCCACAAAGATCTGGAACAGGTTGTCGACCAGGGCGGGCTTGCGTCCCTCGAAGACATGTCCCACGAGCTGGATCACCCAGCCGCCGGCGAAGAGCACGAAGAACCAGGCGACGCCGGTCTTCATCGGCATCCCGGCGATGAGCTCGGCCAGGTAGAGGAGGGCGCCGAACACCGCCACCATCGCAAGGCCCAATGGCAGGTCCAGCACCAGGTAGTAGCCGAGCAGCACCAGCGTGATGACCATTGCGGCGCTGATCGTTCCGCCGGCCACGTCCACCCTCAGCCAGGCGAGGGCGACCATCACGCCGAGCACGATCGCCGGCACCCCGATGAAGTGCGAGAGCTTGTTGCGGCCGTCCTGATGATAGGCCGCGTAGAACGCCATCTGGTCTTCTAGAGTTTTCACGTCTTTTCCTCCTGTGGGGCGGGTCGGGAGAGGGGTGAAATCCGCTATAATTCATCATTTTAGCGCGCACCTCAATGCTAGTCACGCACGGATCTCCTGCGGCACCCCCGCGGCGGCTGGCGATCACAGTGGGCAACTTCGACGGCGTCCATCGCGGCCACCAGGCCATGCTCGCCCGGCTCAGAGCCAAGGCGTCGGAACTGGGCCTCGAATCCTGTGTGCTGACGTTCGAGCCGCATCCGCGCGAGTTTTTTGCGCCGCAGGCGGCGCCGGCCCGGTTGACGCGGCTCGCTGCAAAACTGGCAGTGTTGCGCGATGCAGGGGTCGACAGGGTTCATGTCGCCCGTTTCGACGCGAAGTTCGCCGCGCAGACGCCCGAAGCGTTCGCTCGCGATTTCCTGGTTGGGCGGCTCGGTTGCGCGTGGCTGCTGGTGGGACGCGATTTCCGCTACGGCGCGAAGAGAAGCGGCGATTTCGCGCAGCTCGAGACCGCGGCGGCGCGTTACGGGTTCGAGCTCGAAGCAATGCCCGAAGTGAAGAGCGAAGGACAGCGGATTTCGAGCTCGGCGGTGCGTGATGCATTGGCGCGAGGCGACCTAGAAGCGGCCGCCGGATTGCTCGGACGGCCGTACTCGATCGCCGGCCGCGTGGTCCATGGCGACAAGCTCGGGCGCGAGCTCGGTTATGCGACGGCGAATATCCGCCTGCCGCACTCACCGCCGCTGGCCGGGATCTTCGTCGTCGAGACGCTCGGCGTGCCGGAATCGCCGGGGAAGCCCTGGCCTTCGGTGGCGAGCATCGGCGTGCGGCCGACGGTGAAAGAGGACGCGGTGCCGCTGCTCGAGGCGCACCTGTTCGGGTTCGACGGGAACCTCTACGGGCGGCGGCTCGAGGTGAAGTTCCTGCACAAGCTGCGTGACGAGGCGAAGTTTGCGGATCTCGAAACGCTCAAGGACGCGATCGACCGCGATGCCGCGGACGCGCGACAATTTTTCGCTGCGAAGAAACATGGCTGACTACAAGAAAACGCTCAACCTGCCCGACACGCCCTTCCCGATGAAAGGCGACCTGGCAAGGCGCGAGCCGATGTGGGTGAAGGAATGGCAGGATAAGGGCCTGTACAAGCGCTTGCGCGCCGCCGCCAAGGGCAGGCCGAGGTTCGTGCTGCATGACGGCCCGCCGTATGCCAACGGCGACATCCACCTCGGCCACGCGCTCAACAAGATCCTCAAGGACACCATCGTCAAGTCGAAGATGCTGGCCGGGTTCGACGCGCCCTACGTGCCGGGCTGGGATTGCCACGGCATGCCGATCGAGGCGCAGATCGAGAAACTTCACGGCCGCACCCTGTCGACCGAAGAGACGCTGCGCCTCTGCCGCGCCTACGCCGCCGAGCAGATAGAGCGTCAGAAGCCGGATTTCCAGCGCCTGGGCGTGCTTGGCGATTGGGATAACCCTTACCTCACGATGGCGCCGGGCAACGAGGCCGATGAGATCCGCACGCTCGGCAAGCTGCTCGAGAAAGGCTACATCTTCCGTGGCCTCAAGCCGGTCAACTGGTGCTTCGACTGCGGATCGGCGCTTGCCGAGGCGGAGGTCGAATACGAGGACCGCAAGGACACCGCCGTCGACGTGGGCTTCGCGTTTGCGGAGCCGCAGAAGGTCGCGGCCGCGTTCGGGCTACCCAGCCTTCCGGACAAGCCCGGCTACATCGTCATCTGGACGACGACGCCGTGGACGCTGCCGGCCAACCAGGCGCTGAACGTCCATCCCGAGATCGACTATCACCTGGTCGATACGGAGAAGGGGATGCTGATTCTCGCAGGAGACCTGCAGGAAGCCTGCCTTGTGCGATACAAGCTCACCGGCAAGACGCTCGCCTCGTGCAAGGGCGCCGCGCTGGACCATCTCAATTTCCGCCATCCGTTCTACGACCGTCTCTCGCCGGTCTACCTCGGCGATTACGTGACGCTCGACACCGGCACCGGCATCGTCCATTCGTCGCCTGCCTACGGCGTGGAGGACTTCGACGCCTGCCGGCGCAACGGGCTGAAGAACGACGACATCCTCACGCCGGTCATGGGCGACGGGAAGTACGTGCCCGGCCTTCCGCTTTTCGGCGGGCTGATGATCTGGAAGGCCAACCCGAAGATCGTCGAGGAAATGCGCGAGCGCGGCGTGCTGTTCGCCGCCGAGAATTACGTGCACAGCTACATGCACTGCTGGCGGCACAAGACGCCGGTCATCCTGCGCGCGACGGTGCAGTGGTTTGCGGGAATGGAATCCGTCCCGGGCTGGAACGGCGCCAAGCCTGCCGAACCGTTGCGCGCGACGGCCCTTCGCGGCGTCGAGAACACGCAGTTCTTTCCCGCCTGGGGGCAGGCGCGCCTGCACGGCATGATCGCCAACCGGCCGGACTGGACGCTCTCGCGCCAGCGCCAATGGGGCGTGCCGATGCCGTTTTTCATCCACAAGGAAACCGGCCAGCTGCATCCGCGCACGCTCGAGATCCTCGAAGCGGTCGCACAACGGGTGGAGAAAGGCGGCATCGAGGCCTGGCAGACCGTGGACCAGCAGGAACTGCTGGGAGCCGAGGCGGCGCGCTACGTCAAAATCAAGGACACGCTCGACGTGTGGTTCGATTCAGGCTCGACCCACCAGACGGTGATGGGCGGACCGCAAGGCGATACCGCTGGCGCAGGTTCGCA
>JANMDK010000138.1:0-2000 GCA_031376265.1 Pseudomonadota bacterium
GCCAGCGTCGCGAGCAAGCCGCCGTGGACCATGCCGCGCGAATTGCAGTGCTTGGTTTCGGCCAGCAGGCCGATCTTGCGGTCGGCCCCTTCGCCCATCGTGTAGAGCGGCCCGACCAGCGTATTGAAAGGGCTCGAGCGCTGCAGGGGCTTGAAGCCCGGCGGGATCACCATCCTTCCCTCAGGCCGGCGCGAAGTCGCGCAGCAGCTTGCCCGGCAGGCTCTTCATGCGGACGAGGCCGTCGTGGTCGGCAACGCGCTCGCCATTGACCCAAACGCCATGCACGCCGACCGCGCGGGTCGTGAGGCGCGCGCCGCCCGCCGGCAGGTCGCGGACTCTCTCCTTGGGGCCGCGATCAACAGTCTTCGGGTCGAAGAGCATGAGGTCTGCCGCCTTGCCGACTTCCAGCGTCCCGCGGTCCGTGATGCCGAAGAGCTTCGCGGTCTGGCCAGTGAGCCGGTAGACCGCCTGCTCAAGCGACAACTCGCCCTTGCCGCGCACCCAGTGGCCGAGCAGGTGGAGGCCGAATCCTGCGTCGTTGAAGAAAGTCAGATGCGCACCGGCGTCCGAAAGCGACACCAGGCTGTAGGGATGGCGGATCAGGCGTCCGACGGCTTCCTCGTCCGAATTCATTGTGAGCGCCACGAACACCGTCTGCAGGTCTTCCGCCAGCGCCAGGTCGAAGAAGAAATCGAGCGGATCCTTGCCGGCTTCGGCGGCCAGATCGGAGAGCGTGCGCTGCTCGTACTTCGCGTTTCCGGGGAGGAAAGTCTCGACCACCTGCACCTTGTCCCACTCGCCATTGAAGTTGCGCACCTGCGCAGGGCGCGAGAGCTCGTCGCGGATCGATTGGCGGAAGGCCGGCTCGGCGATCTTCGCCTTGCGCGCCTCGCCTTTGAGCGCGAAGGCCGGCTTCCAAGCGGCCAGGCTTTCGATCGGGTAAGGCGATTCGAGCGTGAAGTCGAACGAGAGCGGGCAGCACGAGATCGCGCCCATCATCGTGCGGCCGCGCCCATTGGCTGCGCTGATCGCGTCGAGTTCGTCGAAGACCACGCCGGGATTGGTCGGGTTGTGCAGCAGCGCGGCAACCACCACCGGGCGCCCGCTTTCGGCCGCGAGCGATTCGAGGAAGGCCGGCGTGCTCTGGCCGCCCTTGGTGAGCATGAACACGCCGCGGCCGGAATCCTTGAGGCTCGTGACCAGCGTGCGCAGCTCGTCCTCGCTTGCGAGGCGCGAGGGCATCGGCAGCCCACCGTGCCCGTTGTGCGCCGGCGAGGTCGAGGTGGCAAACCCGATCGCGCCGACTTCCATCGCCTCGACCACGATGGCGCGCATCTCGGCGATCTCCGGCGCGGTGGCCGCGCGCTTGGCCGCGTCCTCGCCCATGACGAAGGTGCGGATCGAGGAGTGACCGACGAAAGCGGCGATATTGAGCGCGGTGCCTTGCCGCTCGAGCAGGTCCATGTATTCCGGAAAGCTCTCGAAATCCCAGCGCACGCCGGCCCGCAGGGTCTCCAGGCCCATGCCCTCGACCTGCGTGAGGTTCTTCATGACCTGCTCGCGGTCGGCCGGCTTGCAGGGCGCGATGGTGAAGCCGCAGTTGCCGATGATTGCTGTAGTCACGCCCAGCGCTGGCGAAGGCGAGGCGCAGGGATCCCAAGTGAGCTGCGCGTCGTAGTGAGTATGGTTGTCGATGATGCCGGGCATCAGCGCGAGGCCCTGGGCGTCGATGACTTCCGTCGCCGGTCCTTCGACCTTGCCGATCGCCGCGATGCGGCCGTTTTCGACCGCGAGGTCGGCGCGCACGCCGGGCGCGCCGGTGCCGTCGTAGAGGATGGCGTTGCGGATGATTAGCTTATGCATGCTGATAGGATAGCAGGCATGATACTGTTCGAGATCCCCGGCCAGGTGGCCGTCATCACCGGCGCCGCGCGCGGCATCGGCCTGGCCACCGCGAAACTGATGTCGGAGGCGGGCGCGACCGTTGCGCTGCTCGACAT
>JANMDK010000164.1:0-2601 GCA_031376265.1 Pseudomonadota bacterium
CAGGGCGTGGGCCACGTACGCGCAACAAAATGGAACCCATGCCAGCATCAAGTTGAACACCATGCCAGCATACTGCCACTCGCGCGCAAGCACAATGCGGCCACCGTCTTTGCGGATTCGGATGACTATCCTTCTTTTGCGGATGCCACTGCAGATTTCATTTACGCGCGGCTGATGCGCACGCAGTCGAAGCTCAAGACGGGCTACCCGCCCAAGGCGCTCGACGAGTGGGCGAAGCGCGCCAAGGCGTGGGCTAGCGGTAAGGAGCCGGCCGACCTGCCGCGCGTTTCAAAAGCCAAGGCCGCAGCGAAAGCCGCCAAGCCCCGCGACGTCTTTCTCTTCATGATCAGCGGCGCCAAGGAGCGCGCGCCCGCCGCTGCAATGGAACTCATCAAGCGTCTCTAACGGAATCGAAAACATGCTGATAGCAATCCTGCCGGGCGACGGCATCGGCAAGGAAGTAACCGCGCAGGCGGTGAAAGTCCTCAAGGCGGTCCTTGGCAAGGAGGCCACGTACGAGGAAGCGCCCATCGGCGGTGCCGGCGTGGACGCGGCGGGCGTACCGCTGCCGCCGGACACCCTGGCGTTGGCCCGCAAGGCCGACGCGATCCTGTTCGGCGCGGTCGGCCGGCCGGGCGACGAGCTTGGACCGCGCAACGTGCGCCCCGGTCTGGGCCTGCTCACCCTGCGGCGCGAGCTCAAGCTGTTCGCCAATTTTCGCCCGGCCTTCCTGTTCGACGAGCTCGTCGGCGCCTCTTCGCTTCGGCCGGAACTGGTCAAGGGCCTCGACCTCATCGTCCTGCGCGAACTCAACGGCGACCTCTACTACGGCGAGCCGCGCGGCATCTCCACCGGCGCCGACGGCCGGCGACACGGCGTCAACACCATGCGCTACAGCGAGCCGGAGATCGAGCGCATCGCCCACGTCGCTTTCAAGGTGGCCCGCGACCGCAGCAGGAAAGTCTGCTCGGTCGACAAGGCCAACGTGCTCGAGACGATGGTGCTCTGGCGCGAAACCGTGACCGAGGTCGGCAAGCAGTATCCCGACGTCGAATTGCGCCACCTGTTCGTCGACGCCGCCTCGATGGAGCTGCTGCGCGCGCCGAAACAGTTCGACGTGATGGTCATGGGCAATCTATTCGGCGACATCCTTTCGGACGCCGCGGCGATGCTCACCGGGTCCATCGGCATGCTCCCCTCTGCGTCGATGGGTGAAGGCAACAAAGGGCTGTATGAGCCTGTGCACGGCTCGGCGCCGGATATCGCGGGCAAGGACATTGCCAACCCGATTGCGGCCATCCTGTCGGCTGCAATGCTGTTGCGCTATTCGTTCGGGAAGAAAGACGAGGGGGCAAAGGTCGAAGCTGCGGTGCGCAAAGTGCTTGCGCAGGGGTATCGGACAGCGGACATCATGCAGGCGGGGATGAAGAAGGTGGGGACTGCGGCGATGGGAGAGGCCGTCCTTTCCGTGCTTTAGGCACCGTCGCCCAATCGAGGGCCCAAGTCTCCCTACTTTGTGAGATCTCTCGTTTGCGCGGTCGCGCAAACGTATGGATCTCACAAAGTAGGGAGAGATATTGAAAGGCAAATAAGGTCTGAGCGAGTCGCACACGCTAAAATGCGCCGATGAAAATCCTCACCGCAGCCGCCCTCGTCCTCGCCTGCACGCTCGTGCAGGCCCAGCCCTATCCCTCCAAGCCGCTGCGCATCATCGTGCCCTTCGCGCCCGGCGGCTCGACCGACATCGTCGCGCGCATCCTTGCGGACAAGCTTGCAACGCCGCTCGGCCAGCCCGTCGTGGTCGAAAACCGCGCCGGCGCAGCCGGCAACATCGGCGCGGAAGCCGTCGCCAAGGCTCCGCCCGATGGCTACACGCTGCTGATGGCCACCACCGGCGTGATGTCGATCAACAACGCGCTCTACAAGAACATGACCTACGACGCGGCAAAGGAGCTCGAGCCGGTGTCGTTCACCACGTCGATCACCAACGTGCTCACCGTGCCCCTCGACCTGCCCGCCAAGAGCATGGCCGATCTGATCGCGCTGGCGAAGGCGCAGCCGGGCAAGCTTTCCTTCGCCTCTTCGGGCGCTGGAAGCTCGACGCACCTTTCGGGCGAGCTCTTCAAGAGCATGGCGGCGATCGACGTGCTGCACATCCCGTACAAAGGCAGCAGCCAGGCGCTGGTCGACCTCATTGCCGGACGCGTGTCGATGATCTTCGACAACATGCCCTCGGTGCTGCCCTATATCCGCGGCGGCAAGCTGCGCGGGCTCGCGGTCACCGGGTCGAAGCGCTCGCCGGCCATGCCGGAGCTGCCGACGATCGCCGAGGCCGGGGTGCCGGGCTACGAATCGCTGTCGTGGAGCGGCATAGCGGTGCCCGCCGGCACGCCGAGGGATGTCGTCATGCGCCTCAATCGCGAGATCGGCGGCGTGCTCGGCGCGGGCGACGTGCGGCAGAAACTCATCGAGCTGGGCGCCGACCCGGTCGGCGGGCCGCCCGAGGCTTTTGCCGCGCATGTGCGTGCCGAACGCGAAAAGTGGAGCCGCCTGATCCGCGAGCGCAGCATCACCGTGAATTAAAGGGGCCAGGCTCAAACC
>JANMDK010000186.1:0-3405 GCA_031376265.1 Pseudomonadota bacterium
GGAGATTTCCTCCTTCGTGAGTTGGTGACAGGCGTAGCAGTTGGCGCCAGCAGGCACTTTCGGGTCGTCGGAGTACTGCTTGCCGATGCCGCTTTGCGCGACTTTCTCGCCTTCGCGCCAGTTGCCCAGGAGCTTCCCGTCGGCGGGGTACTTGATCGACGCGAGGTTGATTTCCTCGATGCGGGCCGAGACTTCCTTGGGCAGCACGGCCGAGGGCGGGATGCTGCAGAGCCTCTGCGCCTCGTCCTGGTCGAGCCGGTCGAGTTTGGCCTGGCCGCGCTCCTTGAACGAAGCTTTCATGACCGCGACGGCCTTGTCCGACACGTCTTGGTCGTTCACCGAAGCGCATCCGGCGCCGACCAGCGCCAACACGCAGGCGAAAAGGGGAAGTTTTTTCATCGCCGTCTCCTATCGCTTGATTGCGGGCGCGTTGAACGCGGCGCCGTTGGCATTGCGCGCGAGGAACGTCGTGAGCGCGATGGAAGCTTCCGAGGTGAAGCCGAGCTCCGGAAACCGCTGCTGGCGGAAGCAGTCGTTCAGCCGCCACTGGAAGGTTCGCAGCTCGCCTTGCGATACGCGATACGCGGGCCACGTCGTGTAAGCGGTTTGCGCGCCGGCCTTGTCGGTCAGGTTCGGCAGGTCCTGCAGGCGGATGCGCTTGCCGGTTTCGCCGTGGCAGGTCGCGCAGGCGAAGTCGTGCGAGCCGCCGCGGAAGAAGAACATCTTCTCGCCCAGCCGATACGCTTCCTTCTCCTTGGCATGGTTCAGCGCCACGTTCATATGCACGCCTTTGGATTCGGCCGTGAAGTACGCGGTGAGCGCCTCGATGTCCGAGCGGTCGCTGCCCGCGCCGAAAGGACGCTTCGTTGCGTCGGCTTGCGTGAAGCCCTGCTGCGTGACCATGCAGTGCACCAGGCGTGTTTCGAGGTCCATGACGCGATCGGCGTCTGCAAAGTAGCGGGGCATCTCGGCATACGCGCCCTTGACCACGCCCGGTCCCTTGCCGAGATCGCAGCGCTCGAACGACACGCCTTTGGGGCCGCGCTTCTGTTTCCAGAGCCCCTCGCCGCGCGCTTCCCAAAGGTCGGCGGGATTGCCGTCCTGCAGTTGCTGGCGGTACTTGGCAATCTCATCGACGGCCGATTGCGCGGTCACCCCGGTCGAAAACGTGGCAAGTGCGGCGCACGCCGCCAGCACGCCGCCGACTGCCCGTTGCAGCTGGTTCTTCAATTGTCTTCCTCCTTGTGTTGGCCGCTTTTTTAACTGATTGCGGCTTCGTCGGTGCGCTTTTCGCCCTTGTTGTCTGTCCAGGTGACCTGGATCTTGTCGCCCTTCTGCCCGCCCTTGAAGTTGAATTCGAGGAACGGGTTCTTCGACACTGCCGGCCCCCACTGGGCCGAGAGCACCGTCTTGCCGTTGTAGGTTGCGGTCACGTTCTGGATGAAGTGCGCCGGTACGATCTTGCCCGAGCCGTCCTTGCGCTGGCCGGTTTCCATTTCGTGGCTCATGAGCACCTTGACGTTGGTCAGGCCGTCTTTCGAGGTCGCGCGTATGCGCATCGGGTCTGCCATGTCAGCCTCCGCATCCGCCAAGGGTTACTTTGATTTCCTTCTTCGCCATGTAGAACTTGCCGTCGGCTTTCACCAGGGCGTAGACGTCGGACGTCTGTCCCATCTTGACGCGCGTGGTCACCGAGGGCTCGGTGCCCGCAGGGAGGTCGAAGCTGGCCGCAAGCGCACTCGGGTTCTTGTCGATCAGAATCGAGATCGACTGCGTGCCGGGAATCTTGCTCTCGACGCCGACCGGGACGACCGCGCCGTTCTCGGCGATGTCGGCTGCGCGGATGACGATATCGCCCGACGTTGCGGGCGCAGAGGCGCCCATTGCCTTGAGTGCGTCCTGCGTGCTCTTGCCCTCGAAGGCGGCCTTGTTCCAATCCGCCGCGAGCGCGTCGCCCGGCCGAATGATGCCGGCCGCGGCCAGTAGCGCGAGCAGCCCGGCGCCGCCACCGGCCTTTAAAGTCTTTCTGCGTTCGTAGTCCATAACCTCGCTCCTCGTTGAATTGCTAACCTGCACCGTTCAAGATCCACTTTACCAGCAGTCGAATCTCGTCATCCGGGATGCGCTCGTTCGGCGGCATCGGGATCTGTCCCCACGCGCCCACGCCGCCGCCCTTGACCTTCGCAGCGAGCAAAGCCTCGGCACTGTCATGGCCTTTGTACTTCGCGGCCACTTCGCGCAACCCGGGGCCCACCGTCTTGTCCGCGATGCCGTGGCACGCGAGGCAGCCGGATTTCTCCGCCAGCGAGCGCGCCGGGTTCGGGGCAGGCGAACCGGGAGCGGCTGCGCTGGACGCGGTATGCACTCCACGCACAGGCCCCGCAATGCGGTGTTGCGCAGCCAGGTCGCCGTGGGCGCTGCGCGCGTAGTCGGGAAGACGCGATGCGACGCTTACAGAGCCGGCGCAATCCTTCATGCATGCCGGATTCCTTACGTCCGGTTCACCGCGCGTTCCCCACAGTCCGTGGTCGCGGCTCATGCCATTGCGATTCGGGAGACGCTTTTGTACTTCCCCGATGTTGGTGTCGGACAGGACGAAATCGTCGGGCACGATTTCGCCGAGATTGAGGATGAAGGCCGTAACTGCATAGACTTCTTCGACGCTGAGCGTTTTCGGCGCGTTCCAGGGCATCGCGCGGTTGATGTAATCCCACAGCGTCGACAGGTACGGAAGTTTCATCAGGGTGGTGCGTCCCTGGTCGGGTCTGCGCAAGGCGGCAGTCCTGCCCGACGCCAGGTCGGCCCTGGTCGTGCCGCCGACGATCGGCGGGAAGACCGAATTCGATTCGCCGAACGCGCCGTGGCAGCTCGCGCATTTCCCATCCCAGACGTCCTGCCCTTGCTTCACGCTGCCCGATCCGCGCGGCAACCCGGCAAAATCGGGCCTCACGTCGATGTCCCACGCGCGGAGTTCGGCAGGCGTCGCAGTCCGGCCGACGCCGGGATACTTCGATTGCGCGAGCGCCAGGCCCGGGATGAGGAGGGCCGCGATCACAAGCGGCTTGAGTCGGCTAGCCAAGGTGCACATTGCTGACCTCGCCGGACGCGGCAACCTGCCACGACTGGATCGCGTTGTTGTGATAGATCGAGCGCGAGCCTCGCACCGCGCGCAGCTGGTTGGCTTTCGGCTGCACATAGCCGGTCTCGTCGATCGCGCGGCTTTGCAGGATCGCGGGACTGCCGTCCCAGGTCCACGGAATCGAAAATCGCGTGAGCGCCTTGGTAAGGATCGGCGTCTCGAGGCGCGCAGTGCGCCAATTGCGGCCCGCATCGAACGACACGTCGACCCGCTTGATGCGGCCGCGTCCCGACCAGGCAAGGCCGGTCACGTTGTGAAACCCCTTG
>JANMDK010000214.1:0-12114 GCA_031376265.1 Pseudomonadota bacterium
GTCGGGCGGCGGCACCTCGGTGCACCTGTGCATGGAGCTTGTCAAGACGATGTCGAAGACCTACATGACGCACATCCCCTACAAAGGCAGCGCGCCGGTGGTCGCCGACCTGATCGCCGGGCAGGTCGACGTCATGTTCGACAACCTGCCGAACGTGATCACGCATGTGAAATCCGGGCGCATGAAGGCGCTCGCCGTGTCCGGACCGAAGCGCTCACCGCTCGCGCCTGAAGTGCCGACGGTGGCCGAGGCCGGCGTGCCCGGCTTCGAGGTCACGGTGTGGTTCGGCTTCCTCGCCCCCGCCGGCACGCCGCGCGACATCGTCCAGCGCCTCAACGCCGAGAGCACCCGCATCATCAACTCGCCCGAGGTGAGCGACCGGTTCATGAAGCTCGGCGTGACGCCTGCCACTGGCACGCCGGAGCAGTACGGCGACATGATCAAGTCCGAGGTCGTGCGCTGGGCCAAGGTCGTCAAGGACGCCGGCATCAAGGCCGAATAAATGAGCCGGCAGCGGAAACCGATCAGGTCCGACATCGGCTGGAGCACTGCCGACCGGATCTCGATCTTCGGCAAGGACCTGCCGTCGGAAATCCTGGGGCACCTCAACCTCGGCGACATGGGCTTTCTCGAGATCAAGGGACGGCTGCCGGGCGCCAGCGAATCGAAGATGTTCAACGCAATGGTCGTGTGCCTGGCCGAGCACGGCATCACGCCGAGCGCGATCGCCGCACGCATGACGTACATGGGCGCCCCCGAGGCGATGCAGGCGGCGGTGGCCGCCGGACTGTGCGGGTTGGGCAGCGTGTTCGTCGGTTCGACCGAGACCTGCGCAAGGATGCTGGTCGAGGCGCTGCCGGATCCGAAAGCGAATGCCGACCTGCCGGCGCTCGCCAGGCGCATCGTCGCGGATATTCGCGAAAAGAAATCGATCGTCCCCGGCATCGGACACCCGATCCACAAGCCGGTCGATCCGCGCACGCCGCGCCTTTTCGAGCTCGCTAAAGAGACCGGCTTCTCCGGGCCGTATGTCGAGTTGCTCGGGTTAGTCGCCGCAGAGGCCGAACGCGCCTCCGGCAAGTCCCTGCCGATCAATGCAACCGGCGCGATCGGCGCGATCTGCTGCGAGATGGGCTTCGACTGGAAGATCTGCCGGGGCCTCGGCGTCATGGCGCGCGCGGTCGGGCTGGTTGGCCACCTGCTCGAAGAATCGCGCAACCCGATGGCCGGCGAAATCTGGCATCGCGTCGAGGATGAAGCCACCGAACACATGAAACCGTAACGGAGATCAGCTTGGAAGATAACCACCAGGACGTGCGCGACGCAGTACGAGGGCTCTGCAAGGAATTCGACGGCCCCTATTGGCAGAAGATCGACGAGGCGCGGGCCTATCCAGAAGCCTTCGTCGATGCACTGACGAAAGCCGGCTGGATGGCCGCCCTGATCCCGGAGGAGTACGGCGGATCCGGACTCTCTCTCACCGTCGCTTCGGTGATCATGGAAGAGATCACGCGTTCCGGCGGCAACGCCGGCTGCTGCCACGGCCAGATGTACAACATGAACACGCTGCTGCGGAACGGCTCGGAAGCGCAGAAGAAAAAGTACATGCCAAAGATTGCCACCGGCGAGCTGCGCCTGCAGTCGATGGGCGTGACTGAGCCCACGGCCGGCACCGACACCACCAGCATCAAGACCACCGCGGTGCTCAAGGGCGACCGCTACGTGGTCAACGGCCAGAAGGTCTGGACCTCCCGCCTGCAGCACTCGGAACTCATGATCCTGCTCGCGCGCACCACGCCGCTTGCCGAAGTGAAGAAGAAATCCGAGGGCATGACGATTTTCCTCGTCGACACCCGCGAGGCGATCGGCAAGGGGCTCACGGTCAAGCCGATCCGCAACATGGTGAACCACGAGACCAACGAGGTGTTCATCGACAACCTCGAAATCCCGGTCGAGAACCGCATCGGCGAGGAAGGCAAGGGCTTCAAGTACATCCTCGACGGTCTGAATGCGGAACGCATCCTGATTGCGTCGGAGTGCATCGGCGACGGCCACTGGTTCATCGAGAAGGCGTCGACGTATGCGAAGGAGCGGGTGGTGTTCGGCCGGCCGATCGGCCAGAACCAGGGCATCCAGTTCCCGATTGCGGAAGCCTACATGGAGATCGAGGCCGCCAACCTCATGCGCTATAAGGCGGCGAAGATGTTCGACGAGAAGAAGCACTGCGGCGCCGAGGCCAACATGGCCAAGCACCTGTGCGCGAAAGCGTCGTGGGAAGCGGCCAACGCGTGCATCCAGACTTTTGGGGGATTTGGATTTGCGGCCGAGTACGACGTGGAGCGGAAATTCCGTGAGACGCGGCTGTATCTCGTGGCGCCGATTTCGACCAACCTGATCCTGTCGTATGTCGCCGAGCACGTGCTGGGGATGCCGCGCTCGTTCTGACCCCAGGCTAGGCGTCGAACCGGGTCGCTGTGAACGGCGACGGATCCACGAACGGAGTCTCGCCGATCACCATGTCGGCCACGAGCCGCCCGGTAACCGCACCTAGAGTCAATCCATGGTGCGCGTGGCCGAAAGCGAACCACATGTCCTTGTGGCGCGGCGCCGGACCGATCACCGGCAGCATGTCCGGCGTGCAGGGACGTGAGCCCATCCACGGCTCCCGATCAAGGCGCTCTGCCAGCGGAAACAGGTCCCTCGCGATCGGCTCGGCCCGGCCGAGCTGCACCGGCGTACGGATCGCGTCGCGGCGGGCGAATTCGGCGCCGGTGGTCAGGCGGATGCCCGCCTTCATCGGCGCGAGAAAATAACCCCGCTCGGTGTCGAGCACCGGCAGGTTGAGCTTCGCCTCGCCTGCCGCGCGGTAATGCATGTGGTAGCCGCGTTTCACCGCGAGCGGCAGCTTGTAGCCTAGCCCGCGAGTGAACACGCCAGCCCAAGGCCCGAGAGCTACGACGACCTTGCCGGCGGTCACCGGTCCGCTGACGGTGCGCAGGTCCCAGCCAGCCGGATCCCGCGGCTCGAGGCTGGCCGCATTCCCCTGGATGAAATCGCCGCCGAGGCGCTTGAAGAGCCCGAGGTAGCCCATGCACAGCGCGTGCGGATCATCGACGCGTGTCGGGTCGGTCCAGTGAAGTGCGCCGGGCAGCACAGGCGCCAAGTGGGGCTCCGCCTCCTGCAGCGCCTTCGCATCGAGCGCGCGGTAGTTGACGCCGAACTCGCGGCGCCAGCCTTCGGCCTCGGCAATCCGGTTGTCGCGCTCCTGCGCCGTGCGGAAAACTTTCATCCAGCCGCCCCGCAGGATCAGGTGCTCGCAGCCGGCCTCGGCCGCCAGCGCGTCGTGCTCGGTCACGCAATGCCTGATCAGCCTTTCGTATTTTCGCGCCACCTGCGCATGGCGCGCGGAGTGCGAGTGCCGCCAGTATTTCCACAGGAAGGGCGCCAGTCCGAAGAGCGCGGAGGGATGGTAGTACGCGTCGGTCGTGCGGTTGAGGCCGTAGCGCAGCAGCGCGCCGAAATCGTGCGGGAAGCCGTAAGGGAAGACGCCTTCGCGCTGGATCAGCCCAGCGTTGCCGAAGGAGGTTTCCTCGCCGGCGCCGCGCTTGTCGACCAGGAGCACGGAGCGGCCGCGCTTCTGCAGGTGGGCCGCGACGCAGATGCCGACGATGCCGGCGCCGAGGACGGCGACGTCGTAACTTTTCACAATGGGGAGCTTAAGCCTTCTTCAGGAAAGCCGCGATCTCGCCGACCACGCCGCGGCGGAAGGCGAGCACGCAGATCACGAAGATCACGCCCGTAATGACCGTCACCCAACCCTCGAGATGGGAAAGCTGGTTCTGCAGCGTGATCACTATGAATGCGCCGACCGTCGGACCGAGGATGGTGCCAAGGCCCCCGAGCAGCGTCATCAGCACCACTTCGCCGGACATGGCCCAGTGGACGTCCGTGAGCGTCTCGAACTTGAACACCAGCGCCTTGGTGGCGCCGGCCAGGCCCGACAGGGCGCAGGAGATCACGAACGCCAACAGCTTGTACTTGTCCACGTCATAACCGAGCGAGAGCGCCCTGGGCTCGTTCTCGCGGATCGCCTTGAGCACCTGGCCGAAGGGCGAGTGGATCGTGCGGTAGATCAGCCAGAACCCGAGAACGACGATGCCATAGGTGAAGTAGTACATGGCGTTGTCGTTATCGAGATTGACGAGACCGAGGAAGGTCTGCCGCGGGATGCCCTGCAGGCCGTCCTCGCCGCCGGTGAAAGGCGCCTGCAGGTAGATGAAGTAAAGCATCTGCGAGAAAGCGAGCGTGATCATCGCGAAGTAGATCCCCTGGCGCCGGATCGCGAGCGACCCCACCAGGTACCCGAGCACGGTGGAGGCGAGCACGCCTGCGAGGATGCCGAGCTCGGTCGGGAAACCCCACACTTTGACCGCGTGGCCGGTGATATAGCCCGCAGTGCCGAGGAACATCGCGTGGCCGAACGAAAGCAGCCCCGTGAAACCGAGGAGCAGGTTGAAGGCGCTGGCGAAAAGCGCGAAGCACAGCGCCTTCATTAGGAAGATCGGGTACACGACCGCCGGGGCGATCAGCCCGACGACGAAGAGCACCGCGTAGAGGACCTTGTTGCGAGTATCCATGGCGGCTACTTTTCCTTGCCGAAGAGGCCGGCCGGCCGGACCATCAGCACGATCGCCATGATCACGAATACCACCGTCGACGAGGCCTCCGGGTAGAACACTTTTGTGAGGCCCTCGATCACGCCGAGGCCCAGGCCCGTGAGGATCGAGCCGAGGATCGAGCCCATGCCGCCGATCACCACCACCGCGAACACTACGATGATGATGTTGGCGCCCATGAGCGGGTTGATCTGGATGATCGGCGAGGCGAGCACGCCGGCAAAGGCAGCGAGCGCAACGCCAAACGCGTAGGTGAGCGTGACCATGCGCGGGACGTTCACGCCGAAAGCCTGGGTCAGCGCCGCGTTCTCGGTGCCGGCGCGCAAGTAGGCGCCGAGCTTCGTGCGCTCGATGACGTACCAGGTGGTGAAGCACACCACGAGCGAGGCCACGACGACCCAGGCGCGGTAGTTGGGGAGGATCATGAAGCCCAGATTCGTTGCCCCACGCAGCGCGTCCGGTACCTGGTAGGACTGGCCGGAGACGCCGAACTGCTGGCGGAACATCCCTTCAAGGATCAGGGCGAGGCCGAAAGTCAGCAGCAGTCCGTAGAGGTGATCGAGCTTGTAGAGCCAGCGCAGCATCGTCTTCTCGATGATGATGCCGACGATGCCGACCGCAATCGGCGAAATGACCAGCGCGAACCAGTAGTTGAGGCCGAGGTATTGCAATGTGAGCCAGGCGCCAAAAGCGCCGAGCATGTAGAAAGTGCCGTGGGCGAAATTCACCACGTTGAGCAGGCCGAAGATCACCGCCAGCCCGAGGCTCAGCATGGCGTAGAAAGACCCGTTCACCAGTCCTAGGAGGAGCTGGCTCAGGAACGCCTGCAGCGGGATGCCGAAGATTTCAGTCATGGAAAAAGGCAGGCCCGGGATCTTGCTTCCGGGCCCGCTCTCTCAGTTGCTTACTTCTTGAACTGGGGGCAACGCGAAGCCGCCAGCGGCTGGAAAGCCTCCGCCGCCGGGATCGTCGACTTGAGGGTGTAGTAATCCCACGGGTACTTCGACTCGGACTGCTTCTTGACCTGCATGAGGTACATGTCGTGGATCATGCGGTTGTCCTCGCGCAGCTTGCCGTTGCGCAGGAAGAAGTCGGACACGTCCATCTTCTTCATCTGCGCGACTACCGCTGCCGCGTCGTCCGTGCCGGCCGCCTTGATCGCCTTAAGGTAGTTCATGGTGGCCGAGTACACGCCGGCGTGGATCATGCTGGGCATTTTCTTCATCTTGTCGAAGAAGCGCTTCGACCACTTGCGGTTCTGGTCGTCCATGTCCCAGTAGAAACCGTCGGTGAGCAGCATGCCCTGCGCCGTGGGCAAGCCCAGGCTGTGCACGTCGGTGATGAACACGAGCAGTCCCGCGAGGCTCTGGTTCTTGGTGATGCCGAACTCGTTGGCCGCCTTGATCGAGTTGATCGTGTCGCCACCCGCGTTCGCAAGGCCGACGATCTTGGCCTTGGACGTTTGCGCCTGCAGGAGGAACGAGGAGAAGTCCGCCGCGTTCAGCGGATGGCGCACCTGGCCGACGACCTTGCCGCCGGTGGCCTTGACCACGTTGGACGTGTCGGACTCGAGCGAGTGTCCGAACGCGTAGTCGGCAGTCAGGAAGAACCAGGTGTCGCCGCCGTTCTTCACGATCGCCTTGCCCGTGCCGTTGGCGAGCGCATAGGTGTCGTATGCGTAGTGGATGGTGTTGGGGTTGCAATCCTCGTTGGTCAATCGCGTGGACGCCGCGCCCACGTTCATGATCAGCTTCTTCTTCTCGGCCGCGATCTTGCCCGTGGCGATGCCCACCCCGGAGTTAAGCGCATCGGTGATCATGTCCACCTGGTTGCGGTCGAACCATTCGCGCGCGCGGTTGGCGCCGGTTTCAGCGTTGTTCTGGTGGTCCGCCGACACCACCTCGATCTTCGAGCCGAGCACGGTCTTGCCGAAATCGTCCACCGCCATCTGCGCAGCGACCACGGAGCCCTGCCCGCCGAGGTCGGAATACAGCCCGGACATGTCGGTCAGCACGCCGATCTTGACTACGCCGTCGGAAATCTTGCCGGCCGCCGCCGCGGCTGGGGCCGCTGGCTTCTGCTGGGCCATCGCCACCGGCGCAAGCGCGAACGCCCCCGCCACCATTGCACTGATCAATTTACGTTTCATGTTTCCATCCTCCGTTGATGTTCCAGCCTGTCTAAACGCCCAGGTATTCGTGCAGCATGCCCATTTTGGCCTCAAGTTCGGCCGCGGCAAATGTTTCGGCGATGCGTCCATGCTCCATTACGTAATGCCGGTCCGCTAGAGGCGCGGCAAACCGGAAATTCTGTTCCACGAGCACGATGGTGAAGCCGCGCTCCTTGA
The DNA here is from genome assembly GCA_031376265.1 of Pseudomonadota bacterium. Lineage (GTDB taxonomy): Bacteria > Pseudomonadota > Gammaproteobacteria > Burkholderiales > SG8-39 > SZAS-79. The sequence goes on from JANMDK010000214.1 coordinate 7,024, forward strand.
GCTGACCGATGACCTTGCCCAGCGTCTGGACGATGACCGGAGCGAGGCCCTCGGTGATCTCGTCAAGCAGGAGCAGCCTCGCGCCGGTGCGCAGGATGCGCGCCATCGCGAGCATCTGCTGCTCGCCGCCCGAAAGGCGCGTGCCCTGGCTTTTGCGGCGCTCTTCGAGGTTGGGGAACATGGCGTAGATTTCTTTCACCGTCATGCCGCCCTTCTGCACCTCGGGCGGCAGGAGCAGGTTTTCCTCGGTCGTCAGGCTGGAAAAGATGCCGCGCTCTTCGGGGCAGTAGCCGATGCCGATATGCGCGATTTCGTGCGTCTGCAGCCCGATGGCCTCGACGCCTTTCACCTTGATCGAACCTTTGCGCGTGCCCACCAGGCCGAGGATGGACTTTAGCGTCGTCGTGCGCCCGGCGCCGTTGCGGCCTAGCAGCGTGACGACCTCGCCCTCGTTCACTGTGAGGTCGACGCCGTGCAGGATATGCGATTCGCCGTACCACGCGTGGAGTCCGCTGATCGCCAGGGCGGGAGGCGCGCCGGGGGTGGCCGCATGCATCTAGTGGACCGTCCCCATGTAGGCTTCGATCACCCCGGGATCCTTCGAAACCTCGGCATATGGACCTTCGGCCAGCACTGCGCCGCGCTGGAGCACTGTGATGGTGTCCGAAATGCCGGACACCACGCTCATGTTGTGCTCGACCATGAGGATCGTGCGCCCGACGGAGACCTGCTTGATCAGGGCCTTGACCCGGTCGACGTCCTCGTGACCCATGCCGGCGGTCGGCTCGTCGAGCAGCATCAGCTCGGGCTCCATCGCGAGCGTGGTGGCGATCTCGAGCGCGCGCTTGCGCCCGTAAGGCAGCTCGACGGTCACCGACTTGGCAAACGAGCCGAGGTCCACCGATTCGAGCAGCGTCATCGCCTTCGCATCGAGCGTCGAGAGCACGCGCTCGGATTTCCAGAAATGAAAAGAATTGCCCATTGAGCGCTGCAGGCCGATGCGCACGTTCTCGAGCACCGTGAGGTGCGGGAAAACGGCGGAGATCTGGAACGAGCGGATGATGCCGCGGCGCGCGGTCTGAGCGGGCTTCTCGGCGGTGATGTCCTCGCCGTTGTAGAGGATCTGGCCGGCGGTCGGCGGCAGGAACTTGGTGAGCAGGTTGAAGAAGGTCGTCTTGCCTGCGCCGTTCGGTCCGATCAATGCATGGATCGTGCCGCGCCGCACCTTGAGGTCGACCTTGTTGACGGCGACGAAGCCCTTGAACTCCTTCGTCAGCCCCCGGGTCTCGAGGATGATGTCTCCAGCCATGTTCTCTTTGTCTTGCAGCCCGAGGACACCCCGCGGCCGGGCGCGTAGTTTGCCTGTTGCGATGCGGGAAAACAACCCTGCCCGGCCATGTATTGGCGCCCTTCCGTGGTGCGGCCCCGGAAGCCCGTTCAGCCGGCCTTGGCGTCCACCTCGATCCCCCGGCGGGCCAGCACATGCCGGATCATCGCCGAGGCGAGTTCCTGCTCGCCGAAGAACACCTTGCCGACGCTCTCCTCACGCAGCAGCAGCGCCTCTTCCTCGCTATGGGTGCGCACGACGATCTCGATGTCCGGGTTGAGCGTTTTTGCGATCTCGGCCATGCGCCGATGCGAGACCGTGTCCGGCGTCGCAATGATCAGCATGCCGGCCTTGGCGATATGCGCCTGGATCAGCACAAAAGGCTGCGCGGCGTCCCCGGAAACCGAGGGGATGCCCGATTCGCGCAGGTGCTCGACGTGTTCCCGGTTTTGCTCCGCCACCACGAACGGCACGCCTTGCGCGGTGAGCGCCTCGCCGATGCGCCTGCCCACCCGCCCCCAGCCGACGAGCACGACCTGGCCGGACAGGTATTTTTCGCCGGTCGCCATCGGCAACTCGCCGAGCGGGTCGCCGGAACGCTCGAGCCGCTGCGCCAGCGATGAACGCGCGCGGATCCACTCCAGCGCAGGCCTCGTCGCCGCAAACAGCAGCGGGTTGGCCGAAATCGAGATCAGCGCGGCCGCCACCAGCAGGCTTTGCGCCTCGGCGGGGAGCAGGCCGAGCGATAGGCCCAGCGCGGCGAGGATGAAGGAGAACTCGCCGATCTGCGCGAGGCTCGCGCCGACCGTGAGCGCGGTGTTCAGCGGATAACGGAAGGCGAGGACCAGGGCCGCGGCGACCAGCGGGTTGCCGACCATGACGATCGCGGTCGTGGCGAGCACCGCGAGCGGCTTCTCGATCACGATCTGCGGATCGAACAGCATGCCCACCGAGACGAAGAACAGCACCGCGAACGCGTCGCGCAGCGGGAGGGACTCCTCCGCCGCGCGGTGGCTCAGCTCGGATTCGCGCATCATCATGCCGGCGAAAAACGCGCCGAGTGCAAACGAGACATCGAAGAGCACGGCCGAGCCATAGGCAACGCCCACCGCCGCCGCAATGACCGCCAGTGTGAAGAGCTCGCGCGAACCGGTCTGCGCGACCGCCCACAGCATCCGCGGCAGCACGCGCTTGCCGACGACGACCATGAGCAGCACGAAAGCGAACACCTTGCCGAGCGTGATCGAAATGGCGATCAGCAGGTCCGAAGCCGATGCGCTGCCGGAAGGACTTTCGCCATCCCCGCGCAGCACGCCCGCAAGCGGCGGCAGCAGCACCAGCACGAGGACCATGACCAGGTCTTCGACGATCAGCCAGCCGACGGCGATGCGACCATTCATCGATTCCAATGCGTGGCTCGCCTCCAGCGACCTCAGCACGACGACCGTGCTCGCCACCGAGAGCGCAAGGCCGAACACGATGGTGGTACCGAGGGGCCATCCCCAGACCGAGGCGAGCGTCGCGCCGAGCGCGGCCGAGACGACGACCTGGATGATCGCGCCCGGGACCGCGATCTTCTTCACCGCGAGCAGGTCGTCCAGCGAGAAGTGCAGGCCGACGCCGAACATCAGCAGCATCACGCCGATCTCTGCCAGTTGCTTGGCCAAGCCGAGGTCGGCCACGAATCCGGGCGTGGCCGGGCCGACAATGATGCCCGCAAGGAGGTACCCGGCCATCGGCGGCATTTTCAGCCGCGCGGCGAAGTAGCCCATGACGAGCGCCAGCCCGAAGCTGGTCGCGATGGTCGTGATTAGGTCGGCGCTGTGCTGCATGCGTAAGAGCGCCGGCTGGTCAGTAGGCCGGGGGCGACCGCTTGTCGATGAAGGCGTCCATGCCCTGGCGCCCTTCCACCTCGGAGAAGCTCGCCGAAATCACGCCACCGGCCAACTCGTAGGCTTTGTCCACGCCGAGATCCATCTGCTGGTAGAACGCGCGCTTTCCGGCGGCGATCGTGCCCGGCGGCTTCGCGGCAATGCGCCCGGCCAGGTCGGCAACCGCTGCGTCGAGCCCGGCTGCGGGCACGACGCGATTGACCAGGCCCCATTCGAGCGCCTTGGCCGCGTCGACCAGGTCGCCGGTGAGCAGCATTTCCATCGCGTGCTTGCGCTGCAGGTTGCGGCCTATGGGGACGCCCGGCGTCGAGCAGAAGAAGCCCCAGTTCACGCCCGGCGTGGTGAACTTTGCGGCCTCGGACGCGATTGCGAGGTCGCATTGCGCGACCAGCTGGCAACCCGCCGCCGCCGCCGCGCCGTGCACCCTCGCGATCACCGGCTGCGGCAGGCGCTGGATCGACAGCATCATGCGGTTGCAGGTTTCGAACAGTGCGCTGACCTTTTCGGGCGCGCCGAGGCCGCGGATTTCCTTGAGGTCATGACCCGCGCAAAAGCCTTTGCCTGCGCCTGCGAGCACCACGACGCGCACGCTCGCATCCTTTGCAATTGCGTCCAGTGCGGATTGGAGCGCGCCGAGCATCTCGAGCGTGAGCAGGTTCATCTGCGCGGGGCGGTTCAGCGTGAGCGTCGCCACGCCATTACTGTCGTCGCGCCGAAGTACTTCCTGCGTGAAGGATTGCTCTGGGTGAGGGACGGCGCTCATGGAAACCTCCTACTCGATCGCGGACGCGGACTTCGCCTGCTCGCGCAGCATGAATTTCTGGATCTTGCCGGTCGATGTCTTCGGCAGCGTGCCGAACACCACTTTCTTAGGCGCCTTGAATCGCGCCATGTGCTGGCGGCAGAAATCGATGATCTCGGGCTCGGTCGCTGTTGCGCCGGCCTTGAGCTCGACAAATGCGCAGGGCGTCTCGCCCCATTTCGGATCCGGCTGGGCAACGACCGCGGCGGCCATGACGGCGGGGTGGCGGTAGAGGATGTCCTCGACTTCGATGGAGGAGATGTTCTCGCCGCCCGAAATGATCACGTCCTTGGAGCGGTCCTTGATCTTCACGTAGCCGTCGGGATGCAGCACCGCAAGATCGCCCGAATGGAACCAGCCGCCCTCGAACGCTTCCCTGGTGGCGGCGGGATTCTTGAGGTAGCCCTTCATGGTGATGTTGCCGCGGAACATGATCTCGCCCATGGTTTCGCCGTCGGCCGGCACAGGCTCCATGGTTTCCGGATTCATTACCGCAACCGCTTCCTGCACCGCGTAACGCACGCCTTGGCGGCCGTTAAGCTGCGCCTGCTCAGCCAGGGGAAGGCTTTCCCACTCCTCGTGCTTGGCGCACACCGTTGCGGGTCCGTAGACTTCGGTTAGACCGTACACATGAGTGATCGAGAACCCCATCTCCTCCATGCCCTCGAGGATCGCGGCGGGCGGCGCCGCGCCCGCGACCAGGCAGCTCACTTTGTGGTTGATCCCTTTCTTCAACACCTCAGGAGCATTGATCAGCAGCTGGTGCACGATAGGCGCACCGCAATAATGGCTGACCTGATGCTCGCGGATCGCATCCAGGATCGGTTCCGCCTCGACCCTGCGCAGGCACACGTTGGTCCCGGCGTTCGCAGCCATGGTCCACGGAAAGCACCAGCCGTTGCAATGGAACATCGGCAGCGTCCACAGATAGACCGCGTGGTGCGGCATGGCCCACGTAATGATGTTGCCGATCGCATTGAGGTACGCGCCTCGGTGATGGGTCACGACGCCCTTGGGATTGCCGGTCGTGCCCGAGGTGTAGCCAAGGGCAATCGCCTGCCACTCGTCGG
>JANMDK010000258.1:0-7536 GCA_031376265.1 Pseudomonadota bacterium
CTTGCCGCCGGCGCGCAGGCCGTCGAGCAGAAACACTTCGCTGCCGGGAAACACGTCGAAGCTGCGCTCCTTGAACCGATCCAGCATCGCCTTGGTATTGGGCCAGTCGCCCGAGGATTCCTTCGCGCCGGCGACGATGCCCGGGTAGCGCGAGAGCAGCCGGTCGATCAAATCGAGCGAGATCGCCACATTCGACACCGGGGGGATGTGATACAGGTACAGGCGCAGGCGCTCGTCGCCGACGCGCTCGATGATCTCGGAAAAATTCCGGAACAGGCCTTCGTCGGACACGCCCTTGTAATAGAACGGCGGCAGCATGAGCACGCCGCCGCAGCCGAGCTTGACCGCGGCGTGCGTGAGCTTGACCGAGTCGGTGAGCGCGCAGGCGCCGGTGCCGGGCATGAGCTGGGCCGGCGACACGCCGCCCTTGACCAGCGCGTCGAGCAGCTCGAGCTTTTCATCGACCGACAGCGAATTGGCCTCGCTGTTGGTGCCGAAGATCGCGAGGCCCGAGCAGCCGTGGCTCAGGAGCCACTTGCAATGGCGCACGAAGCGGTCGGTGTCCGGCGAGAGGTCTTTGCGGAAAGGGGTGACGACCGGCGAAAGCACGCCGGTGATTTTTTGTACGGAAGCCATTTGAAGTCTGTCTCTAGGATGAATGCGGGATGAATGCGGGATGAATGCGGGAAATTATTGCGGGGGGATGTTCGCCTGCGTGACGATGCGGCGGTAGACGCCGGTCTCGTCGCGCACGAAGCGGGCGAACTCGTCGGGCTTCATCGGCGCCGGCAGGATGCCGAGCTTGGCGAACTGGTCTTTGACTTCGGGCAGCTGCACGATGGCGTTCACCTGCGCGTTCAGCTTCTGCACCACGGCGGGCGGCGTGCCCGCGGGGGCCCACATGCCGAACCAGAGCGTCAGGTTGTAGCCGGCGAGGCCCTGCTCGGAAAGCGGCACCACCGAGGGCAGCACGTCGGCGCGGCCCTTGGTCGAGACGCCAAGCGCGGTGAGCTTGCCTTCCCTGACCAGGTTCACCGCGGCGTTGATCGGTGCCATGTAGAACGCGGTGCGCCCGGCGAGCGTGTCCTGGATCGCGTCCGGCGAGCCCTTGAAGGGGATATGCAGCATCTTGACGCCCGCGAGGTCGACGACGTACTCGGCTGCGAGGTGCGTCGAGGTGCCGATGCCCGCCGAGGCGAAAGGGATGTCGCCGGGCTTGGCCTTGGCCGCGTCGATGAGCGCCTTGAGGTTCTTGTACGGGCCGGTCGGCGAAGTGACCATGACGTACGGCGTCATGCCGAGGATCGCCACGTCGACGAGGTCTTTTTGCGGGTCGTACGGCAGGCTCTTGTAGATCGCCGGGTTGGCCGAATGCGAGGACGACTGTACGAGCAGCGTATAGCCGTCGGGATCGGCCTTGACCACGGCCTGCGTGCCGATGATGCCGCCGGCGCCGGGCCGGTTCTCGACCACCACCGGCTGCTTCCAGGCGTCGGTCATGTGCTTGCCGATGATGCGGCCGGCGATGTCGGCGCCCGAGCCCGGCGTGAGCGGCACGACGAAGCGGATCGGCTTGGTGGGGTAGTCCTGTGCGAGCGAGGGCGCGGCGAACGCGAGCGCAACAAGCGCTAGCGCCGAAAGGCGGGCGAAGGTTTTCACAGCGTCTTGTCCACGGAATCGATGAAATCCCTGACCGCGCGGTTGAAGGTGGCCGGCTGCTCGATGTTCGAAAGATGCGCCGCCTGGTCGATCACCACGAGCTTCGAGCCGTCGATGAGGCGGTTGAGCACGGTTGCATGGTCCACGGTGGTCGCCGGGTCCTGCTTGCCGGCGATGATCATCGTCGGCGTCCTGATCTTGAGCAGCATCGTGCTCTGCGCCATGTCGCGCACCGCGCTGGCGCAACCGGTGTAGCCCTCGAGGCCGGTGCCGGCGATCATTTCCTTGATCTTGCCGATGTCCTGCGGGGCTTTTGCGAGGAAAGCCGGGGTGAACCAGCGCTGCAAAGTCGGCTCGACCATCGCGGGGATGCCTTTTTCCTTCGCCATGGCAAGGCGGTCGTCCCATAGGCTTCGCGGCGCCATCTCGCTCGCGGTGTTGCACAGGCTGAGCGAGTGAACCCGGTCGCCGTAGCGCGCGCCGAGCTGCTGGCCGATCATGCCGCCCATCGAGAGGCCGACGAAGTGCACTTTCTTCAGACCCAGCGCATCGAGCAGCGCGACTGCGTCATCGGCAAGCTGCGGCATGTTGTAAGGCGGCGGGGTAGTGCCGGAGGCGCCGTGGCCGCGCATGTCATAACGCAGCACGCGGTACTTGTCGGTCAGCGCCGGAATCGTCCAGTCCCACATGCGGTGGTTCGACATGAGGCTGTTGCTCATGAGGACGACTCTTCCACCCTCCGGCCCGTCGAAGCGATAGGCGGTGTCGACCCCGTTTGTCTTTACTGTTTTCGTATCGGTCATGGCCGCAGTCCTGGGACGTTACATGTAGAGCCGGGCGAGGTCCTGGATGGACTTCGCTTCCGGGTATTTGTAGAGCAGCTCGAGCCAGCGCGCGCGCACGGTCTTGAGCCCGCGCAAATCAATGCCTAATGCGTCCGCTTCTTCCATCGCCAGCGTGATGTCCTTGACGAGGTGCTTCGGGTAGAAGCCCGCGGTGAAATCGCCGCGGAAAGCCTTGGCCGCCTGGATGCGCAGCGCTTTCGAGTCGGCGGTGCCGGTCTGCAGCGTGGAGAGCATCAGCTCGCCGTCGAGCCCGGCCTTGCGCGAGAAGAACAACCCTTCGATCGCGGCCAGCACATTCTGCGAGACGATCACCTGATTGACGAGCTTGGCGCGCTGGCCTTGGCCCGCGGCGCCGAAATAGACGATGGTCTTGCCCATCTTGCCGAGCAACGGCTGCGCGGCCTCGAAGTCCGCCTTGTCGCCGCCGCACATGATCGTGAGCGTGCCTTCCGCCGCGCCCTGCTCGCCGCCGGTGACCGGCGCATCGAGGGCACGCAATCCTTTCTCCCTGGCCGCCTTGTAAATGCGCTCCGCGAGCTTCGGGCTCGAGGTGGTCATGTCGACCAGCAGCGCGCCGGCCTTGGCCGATTCGATCACGCCGCCCTTGCCGAAATAGACTTCCTCGACGTCCGGCGGCGCGCTCACCATCGTAATCACCGCCTCCGCGTTCTTGCAGGCGTCTGCAATCGTCGAGGCGCGGCGCGCGCCCTTGGTGACCAGCGGCTCGGCCTTGTCCGGCGAGCGCGAATACACGGTTAACCCGTAGCCGCCGGCCAGCACGTTCGCGGCCTGACGCACGCCCATGATGCCTACTCCGATGAACGCGGTCTGCATGGTCAGTCGGCCTTTGCGCCGGAGGCCTTGACCACCGGGGTCCAGCGCGCGACCTCCATCTTGAGCATCTCGCCCATCTGCTCCGGTGTGCCGGGGATGATGAGGTAGCCGAGGTCTTTCATGCGCTTCTGGAAATCGGGCGTCTGCGTGGCCTTGACGCTCTCGGCATTGAGCTTCATGACGATTTCGCGCGGCGTGCCGGCCGGCACCGAAATGCCGAACCAGACGCCGGCCTCGTAGCCGGGGACGCCGGATTCGGCGATCGTCGGCAGGTCCGGCAGCGCCGGGTCGCGCTTGGCGCCGGTCGTGGCGATGGCGCGCAGCTTGCCCGATTTGATATGCGGCAAGGAGGAGGGGATGTTGTCGAACATCACGTTGACCTGCCCGCCGATGAGGTCGGTGACCGCGGGCGCGCTGCCTTTGTAGGGGATATGCAGCAAGTCGATGCCGGTCATGAACTTGAAGAGCTCGCCGGACATGTGGATCGAGGTGCCGCTGCCGCTGGAGGCATAGGTGATCTTGCCGGGTGCCGCCTTGGCCTGCGAGATGAGGTCCTTGACCGAACTCAGCTTGAACCCGGGGTTGGCGACGAGCACGTTGTTCAGCGCCACCAGGGGCACGACCGGGATCAGGTCCTTGGCCGGGTCGAAGCCCATCTTGGAATACAGCACCGGGTTGATCGCGTGGATGCCGCTGGTGTTCATGAAGAGCGTGTAGCCGTCGGGCGCCGACTTGGCCGCGACTTCGCCGCCGAGGTTGCCGCCGGCGCCGGGGCGGTTCTCGACCGTGACCGGCTGGCCGAGGAGCTTCTGCAGTTCGTTGGCCGTCGCGCGAGAGGCGATGTCGACCGCGCCGGCCGGCGGGAAGGGGCAGATCAGGCGGATCGCCTTGTTCGGGAAGGCCTGGGCCAGCGCCGCCGGGGCGGTGAAAGCCGCGGCGAGGGCAGAGGTCATCAATGCGGCCAACAGGGCCGGCGTTTTCTTCATGGTTTTTTGTCTCCTTGGAAGGACGCAATTATGCGCGAGGGAGGCCCGGTGGCAAGGGCTGGATCGTACAATCCGCGCCATGCCTCATTTTTCGGAAGCGGTAAACATCGGCGACCTGCGCGAATGCGCCCGTCGGCGCCTGCCCCGGGCGATCTTCGATTTCTTCGACGGTGGCGCGGAGGACGAGGTGGCCTTGCGCGACAACCGCGCCGCGTACGAGCGCGTGCGCCTTGCGCCCCGCGTGCTGCGCAACGTGAAGAAGATCGACCTATCCTGCGAGATCCTCGGCGGGCCGTCGAAGCTGCCCTTGATCATCGCCCCCACCGGCGGCATCGGCATCGGCTGGCCGGGGGCGGATTTGGCGATTGCCCGAGCCGCGGCGCACTACGGCGTGCCCTATACGCTTTCGACCACCTCGACCGCGACCATCGAGGCGGTGGCCGAGGCCAACGGTGATGGGCGCCGCTGGTTCCAGCTCTACATCCTTTACGACCAGGACTTCACCGACAAGCTGGTCGAGCGAGCTCGGGTGGCCGGCTACGAGGCGCTCGTCGTGACCGTGGACCTGCCGGTCGGCGGCAAGCGCGAGCGCGACATGTACAACCGCTTCGTCCAGCCTTACCGCCCTCGTCCGAGCCAGGTTCTCGACGTGGTTTGCAAGCCACAGTGGATGCTGGGGATCCTCGCCAATGGCGGGCTGCCGACGCTGGAGAACCTCAAGGGCTTCGTGAACCGCAAGGCGGATTCGCTGACGACGCTTTCGTCCGCCGTCGGGCAGAACCTCGATGCGGGATTCGACTACGACGGCCTCAAGCGCCTTCGCGACCTGTGGAAAGGCAAGCTCGTGGTCAAGGGCGTGGCGCGCGCAGACGATGCCGAGCGCATCGTGGGGTTGGGGGCGGACTGCATCTGGATCTCGAACCATGGCGGGCGGCAGCTCGATGCGGCCATGGCGACGCTCGATACGCTGCCCACGATTGTCGGTGCGGTGGGTTCGAAGGTGCCGGTGATCCTCGACGGCGGCGTGCGGCGCGGGATCGACATGATCAAGGCTCGGGCGCTTGGGGCGCAGGCGGTTTGCGCCGGACGGCCGACGCTGTATGGCGCTTCTGCGGGTGGTGAGCCTGGTGCGAAGCGGGCGCTGGAAATACTTTCGGACGAGCTGCACCGGAACATGCAGCTCTGCGGCACGGCGACGATTGCGGAGATCGGGCCGGACCTGCTGGCGAAGAACCAATGAGCGCGAAGCCTTTCCTTGTTGCTGGCGGCGGCATCGGCGGCCTTGCCGCGGCGCTCGCGCTTTCGCGCCGGGGCTTTCCAGTGCGCGTGCTGGAGCAGTCTGCCGAGTTCAAGGAGATCGGCGCCGGCATCCAGCTCGGCCCCAATGTGTTCCGCATGTTCGAGCACCTTGGGCTCACGGATGCGATCAAGGGGCTCGCTGCTTTTCCCGAGAATTTGGTAATGATGGACGCGATCACCGGCGAAGAGATCACGCGGGTGCCGATCGGCAGCAAGGCGTTCAGCGCGCGATTCGGCGGTTATCCGTATGCGGTGATCCATCGCGGCGACATGCATCGCGTGTACCTGGATGCGTGCAAGGCGGAAAAAAATATCGAGTTGTCCGTTTCCCGGAAAGCCATGCGCTACGAAGACAAGGGCGGCAGTGTCGTGCTGCACATGGAGGACGGCGAGAAAGTCGAGGGCTGCGCGCTGATCGGCTGCGACGGGCTCTGGTCGCGGGTGCGCGAGCAGATGCTTGGTGATGGCAAGCCTCGCGTCTCCGGTCACATCGCTTACCGCGCGGTGCTCAAGCGCGAGGAGGTGCCTGATGGGCTCTGGCAGAACAACGTTGTGTTGTGGGCCGGCCCCAAGACGCATCTCGTGCACTACCCGCTGCGGCGCGGCGAGCTCTACAACCTCGTCGCGGTTTTCCACAGCGACAAGTACGACGAGGGCTGGGACACGTTCGGCGATACCGAGGAGCTGAACCGCAAATTTTCCGGCGAGCGGCCGGAGGTCCTGGCGCTGCTCGCCAAGATCGAGTCGTGGAAGATGTGGGTGCTTTGCGACCGGGAACCGATACGCGAGTGGTCGAACGGGCGCGTGACTCTGCTCGGCGATGCTGCGCACCCGATGCTTCAGTACCTCGCGCAGGGCGCCAACATGGCCACCGAGGATGGGGTGGTGCTGGCTGAGTGCCTGAAGCTTTCGGGCGGGGAAATCGAGGTGGCTTTCAAGCGCTACCAGGATGAGAGATACCTACGGACCGGGCGGGTGCAGACCACGGCGCGGTTTTATGGCGATGTGTTTCATGCGGCCGGGGTGTTGCGGGAGTTGCGCAATGCCTGGCTGGCGGAGCCTTCGGTCGGGCCGCCGGGGCAGGCGATGGCTTGGCTCTACGACGGGATCAAGGTTCCGACGTAGTGAGCAAGACCTAGTGGGCAAGACGAACTGGGCGGCGGTGCTCCCAGTGCAGCTCGGCGTCGCGATCGTGACGCTAGACATCTCGCTCACCAGCACTGCCCTGCCGGCGATTGCCTCGGGGATTGGCGCAGGCGCCGCAAGCACGATCTGGATCGTCAACGTCTACTTCGTCTGCGTGATCGCGGCGCTGCTCCCGCTGGCGGCGCTCGGCGAGATTTTCGGGCATCGCCGCATTTTCCTTTCGGGGTTGTTGGTCTTTGCGCTTGGGGCGTTGATGTGCGGCGCGTCTTCTTCGCTGCCGTTCCTCATGGCCGGGCGGGCGGTCATCGGTTTCGGCGCGGCGGCCGTTTCGGCGACGGCGCCCGCGCTGATCCGGGCGGTCTATCCGCCGCAGCAATTGGGCAAGGGCCTCGGGTTCTACGCACTGGTGGTCGGGGTCGCGTTCTCGGCCGGGCCGACCGCCACTTCGGCGGTGCTGGCGGTGGCGGACTGGCCGTGGCTGTTCTGGGTGATGGTGCCGGCGGCCTTGCTTACGTTCGCCGTTGCCTCGCGCGGTCTCCCGCAGACGGAGCGCAACATCAGGCCGTTCGATATTTTTTCGGCGGTGTTGTGTGCCGCAACTTTCGGTCTTGTCCTGATGGGCGTTGCTGGCATCACCCGGGTCAGTTGGCCGTGGGTCGTGCTGGCGTTGGTGTTGGGGATCGTTGCCGGGTACGTCCTTCTGCGGCGTGAGAGCGGGCAATCCGCGCCGATCCTTTCAGTGGATCTTTTCCGGATCCCGCTGTTTG
>JANMDK010000277.1:0-7052 GCA_031376265.1 Pseudomonadota bacterium
CCCGGCAAATTCAACCGAGCTCGTGCCGAATGTGGAAACCGCCGCGGGTCTCATGCGCACCTTCGACATCGCGCGTTCCAGCCCGCGAATCACTGCGCTACTGGTGGCCAGCGAGGACATGGTGGCCGACCTCGGCACCGAGCGCAGCCGCGGCGGCGCAGAACTCGCGTACGTGCGCTCGCGGTTCCTCGTCGAATGCCGCGCGGCGGGCGTGGAGGCGATCGATTGCCCGTATACCTTCAGCGATGCGCGCGGCGCGCGCGCCGACGCGCTGGTCGCCAAGCAGCTGGGATATCGCGCCAAGAGTCTCGTCAGCCCGGCGCATGCCGCCGCGATCAACCGCGTATTTACGCCGCAGAAGAGTGAAATCGCCCGCGCGCGACGCATCGTCGAAGCGTTCGAGAAAGCCCGCGCCGCGGGCAAGGAGCGCGCGCTCGTGGACGGCGCGCTCATCGAAGTGCCGATCTACGCGGCCGCCAAGCGGCTGCTGGAGCGCGCCGGCTGAGTCAGGCCGGTGCGCGCGTGTAGCGCGAATACGCCACGACCGCCACGAAGAACACGACGCTTAGCGCGGTTTCCGCCAGCGCCAGCCGCTGCGCGAGCCCCGTGTCCGCCCAGCCGCGCATCACGCCTTCGGTGAAGTAGAGCAGGATGAACATGCTCGACCACTGGAAGGTGTAGCGTTTGCCGCGCAGCACGCCAAAGAGCGGGATCAGCAGCGGCAGCGTCTTGAGCGCGAGCAGCGAGCCCCCGGGCCGGATCGGCGCGAGCCAGAGTTCCCAGGCGAGGCAGAGGAAGATCAGCCCAACCAGCGTAACGACCGCGGCAGCCCATGCAACGCGCACGACCGCGTTCATTGAGGTCTGGTTCAAGCTCAAATCAGCTTCAGCGCAGCCTCGGCGAGGCGCTTGCCCTGCGCAATGCACAGCGTTCGCTCCGCGTCGCTGACCGGCTGGTCGTCGGATACGCCGGCCACATGGCTTGGGCCGTACGGCGTCCCGCCGCTCCGGGTCGAGGACAAGAGCGGCTCGGTATAGGGCAAGCCGACGATCAGCATGCCGTGGTGGAGGAGCGGCAGCATCATCGACACCAGGGTCGTTTCCTGCCCGCCATGCAGGCTCGCCGTCGAGGTGAACACGCTCGCGGGCTTGCCGGCGAGGGCGCCCGAAAGCCACAGCCCGGACGTCCCGTCGAGAAAATGCTTCATCGGCGCGGCCATGTTGCCGAATCGCGTGGGGCTGCCGAGCGCAAGCCCGATGCACTCCTCGAGATCCTTCAACTCGCAGTAAGGCGCGCCGGCTCCGGGAATCTCCGGCGCGGCAAGCGTGGTGGTCGCCGCAACCTTGGGCACTGTGCGCAGCCTCGCGCTGGCGCCGGCAACGCGCTCGATGCCGTCGGCAATCATCTCCGCCATGCGCTGCACCGAGCCGCCTTGCGAGTAATAGAGCACGAGAATATCGGTGGACGGCATCGAACGAGGGAGAGGGGCGGCGCGAGGGGACGGTATTATAGGGCGACCATGCCGAGCGCCTCCGAGCAAAATATGAAGCTGCGGTCCGCTCCGGGCGCGGTGCGCGCAATCATTGGGCTCTGCGCGGCGCTCGCTCGCCGCGTCGACGAGGACCGTTGTTTTCAGGTTGCCGCCGGCCTCACGTTCACCACGCTGCTTTCACTGGTGCCCCTCTTCGCGGTCGTGCTCTCCGTAGCGAGCGCCTTCCCGGTGTTCGAGCAGTGGACTGAAGTGATGCAGAACTTCGTCTTCCGGACCTTCCTGCCGGATTCGGGCACGCGCCGGGCGGTGCGCGAGCAGCTGACCGAATTTACCGGTAATGCGGGGCGGCTTACCGCGATCGGGCTCGTCTTCCTCGGCGTGACTTCGCTCAGCCTGATGCTGAGCATCGACGAGACGTTCAACCGCCTCTTCAGGATCGAGCACCGCCGCCCGGTCGCGCGGCGGATTTTTCTCTACCTCGGCGCGCTGGCGGTGCTGCCGGTGCTCGTCGGCGCGAGCGTCTCGACCACTTCATGGCTCGTAGGGCAATCGCTCGGGTATCTCGGCCAGCCGCACTGGGTGTCCGTGAGCATGCTGCGGTTGATCCCGTATGTGTTCACCTGCGTCGCCTTCACGCTCATGTACTACCTGCTGCCGAACCGGCAGGTGGCGCTTCGGCATTCGATCGCCGGCGGGCTGATGGCCGCGCTGGCTTTCGAACTCGCCAAGCTCGGCTTCGCGATGTACATCCAGCATTTCCCGACCTATACGCAAATCTATGGGGCGTTCGCGATCATCCCGATCTTCCTTTTGTGGATCTATATTTCATGGGTCGTCGTCGTGGTCGGCGCGACGATCACGGCGATCCTGCCGCAGTACGACCACTCTTATCCGGTCGCGAATCGGGGCACGAATTCGGGCACAATCGCGCTCGCCGCCGCGCCCCCACCCCTGCCAGGAGACCGCCCGATGAACGCCGCCCCAGCCACCGCCACCGATAGAACATCGGCTATCGATCGCCGCGAGCGCCTGATCGTCGCCCTCGACGTGCCGACTGCGGCCGATGCCCGGGCGTTGGTGGAGAAGCTCGGCGATTCGGTGCGCTTCTACAAGATCGGCCTGGAGCTCTTTACCTCGGGCGGCTATTTCGAGCTGCTCGCCTGGCTTGCGGCGCGCGACAAGAAAGTCTTCGCCGACCTCAAGTTCTACGACATCCCGGAGACGGTGAAACGTGCGGTCATGAACCTCAAAGGCAGCGGCGCAACCTTCGTCACGGTGCATGGCCATCGCTCGGTGATGGAAGCCGCGGTCTCGGCAAACAGCGGCGTGCGAATCCTCGCGGTGACCGTGCTCACCAGCTTCGACAAGCGCGACCTCGCGGAGATGGGCGCGAACGCCGACGTCGGACAGCTGGTGCTGTCGCGTGCCCGCGGCGCGGCCGAGTGCGGGTGCGACGGCGTGATCTCCTCGGGCCTCGAGGCGCCGCAGATCAAGGCGGCTTTCGGCAACCGGCTGACGGTCGTCACGCCGGGCATCCGCCCGGTCTCGACCGGCGGCAAGCCCGCGGACGACCAGAAGCGCACGGTGGACGTGGCCGAGGCTTTTGCCAACGGCGCGGACTACATCGTGGTAGGGCGTCCGGTGCGCGATGCGGCCGACCCGAAGGCGGCGGCCGAGTCGATCCAGGCGGCGATTGCCGGGATCTTTCCCGCCTAGCTCAAGGAATCGGGACTGCGGCCAGCAGCTGCGCCGCGATGTCGACGCGGCGCGTAGCGTCGTGTGCCGGGCGCAGGCGGTGGGCCGCAACGCCGGGCAGGATGGCCTGCACGTCTTCCGGGATGACCTTGTCGCGGCCTTCGACGTAAGCCCATGCGCGCGCCGAATGCACCAGGGCGAGCGCAGCGCGCGGCGACAACCCCGAAACGTAATTGGCCGAGCGTCGCGTGTATTCGACGATCGCCTGCACGTAATCGAGCAGCGCGGGCGCCACATGCACGCGGGCGGCTTCCTCCTGCAGTGTCACAAGCCCCGCTGGGGTGAGCGAGGGCTCGAGCACCGCGAGCAAGTCGCGCCTGTCCGCGCCAGACAGCAACGCGCGTTCCGCATCGCGCCCGGGGTAGCCGAGCTCGATGCGCATGAGGAAGCGGTCGAGCTGCGATTCCGGCAGCGGGAAGGTGCCGACCTGCTCGGACGGGTTCTGCGTCGCGATCACGAAGAAAGGCTCCGGCAGCCGGCGCGTCTCGCCTTCGGCCGTGACCTGGTGCTCTTCCATCGCCTCGAGCAGCGCGCTCTGCGTCTTGGGCGTGGCGCGGTTGACTTCGTCTGCGAGGATCACCTGCGCGAAGATCGGGCCCGGGTGGAACTTGAAGGCGCCGCTGTCGCGCTCGTAGACCGACACGCCGATGATGTCGGCCGGCAGCATGTCGCTGGTGAACTGGATGCGGTGGAAGTCCAGTCCGAGCGAGCGGGCAAGCACGTGCGCAAGCGTCGTCTTGCCGACGCCCGGCAGGTCCTCGATGAGCAAATGGCCGCGCGCGAGCACGCAGGCAAGCGCAAGGCGGATTTGCGGTTCCTTGCCGAGGATGATCTGGCCGGCAGCGTCGATCACGCGCTGGACCGGCGAGCTCGTCTGGAATTTTGGTTTTAGCAGCATGCCGCGATTGTAAGGTCTCATGGTGCGGCGCGGCTAGGCGCCGGGCCGTCGGACGATCGGATTACGCTATGATTCGCAAACAAATTCACGTTTCTTCGCAATGACCACGGCCTTCATCACGCATGCCGACTGCACCAGGCACGATATGGGTGCGCACCATCCGGAGTGCCCGGCCCGCCTGGCGGCGATCGAGGACCACCTGATCACCTCGCGCATCGGCGAGCACCTCGCCCGATACGAGGCGCCTCAGGCAACGGACGAGCAGATCGCGCGGGTCCACCCGGCGGCGTATGTGCGGGCAATCCGCGACGCTTCGCCGAAATCCGGCACCGTGCATCTCGACCCGGATACGGCGATGAATCCCCACAGCCTCAATGCCGCCCTGCATGCGGCCGGCGCAGGCGTGCTGGCCACCGACCTCGTGCTCAAGGGCGAGGTCGAGAATGCGTTCTGCAGTGTGCGTCCTCCGGGCCACCATGCGACGCGCACCCGCCCGATGGGCTTCTGCATCTTCAACAACGTGGCGATCGCCGCGCGCCACGCGATCCATACCCACAGGCTCGAGCGAGTCGCAATCATCGATTTCGACGTGCACCATGGCAACGGGACGGAAGACATTTTCACCGGCGATCCAAACGTGCTCATGGCCTCGACCTTCCAGCACCCGTTCTACCCGTACAGCGGTACCGAGCCGGGCGCGGACAACATGATCAACATCCCACTGCCGGCGGGCTCGGGAAGCAAGGCATTCCGCGAAGCCGTAACGCGAGACTGGCTGCCTGCGCTCGACAAGTACGCTCCACAACTCGTCATCTTTTCGGCCGGATTCGATGCGCATGCCGACGACGACATGGCGATGCTCGCTTTCACCGACGCCGACTACGCCTGGGTCACCCAGCAGGTCAAGTCGGCCACCGACAAGCACACCAGAGGCAGGATCGTCTCGATGCTCGAGGGCGGCTATGAGCTCTCCGCCCTCGGCCGAAGCGCGGTCCAGCACCTGCGCGTGCTTGCCGGCTTACACTAGACGAGAAGAGGGGGGCTCCCCCTCCTCATGACCTCCCCCGGAAACAATGAACCCCAAACTTAGCATTGCCGCGCAAGCGGCGCTGGCCGCTTTCTCGCTCGCTGCCGCAGGCTGCGGCAGCACCAACCTCATCCCTTTCATGGGAGACAAGCAGGTGGAGCGCTCGCGGGTGCCGCCCAACTCGGTTACCTACCAGTGCGCCGGCGGCAAGCGCTTCTACCTGCGTTACCTGGACAACGGCGCCGCGGCCTGGGTCATCCTGCCGGAGCGCGAGTTCAGGCTCGATCGCGTGCTGAACGAAACGGCCAAGTACGGCAACGGCAAGGCATTGCTGACCGTGGCCGAGGAAACCAGCCTCGTCGACGGGCCGACCGTCAACTACGCCGGCTGCAGGATTCCATCGGCCGAGCCGCCGAAGCCCGAGGCGCCGGCGAAGAAGTAGTGGGCGCCGCCGCCCCGTTTGGATGATCGTATATCCGATTTACACGTTTATCGCCAACGGGTGCTGGCGAAACCGATTCCGGTAGGTAAACGAGAGCGAGGAACAAAATGAACGAACAGCGCAGGGATTTCGTCAAGGCCACTCTGGCGATCGCCGCGACGGCGGGACTCGCCGGCACGCAGCCGGCGCGGGCGCAAGCCGCCGGCTCGATCGAAGCGGCGGACCGGGTGTTCATCACCAACGAGGATTCCAATACCCTGGTTGTCATCGACCCCCGCTCGAACACGGTGGAGTCGACCATCAACCTGACGAGTTTCGACGAGGATCCGCGTCCGCCGTTCCGGTTCGTGACCGGCGGCGTGATCCCGACGCATGCGGCCATGATCCACAAGCCGCTGTACCACGGCTGCATCGACGCGCATGGCGCCGTGCCTTCCCCGGACGGGCGGCTGCTCGCCACCAGCGGGCGCGGGTCGAGCAACATCTATCTCATCGACGCGGTCAACCGGCGCGTCGTCGGCAACACGCCCAATTCCGCCGCCGCGGCCGGCGGCAATGCTGAGCGCCTGTCCAGCGGGATCCTTCTCGGGCGCGAACCGCACGAGCCCACGTTCACCCGCAACGGCAGGGAACTCTGGGTGACGTTACGCGGCGAGGACCGAATCGCCATCCTCGATGTCGAGCGCGCCATGAAGCAGGCCGGTGGCGTCGATGCGGGCGCCGTGCTGCGCTATCTGCCGACGCTCAACGGCCCGGCACAGGTCTGGTTCGACGCCAGGGGCGAGACGGCGTTTGTGGCCAGCCAGAAGGTTTCGAAAGTCGACGTGTTCCGCGTCAATCCGGATGGTTCCGGGTTTTCGCGCCCCGAGCGGATCACCACCCTCGACATTGCAGCCCAGGACAAACCCGGGTTCACCCCTTTCCTCAAGACCAGCCCCGACGGCGCGGAAGTATGGTTTTCGCACAAGCTGGCCGACGCCGTATCGGCGCGCTCCACGCGCCAGCCCTTCGACCTGCTGGACGCGGTGCCGCTCGGAAATCTTGCCCGGCCAAACCACGTGGAGTTCGTGCAAAACGCACGGGGCAAGGTGGTCTATGCGAGCCTTGCGCGCGTCGACGACGCAGGCCCGGGAGGCGTCGCGTCCAGCCAGATCGCGATCATCGACCGAAGCGCCGCGCCCGGGGCGCGCAAGGTGGCGGGGATGTTTTTCACCCGGGGGCGCGAGTCTCACGGCCTTTGGACCAATCCCGCCAATGACCTCCTCTATGTGGCGCACGAGCAGGACGAGCTCCCCGGCACCCCGAACGCGGGCCAGACCGTTTGCAGCGCATTCGACGTGGGCGACCCGTTCAACCCGCGGTTCATCGCGCAGATTCCGCTTGGCAGCCTGAAGCTGCCTTCGGGGGAATTGCGCAACAAGAAAAGCATCAACCTGGT
>JANMDK010000280.1:0-15275 GCA_031376265.1 Pseudomonadota bacterium
CCCAGTGCTTGAAAGCCTCGTGCGCCGCCTCGCCGGTGAGGTCGTTGGTCACGTAGATCTGGATGCGATTGGTCCCGCCCTGCGGGCTCTGCGAGCCGTCCTGCAGCGTGGCGAAGCTCGCCTTGCCCATGACGCGCTTGAGCACCATGCGGCCGGCGATCGTGGCCGGGATCTTTTTTTCTTCGAGCGCCGGCTTGTCGAGGGCGCCGAATTCCGCGGCCAGCGCGCCCATCGAATGCACGCGGCGGAAATCGTTCGGGAAAGCCCCGCCTGCTTCGCGCAGCTTTGCGAGCTTCTCGCGCCGCTCGGCGATGATCTTGTTTTCGTCCTGAGGCTCGGGCTGCGCACCCTGTTTTTGTTCGCTCATTTCACACTCCCTGCTTCAGGCTCGCGGTGATGAAATCGTCCAGGTCGCCATCGAGCACGGCCTGGGTATTGCCTATCTCCACGTTCGTGCGCAGGTCCTTGATGCGGGACTGGTCGAGCACGTACGAGCGGATCTGGTGGCCCCAGCCGATGTCGGTCTTGGAATCCTCGAGCTTGTCCTGCTCGGCCTGGCGCTTTCTCAGCTCCAACTCGTAGAGCCTGGACTTGAGCAGCGCCATCGCCTCGGCGCGGTTGGGGTGCTGGGAGCGGTCGCTCTGGCACTGCACGTCGATGTTGGTCGGCAGGTGCGTGATGCGCACGGCCGAGTCGGTCTTGTTGATGTGCTGCCCGCCGGCACCGGAGGCGCGATAAGTGTCGATGCGCAGGTCGGCCGGGTTGATCTCGACCTCGATCGAGTCGTCGACCTCGGGGTAGATGAAGACGCTGGCGAACGAGGTATGCCGCCGCGCGTTGGAGTCGAAAGGCGACTTGCGCACCAGCCGGTGGATGCCCGACTCGGTGCGCAGCGTGCCGTAAGCGTAGTCGCCGCCGACCTTGATCGTCGCGCCCTTGATGCCCGCGACTTCGCCGTCGGACTGCTCGAGGATCTCGACGTTATAGCCGCGCTTCTCGCAGAACCGCAGGTACATGCGCTCGAGCATCGAGGCCCAGTCCTGCGCCTCGGTGCCGCCGGAGCCGGCCTGGATGTCGATGAAGCAGTTGGCCGGGTCGAGGGGATTGTTGAACATGCGCTGGAACTCGAGCCGGGAGACTTGCTGCTCGATCGACTTCACGTCCGAGGCGATGCTGGCAAGCGTTGCGTCGTCGTCCTCCTCGCGCGAGAGGTCGAAAAGCTCGCGCGAGTCGGCCAGGCCGGTCGAGATCGATTCGAGCCCGCCGACGATCGTGTCGAGCGATTTTTTTTAGCGGCCGAGCTCCTGCGCGCGCTTCTGGTCGTTCCAGACCGCGGGGTCTTCGAGCTGGCGGGCTACTTCTTCGAGGCGCTGGCGCTTTGCTTCGAAGTCAAAGATACCTCCGCAACTCCGCGGACCGCGCTTCGAGGTCGGAGAGCAATGAGGCGAGCTGGTTGATGCGTTCGGCTTCCATGCGAAATTATATACCGCCGGAGTCTCCTTCGCCGGTCGCCGCCGCCCGGGTGGAGAGAAGAATATTCTTGATATGGTATCGAAATTGCCTTGGAAGTCGCACTGAGAAACAATCCGCGGAACCAATTGTTTGAAATTTATGCAGACGACCGGCTTTCCGGGCAGTTCCCTGGCGGTATAGCAGCCATGCTATAGTTCGAGCGTGGATTGGAAGATCGAGTACTTCAGCGGCGCTGTGCAAAGCGAGATTCTCGCGTTGCCCTCCGGGCTGCTTGCTCGATACATCCATCTTACCGACCGCATGATTGGTTTCGGCCCGAACCTCGGCGCGCCGCATACCCGCGCCATGAACAAAGGGCTGTTTGAATTGAGACTCAAGGCCACCGAGGGAATCTCAAGGGTGTTTTTCTTTGTGCGAACCGGTCAGCGCATCGTGATGCTGCATCAGTTTGTGAAGAAGACCCAAAAGACACCGCCGAAGGAACTCGAAATTGCCAGGCGCAGAATGAAGGAATTGAAAAATGCTTAGTCACCGCACTCTCAGGGCGCGCGCACTTGCCCGGCCGGATGTCAAAGCTGAATATGAGCGGCTCAAACCCGAGTTCGCGTTCCTCGACCAGGTCCTGGCGGCGAGGAAGGCCGCAGGTCTGACCCAGGCTGACATCGCGCGTCGCATCGGAACGACTCAATCTGCCATTGCGCGGCTCGAGTCGGGCTCGGGCAAGCACCTCCCGTCCCTCGCCACGTTGCACAAGTACGCGAGTGCTGTTGGTTGCCGCGTGGAGATCAGGTTGGTAAAAGGCCGCGATCCAACCAGACGCCGGCCTCTGAGGGCATGACCATTCGGGCATGCTCAACGGCAAGGTAATCCTCTTCGACCTCGGCGGCGTTCTCATCGAGAACAACGGCCGCCAGGCGCTCACCGCGATGCTGCCGCGCCCGCTCGAAGTGCAGGAGATGTGGCGCAAGTGGCTCGATTCTCCGGTGGTCAGGCGATTCGAGCGCGGTGAGTCGAGCGCGCAGGAATTCGCTGCGGACTTCGTCGGCGAATGGGAGATTGCGCTCGACCCGGCGACCTTCATCGGCGAATTCGCGACCTGGCCGCGCGGGCTCTTCGACGGCGCCGAGGCGCTGCTGGCCCGGCTGAAATCGCGGCACCACCTTGCCTGTCTCAGCAACACCAACGCCATCCACTGGGCGCGCTTTCCCGAGCTGCACGCGCTCTTCGATTCGAGCTTCCTCTCGCACGAGATCGGGCACGTGAAGCCGGACCCGGAGGCGTTCGAATACGCGCTCGCGAAGCTGGCCGTGCCGCCGGGCGAAGTGTGGTTTTTCGACGACCTGGCCCCGAATGTCGAGGCGGCGCGCAAGGCTGGCATGAACGCCTTCCAGGTGGACGGGTTCGACGCAATCGCGCCTATACTCCGATCCGAACGGCTGCTGCACGAATAGAAAGGCCGCAACCAGAGAGGGATGGCGACATGAGATTCTTCTTCCGCAATTTTTCCGGCGTGTTGCTGCTGTACCTCTTCACTACGCAGGCGCAGGCCCAGCTGCCGCCGAGCGAGATTCCGATGTACGGCAGCACGGCAGCCAAGCCGAGGAAACTCTCGGCGCGGGACCAGGAATTCATCGCCAGCCTCGAGAAGGCGGGCAGGACCCGCCAGGACGCGGCCAAGGAGGTGCTCGCCAAGGCGTGGGACGCCTACGGGAAAAAGGATTACCGAGCCGCGATCAAGCAGTTCAATCAGGCGTGGCTGCTCGACCCCGAAAGCGGCAACCCGTACCACGGGTTTGCGCTCATCTCCACGGTGCGCGACAAGAACGCCGACGAAGCCGAGAAATTCTTCAAGATGGCGATCGGCAAGCCCGGCGTCAGCGCGAATGCCTACGTGAGCTACGGGCGGTTCCTCTACCTCGTCGACCGCCACGACGAGGCGCTTACCCAGCTTAACAAGGCAATTTCGGTGTCGCCCAAGGTGCGCAACGCGCGGCTGCACATGGCGCTGATCTACCGCAAGAAGGGCAACACGATCCAGGCCTGCGACTGGGCGCGCAAGGCCAAGGAAAACGGGGACGACGAGGAGCCGGGGCTTCTCGAGGAAATGTGCAGGAAAGGCGGCAACATCGCCTCGACTGAGCCGCCGACGACCCTCGCGGAAAGCCGCCCGGCGACCGCCTCCATCCGCACCAAGCCGCGCAAGAAATCGTGACTTTTCGCCTGGTGCGCCTCGGTACGCCGCGCGCAAAAGGCGAGGCGCGACGCGAAGATCGCGTGCCCCAGTCTGCCTAAGGGCCGGGCGGCGCGACCGAGGCGCCCTCGATGCGATGGCGCTCCAGCGCTGCGGCGACGAATCCCGAAGCCTTCATCTCCTCGACGAACTCGCGCAGGTAGGCGGCGCCTGCGGCACGCTCGCGCGGGGTGCCCATCGCCTGGTTGATCACCATGAAGCGCCCGGGGAGCATGCGCACGCCCGGCGTGCGCTTCGCGTCCATCTCCAGCTGCTGGCGAACGCCGGCGGCGACCTCGAGTTTGTCGGCCATGAACTGGTCGACCACCTGCGGCGAAGTCGCGGAGCGCACGATCGTGGCCTGCTTGAGCTCGCGGCTGAGGTAGAGGTCGTACGCGCTGCCGCGGCCGACCGCGACGCGGATGCCCGGCCGGTCGACTTCCCCGTTTTCGCGGATCGGCGAGTCGTTCCTGACCATGTACGCGCCCTCGATCACGACGTACGGCGGGCTGTAGGCGATGTCGACCGCGCGCGCCGGGTCGATCGCCACGAAGGCGATGTCCCAGCTTTTGGTCTTCACGCCGTCCACCACTCGCCCTGCCGCCGCGTATTCGACGAGCTCGACTGTGGCGCCGAGGCGGCGGCCCAGTTCGCGCGCAAGGTCGACGGAGACACCGCGCAGCTCCCCCGAGGCCTTGTCCTTTGCCGCGAGGATGGGATTGCCGATATTGATTGCCGCGCGCATTTTTCCGCCCGGCGCGAGCTCGTTGATCGCGGCCGGGGGCGGCACGCTTGCGCAACCGGCCGCGAGGACGAGCGCGGAACAGAGGAACGAAGCGCGCAGCATGCTCAGGCCTTTCGCGAGGTGAATTCCTCGGCGATGTTGTCCTCGTAGTACGCCGCCGCGTTCGGCGCGGCCACCAGCCTGCGATACGTCTCGTTCGAGACCCGCAGGTACTGCAGCACCTGGCCGTTGCTGAATTCGATCTCGAGCACCTGGTTGCGCTCGTCGTAGCCCGCCGAGCGGATCCTGGCGTTGTTGAGCTTTTTCCTCTCCATCGCTTCGCCTCACTTCGAGAGTGCCGCGGACCATGGCGAGCGCACGCCGCTGGCCTCGACCGTGCCTTCGATCGCGCTGCCCTTGACGCGTCCGGCGAAGGTAAGCCCTCGCCCGCGCTCGACCGGCAGCCGGAAGGAGATCTGCTCGCCGACGAGCTTTGCGTCCTCGATCGGCACTTCGCGGCCGCCGATTTTCGCCATGCCGTCGATCTTCTGCATCTGCTGGCGCAGCTCGAACGTGACCGGTTGCTTGCTGACCGCGGGGTCGAGCGTCAGGCGCCAGTTGCCCGCGACTTTTGCCGGCACCACGTAAAGGAAGATGATCGTGGTGGGCACGCCGCTGATCGCGATCTTGTCCTGGAGGTCGAACTGCCTGGTCTCCTGCGGGATCCAGCCCGAAAGCCCGTAGTCGTGCGAAAGGATGCGCGTGCCGGGCTTGAGCTCGGCCTGCAGCTTTTCCGAGAGCATGTTCACCGTGTTCGGCAGGAGGTACATGGTGAGCACCGTCGCCTGCGAAATGTCGGTCTTGAAGAGGTCCTGCTTCATGAATTTCACGCGGTCGGCGACGCCCTGGGCCCTCGCCGCCTCGTTGGAGAGATCGACGAGCTTGTCCTGGATCTCGACGCCGAAGCCGCGCGCGCCGTAGACCTTGGCGGCCGTGAGTACGATGCGGCCGTCGCCCGAGCCGAGGTCGATCACGAAATCGCCGGGGCCGATGCCGGCCACCTGGAGCATGTCGGCCACCACGCTCTGCGGCGAGGGCACGTACGGGCCGGCGTTGATCTGCTGCGCGATCGCGGCGGCCATGAAGAGCCACGCCACAAGGACGCAGGCCATGCGGGCTGCAAAAGCGGGAACGAGGGAATGCGCTGACTGCAGGACCATGGGAAGCTCGAAGTAAAAGTTGGACGGGGTAATCGGATCGGGGTTTGGGTCAGGGCAGCGGTTCGGCGTGCTCCACGTTGACCTGCACGCTTTTCAGGCCGTTGTATTCATTGATGCTGAGGCGGTAAGCCGCGCGGATCCGGTTTCGACCCGCCGCGTCCGGCTGCGTTCCTGCGGAGTTGAACCAGATGCCTTCGATACGCCGGCCGTCTTTCGCGAGCAGGAATTTCGTGTGCTTGCCGCCGACGATGCGCTGCGACTCGACTTCGAATGTATCGCAGAACAGCGGCTGCGGAAAGCCTTGGCCCCAGATCTGCTCTTCCATCATCTGGGCGACCTCGAGCGTGTAGTAAGCGCTCTCGAGGCCGCCGTCGGTTTCCAGTGTTTTCTGCAGCGCCGCCGGCGCGATCATCTCGCCGGCCGCCGCCTCGAAAGCCGCCGCGAAACGGTCGAGGTCGCGCTCGCGGATCGACAGGCCGGCCGCCATCGCATGGCCGCCGAAGCGCAGGATCAGGTCCGGCTCGCGCTTGGAGACGAGGTCGAGGCAGTCGCGCAGGTGCAGCCCGGAGATCGAGCGGCCGGAGCCGCGCAGGTTTCCTTCGATGCCACCCTCGGTCGCGCGGGCGAAGGCGATCACCGGGCGATGCAGCTTCTCCTTGATGCGCGAGGCGAGGATGCCGACCACGCCCTGGTGCCAGGTTTCGTGATAGAGCGAGATGCCTGCGCCGGGCGTTTCCGGCAGCTCCGTGACTGCCGAGAGCGCCTCTTCGAGCATGCCGCCTTCGATTGCGCGCCGCTGGCCGTTCAGCTCGTCGAGCTCGCGCGCGCAGTTCGCCGCGCGACCCGGGTCGTCGGTGATCAGGCACTCGATGCCGAGGCTCATGTCCGTCAGGCGCCCGGCCGCGTTCAGCCGCGGCCCCATGACGAAGCCGAAGTCGAACGCGCTCGCCTTGCGCGCGTCGCGTCCCGCGATCTGCATCAGCGCGACCAGCCCCGCCTTGCCTTTGCCGGCGCGCAGGCGCTTGAGGCCGTGGCCGACGAGGATGCGGTTGTTCGCGTCGAGCGGCACGACGTCGGCCACCGTGCCGAGGGCGACCAGGTCGGTGAGCGCGGAAAGGTTGGGTTCTTCCTTTCCTTTGAAAGCGCCGCGGTCGCGCAACTCCGCGCGCAGCGCAAGCATCACGTAGAACATCACGCCGACGCCGGCGAGGCTCTTGCTGGGGAACGCGCACCCGGGCTGGTTCGGGTTGACGATGCAGGCGGCCTCCGGAAGCATTGCGCCCGGCAGGTGATGATCGGTGATCAGCGTGGCAATGCCGAGCGCATTCGCGTGCGCGACGCCCTCGACGCTGGCAATGCCGTTGTCGACCGTGACGATGAGGTCCGGGCTTTTCTTCGCCGCGAGGTCCACCAGATCCGGTGAAAGGCCGTAGCCGAGCTCGAACCGGTTCGGCACGAGGTAATCGACTTGCGCACCGAAGGCGCGCAGCGCGCGGATTCCCACCGCGCACGCGGTCGCTCCGTCGCAGTCGTAGTCGGCGACGATGAGGATGCGCTTCTTGTCCCGGATCGCGTCTGCAAGCAATTTGGCGGCCTCCTCCGCATGCGCGAGCAGCGAAGGCGCAAGCAGCCTCGCCGGGTCGGATTCGAGTTCGGTCGCCGACTTGATGCGCCTCGCGGCGTACACGCGCGCGAGGACCGGGTGCATGCCCGCGCGCACCAGGGCTTCTCGATCGGCTTCGGAGTAGGGGCGGGTGAGGAGCTTCATTGCGTGGTTGTAACCAGGTGTAAGAGGTGTGTCATCCCGGGCGAGTGTGCGGCAGCGCACCGACCAAAACTCCGTGCCAACCCCAAAGTGGCGACCTTGCTACTCATCATAGTTGGGAGGGTCTTATGAACACGCCATTCAGGACAATTAGGACGACTCTGGCATTTGTTGCCACGGTATTCGCCTCGCAGGCGATCGCGCAAGTCACCTTCTACGAGAACGAGGGCTTTGCGGGCCGCACGTTTACCACGTCGGCCCCGGTCGGCAACCTCGAAACCTTTGGATTCCGTGACCGCGCTGGCTCGGCAGTGGTGCGCGGCGCGCGCTGGGAAGTTTGCGACGAGGACAGGTACGGCGGACGTTGCATGGTCCTCAGGCCCGGCCGCTATCCCTCGCTGACCGCCATGGGAATGAACGACAAAGTTGCCTCCACCCGGGCCCTCCGGGCGAATGCGCGCGTTGTGGACAGCCGCTACGCTCCGCTGCCCGCCGCTGCACCGGTGGCGGTCGCCGCGCAAGCCACGTTCTATCAAGAAGAAGGCTTTGCCGGACGCGGGATCTCGACCACCCGGAACGTGGAACATTTCAGGCGGTCGCCGCTCGAATCCCGCGCCTCTTCGGCGGTCGTCGTCGGCGAGCGCTTCGAGGTTTGCGACGAGCCCCGCTTCGAAGGGCGTTGCGTCGTGTTGCGTCCGGGGCGTTATCCGTCGCCAGCTTCGATGGACCTGGGCAACCGCGTTGCATCGAGCCGATTGATAAGCCCCGCAGCGCGGATTGAAGACAACCGCTACGCGCCGATGCCGGGTGCAGCCGTCGCGGCGGTGCCTGCACCGGCGGTGGCGCCGGAATACCGCCGCCAACAGGATGAAAGGATCTATCAGGTGCCGGTTAGCTCGGTGCGCGCAGTCGTTGGGCCGCCCGAGCAGCGCTGCTGGATGGAGAAGTCTGCGGTGGCTCCTGCCGAGCGCGGCAAGGCCAGCGTACCAGGTGCATTGATTGGCGCAGTAATCGGCGGCATCCTCGGCCACCAGGTTGGCAAAGGCACAGGGCAGGACATCGCCACAGCCGGCGGCGCAGTCGCCGGTGGCGTGGCGGGTGCCAATATTGGGCGGACGACGCCCAGCGCGCCTCCTACGCAGGATGTGCAGAAATGCGAGAACGTGACTAGCACGACTCCCGCTTATTACGACGTGATCTACAACTTCCGCGGAGTCGAGCATCGCATGCAGATGTCGGCCCCTCCCGGCCCGACCATCACCGTGAACGAGCGCGGCGAACCGCGCGCCTGAGTTCGGCACTACTGAGTAGATCTCGGCCGCTGCGCAGTGGCCGAGTCGAAGCGCCAGGTCGCGTTACGGACCTGGCGCTTTGCTTTCGCGATGCTTTCCTTCATTTTGGCGCAGCAAGTTCTTCGCCCAAGTCGGAAAAATTGCTGATCTTCACCGACCCGTCCGGAAAGCGCGCGATCACGTCCAGTTCGCCGCCCATCGCCTGAATATGGCTGCGAAGCGTGGACAGGTACATGTCCGCACGCTTTTCAAGCTTCGCGATGGAAGGTTGCTGGACGTGCAGCACCTCCGCCAGCATCTTTTGCGACAGGCCGCGAGCCTGGCGCAGTTCATTAAGTGGCATCTCCGCCAACATGGTCTGAGCCTTGATTTCCGCACGTGCACGAGACTTAGGCGACATCCGCGAGCGGAGTTCTGAAAATTTATTGGCCATCGATCCGCCCTTCGTTCCCAAAATTGTTCGTATAGCTCTTACGGAATATTCCGTCAAGGGAATGTTTCGGCTTTGATCAAAAGGTCAGCAATACGCCGCAAGCGCCCTCGGCCGGCGCCAGAAATGGCGCTGGTCGTTTCGCGTGGTTTCGAAGGAGAGTGACTCCGCGCCATCCGGCGCGTGCACCGTCACCATGCCGATGCGCCCGTCTTTCAGCGCGGCCAGCAGCGGCGCGAACCAGCGCTCTTCCAGTTCCCCCACGCGCTTGAGCCAGGCTTCGTAGTCGCCTAGCGCGAGCGGCAGGCGCAGCGCATCGAGCACGACGAGCTGGCGGCCCTCTTCGGGCAGCCTGCCCAGCCATTGGTCGGCATCCGCCGGCAGGGTTCGATGGCGCAGACCGATGGCTTTGGCGTAGCCCTGCGCCAGCGGGTCGTCGCTGGTCACGGATTGGTAGGGTGCCTCCAGCCCCTCGGGCGAGCGACCGGCGCCCCATAGCCAGACGCTGTTGACGACCGGCTCGCCGCGCGCCTCGCGCGCCTCGTTGACCGGGTGCTCGTGCAGCAGCATCTGGATTTCGTTGAGGATTGAATGCCAGCGCTTGGCCACCTGCCCGGTAGGCAGGTGCCGGTTGATGTCCTGGCCGGCGACTTCGATCGGCGTCCTGGTGCGCAGCCCATCGGCCTCGGCGCCGTCGACCCGCACGCACCAGCGATCGGCGCTCAACGGGTAGAACACGAGTTGCGCGCCGAAGTGGCGGTTGAGCGTTTCAGCGAGCGCCTCGGATTCCGCTTGCTGCACTCCGAACGCAATCGCGGGCACCAGCACGAGCTGGTCGCGGTTGAGCTTGAGGTGGGCAGGATCGGCCCGCAGCCACGCGGCGCCGCCCGCTTCGCCGCCGAGCGCAGCTACCGTGAGTGCCCCAGCCGGGGCTTCGTCATCCTCGTCCGCACCGAAAGCCCGCGCCAGCCACTGCTCCAGCGAAAGGGCGGCCTCGGTCGTGCGGCGCGAGCGCGCGAGCAGCAGTTCCAGTGCCGGCAGGCGCAGGCCGGCGAGCGCTTCAGCGGCGCCGTGGGCTTCGCGAGGCAGCAGTGCCGGGACGATCAGTTCGCAATGCACAGCTCGCCCAGCGCCTCCTCGCGTGCGGGGGTCGGCAACTCGATGACCTTGGCCGCGCCGAATCTCGTCCGATTGGTGCCACCGAGATAGCGCGTGAGGATGCCGAAGTGATCGTGGTCGAAGCGCGCGCGGGCGCGCCGGTCTAGCAAGGACGCGAGCTCGTCGTCGTCGCGGGCCGTGCCGAGATAGCACCAGTTGTGGACGACGTGGATGTCGGTGGTATCGCGCTCCTCGTTCTTCTCCACCATCCCCACCGGTCCCCGGTAGGGCCACGCCGGCAGCTTCATTTTCGCCAGCGCCAGCGCTACGCGCGCGTGATGCGCCGCGAGCCCTTCCTTGCCGCAGCACACGCCGGCGCACCGGCCGATCTGCTGCCGGAAGCACATGCCGCTGCGTTGCGATTTTTCGTGGCCCAGCGTCTGCAGGCAGAGCCCGTGCGTGTCCGCGAGGCCGCGCAAGGCCGCCATGGCCGAGCGCTTGGTGCGGAAAAGGCCGTGCATGAAAGGCAGGTTGTCGCTTTCGATCTCGTCGCCGCCGGCCAGGCGCAGTGCGCGGTGCGGCGCCTCGTGCGGGGCGAACACGAAGGTGAACAGCCCTGCGGCGCGGCGCAGTTTCCGGTTGTAGGCGGGCGACAATTCCTTCACCAGCCCGGCCTCCTTGAGCAGCGCGCCAAGCTCGCCGCTGGTGCGAAACGACTCGATCGAACGCACCTTTTGCGCGATCTCGGCCTCGCGCGCCGAGCGGATGCCCTCGGCGAAGTGCGCCATGACGCGGGTGCGCATCGAGACGCTCTTGCCCACATACAGCGGGTCGCCGGCCTCGCCATAGAACACGTAGACACCCGGCGCTTCCGGCACCTCGTCGATCGCCGCCCGATCGATGGCCGGCGGCAGCGCGGGCTGCTTCGAGATGGCCCTGGCCGCCGCGACGACCGCATCGAAGCCGAACTCGCGCTCGGCCACGCCGAGAAAATCCCAGAGCACTTTCGCGTCGCCCATCGCACGGTGGCGCGCGCTGCAGTCGATGCCGTGCCGCGCGATGACTGCGTCGAGGTTGTGGCGCGCGTGCTCCGGGTAGAGCTTGCGCGAAAGCCGGACCGTGCAGAGCGTGCGCGCGTTGTAGCTCATGCCTTCGCGCTCGAACTCGCGCTTGAGGAAGCCGTAGTCGAAGCGCGCGTTGTGGGCGACGACGACCCGCCCCTGCAGCCGCTCGAAGAGCGAGCCTGCGAGCTCGCGAAAAGTCGGCGCGCCGGCCACCATCGCATCGGTGATGCCGGTAAGCGCCTGGATGCCCGCGGGAATAGGGGTTTCGGGATTGACCAGCGTGTCCCATTCGGCGCTGATCCGGCCGCCCTCGACTTCGATCACCGCGATCTCGGTGATGCGGCTGTAATCCGGGTGCGCGCCCGTCGTCTCGAGGTCGACGATGGCGAGCGGTGCGTCGAGGAGCCCGCCGTGCAGTGCCACGCTACTCGATCTTGACCTTGGCGGTCCGGATCACCTGCGCCCAGCGGTTCGTGTCCGACAGGATGCGCGCGGTGAACTGCTCGGGCGTGCCGCCGACCGCCTCGGCGCCGACCGAGGCGAACCGCTCGCGCAGGTCCGGCGCCTGGAGCGCGGCAAGCACGTCGGCATGCACCTTGGAGATGATCTCCCTGGGCGTGCCCGCGGGCGCGAATAGGCCGAACCAGGTGTTGGTGTTGAACTCCGGCATCCCGGCCTCGGCCAGCGTCGGGACCTCCGGCAGGAGGGCCGAGCGCTTGTTCGCGTTGATCGCGATGGGGCGGCCTCGGTTCGAGCGGATGTGCGGCATCGCGCTCGCGAGGCTGTCGAAGAGCATCGCGATCTGCCCGTTGGCGAGATCGGGGATCACCAGGGCGGTGCCCTTGTACGGGACGTGCTGGATGTCCACGCCCGCGATCAATTTAAAAAGCTCCGCGTTGAGGTGGACGATCGTGCCCGGGCCGCTGGAGCCGTAGTTGAGCTGGCCGGGCCGCGCCTTGGCGTAGGCGACCAGTTCCTTGAGCGTCTTGACCGGCAACGTCGGGCTCACCAGCAGGACATTGGGCACGTCCGCCACGTGGATGATCGGCGCGAAATCCTTGATCGGGTCGTAAGGCAGCTTGGAGAGCGACGGGCCGATCGAATGCGTGCTGGTCGTTGCCATGAGCAGTGTGTAGCCGTCCGGCGCCGCCTTGGCGACGAGGTCCGAGCCGATGCTGCCGCCGGCGCCGGGCCGGTTTTCCACGACCACCGACTGTCCCCAGCGCTCGGCGAGTTTCTGCCCCACGAAGCGCGCGACCGCGTCCGTCGCGCCGGCGGGCGGGAAGGGCACCATCAGCTTCACGGGCTTGGTCGGGTAGTTCTGAGCGGCAACATGCGTTGGGGCCGTGGCCGCCAAGATGGCCGCGGCGACGGCAACAGCAAAACGCGCGGTCAGGCGAAGTGTTTTCATGTGCTTCGACCCTTATGCGACGCGGTAAAGATAGGCGTCTTCGATTAACTCTCCATCGATTACATTTTTGCTGAAACGAATTCCTGAAATTCCCGGGCCCGTTGACACGGCTGAACGAAGCCTAAGCACAAGAGGATTCTTGTCTTCCACTACGGAGATATCTTTCGTTCCGATGGTTGTAACTTCGTCCGGTAGTTTTTGAAGGGCGGCGACGATCTTGCGGTACACGGCCTTTGGTCCGTGGAGACGTACCTCGGGAGATGCAATGATCAGTCGCCAGACGTGCTGGTCCGGCAGCAGCAGCCAGAAGGCGCCCTTGACCAATAGATTTAGTTTGTCCAGCGCCGCAACAAGCAGCTCACCTGACTTGATCATGTCAGGGGTGAGTTGCTCGCCTACCAGTAGTTCTTGAGCCATGAGAGGAGTCCGTGAGTTCGCGCAGTGCACGCGGAGTAGAGATCGCGCGCCTGCGCCTCCGAGATGGAGAGGATATACCTTGAATCTTCGTTCCAGTCCTTCACTACGGCCCAGTTGAGATCAAGGGGTGGATTCACCCGCAACTCGCCTTCAAACGTAGGCCAAAGGCCGGCCGTCTGGAGCAATGACTTTAGATCGTGCGTGAAACTCTTGTTGGCCAACTGCTTGTCCGGGAAGTCATGGCGACGCGTTTTCTTGGCTATTGCCGCCTTGACTGCACACTCGACCGCATAGCCCATGAGGTAATAGCTGCCCGCATAGCTGCCGCGGTCGAGCAACGTCTTTGCTTCGCGGGACCTAAGCCGGGAGAGTCGTTGTAAGTCGTGCCTGTTCATTCGAGAAGCAATTCAGGATTCGAGTTTACGCTGGTAACAGTGGTTGATCCGTGACGGTCTACGACCTTTTGACGAGATCCAAAAAGAATTCAGTTTGTACATTACCGCAACGTCGCCAGGGTGTGTACTCCGAAGGCTAGAATTGAAACTCCAGCTACGAGATTGATTGCGCGCAGCAGCTTGGGTCCGCTGCGCGTCCTGAGCCAGTCCGCGCCCAAGGCGAGCAGTACCCACCACGCGGTGGAACCCATCACCACGCCGAGCACCACGAGCGAAGCTTCCATGTAGCTGCCGCTCGTCGCAAGGCCGAGCCCGGCGAAGATGGCGACGAAGGCGAGGATCGTCGCCGGGTTGGTGAGCGTGAGCGCAAACGTCGACGTGTAAGCCACCGCGAGGTTGGTGGCCGGCGCTTCCGCAGCCTGCTCGCCGGGACGCGAAAGCAGCGTCCTGATGCCGAGCCAGCAGAGGAAGGCGCCGCCAATCACGCCGAGCCAGAATTTCTGCGCGAGCAGGAAGTTGGAGACCACGGTCAGGCCGAAGGCGGCGACGAACCCATAGAGCGCATCCGCGGTGGCCACGCCCATGCCCGAGACGAAGCCGAAAAGGCGCCCGTGGGCCAGCGTGCGGCGAAAGCACAGGATCCACAGCGGGCCGACGGTGGCCGCAAGCAGGAAGCCGAACGCGAGTCCCTTGAGAAAGCTCATATGCCGATTTTAAGTTGGCGCAACGGCGGGCACCGTTGCGATCCAGCCTTCCAGCGGATCGGCTTGCGGCGGCAGGCCGAAGTTCTTCGCGCGCAAGGTCCAGGCCTGCGCCGCCTGCAGCGCGCAGAGCACCGAGTCCAGCCGGTCGCCGGAGCCGTCGGAGACCAGCGAGTCGAGCACGGCGCGCGGCGCTTCGAGCGCGATCCCGCCGAGTTCACCGTTCACGACTTGCTTCACGATTCGCCTCCGCAGGCTGCGTTGCTCCGGCGTTTGCTTGATGCGCGCATCGTTCTTGTACGAGCCGGGCCGTCCGCCCCCGCTGAGCTGGCGCACCGCGAATCCGGGATACGCCTCGAGGGCGACGCGCTTGCGGTCCCCGTCGCGCAGGCCGGGAACGTGCACGCCGGCTGCAGCGAGCCGCTGCGCGCCTTCGAGGAACATCAGCGCCACCGGCGGGTTCACGAGCTTGACCGGGCTGTGCGAGCCGGCAGCGCGGTCGCCGCGCCGGTGCGGGTCCTTGTCGCCCACGGGCCGGCTTTCCCGGTACGCATCCAGCAGCTCTCGCAGCCGGACGCGGCCGAGGGCCGCGCAATGGCCGACCAGCGGTTCCCACTGCTGCGGCCAGCCGAGGTCGACGACGGCTTCGCGCGGCAGGCTGAAGGGGAAATCGAATCCGCCGACCCATGGGCCCGGCGTGCGCAGCCAGGCCTCGAATGGCGGCCAGCCTTCGAGCGTGCCGATGCTTTCGAGTGCGAGGCGCAAGTCCCCACGCTGCCCGCGTAACGTGCCGCTCGCCACGGTGATGCCCTTGCGGGGCCCCGGAGCGCTGGTGAAATCGACGCCGTGGATCAGCATGCCAATGCTGCCAATTTTTCTCGTAGCGCCCCGTGGTTACTGGCTAAGCGGGCGAAATGCTGCCATCCGCTGCTGCCGACAACGCAGCCGCGGATAGGTTGTGGATGCGCCCGAACCCGGCCACGAAGCGCGCGTCGCGCGGCTGGATGCGAAAGAACGAGAAATCGGCGAGCTCGAAATTGATTGCCGAATCCGGG
>JANMDK010000302.1:0-27340 GCA_031376265.1 Pseudomonadota bacterium
GCCGGAGCGGGTGCGCGAGCTGCGTGAAGAGGCGCTGGTGCGCCTGGCGGCCTACCGCCAGAAGCCACCCAAGGATTCGATCCCGCGCTACTTGCTGCAATTGCGGCCGGACCAGAAGAACGCGGTGGTGATCGACACCCGCAAGTCGCGCCTTTATATCTACGAAAACGACAATGGCAAGCCGCGCTTCGTCGCCGACTATTACATCAGCCACGGCAAGAACGGCGCCGACAAGCTGCGCGAAGGCGACCAGAAAACCCCGGTCGGCGTCTACCACGTGACCGCAAGCGTGCCCAAGACCAAGCTGACCAATCTGTATGGCGATGGCGCCTTCCCGATCAACTACCCGAACGAATGGGACAAGCGCCTCGGCCGGAACGGCCACGGCATCTGGCTGCACGGTACGCCCTCTGACACCTTCGCCCGCCCGCCGCGCGCGAGCGACGGCTGCATCGTGCTCTCCAACATCGACCTCGATTTCCTCTCGGCCGAGCTGCAGGTCGGGCTCACCCCCGTCATCATCGCCGAGGAGATCCAGTGGGCCGACGGCGCCGCGCAGGAGGAGGAGCGCAAGTCCCTCGCGCAGGCGATCGAAGCCTGGCGCCACGACTGGGAAAGCCTCGACACCGAGAAGTACCTCAGGCACTACTCGGCGAACTTCAAGTCCGCCGACCAGTCCTACTCGCAGTGGGCCGCGCACAAGCGCAGGGTCAACGGCGGCAAGGAATGGGTCAAGGTAGCGCTCACGGGCGTGAGCATGTTCCGCAACCCGGGCAAGGACGACTTCGTGGTCGTCAGCTTCGAGCAGGGCTACCGATCGAGCAACCTGTCCAACTCGTCACGCAAGCGCCAGTACTGGATGAAGGAAGGCGCTCGCTGGAAGATCATCTACGAAGGCTTAGCGTAAAGGAACCTCATGAAATTCTCAAAGTTCTGGATCCCGTTCGTAATGCTGTCGATGGCCGGCGCGGTTGACACCGCCATGGCCGCGGACCCGCAGGTCGACATCAAGACCAGCGAGGGCACGATCCGCCTCGAGCTCTACAAATCCAAGGCGCCCCTCTCGGTGGACAACTTCCTCCAGTACGTCAAAGAGGGCCACTACAACGGCACCGTGTTCCACCGCGTCATCAAGGACTTCATGGTCCAGGGCGGCGGCTTCGACAAGGACATGCGCCAGAAGCCGACGCGCGGGCAGATCAAGAACGAGTCGACCAACGGCCTCAAGAACGACATCGGCACGGTGGCGATGGCGCGCACCTCGGTGCGCGATTCGGCCACGTCGCAGTTCTTCATCAACACCAAGAACAACGACTTCCTCAACTACTCCGGCGAATCGCCGCAGGGCTACGGCTATGCGGTGTTCGGCAAGGTCGTCTCCGGCATGGACGTGGTCATGAAAATCGGCAACGCGCCCAGCGGTCCCGGCGATGTGCCGAAGTCGCAGGTGGTGATCGAGTCGATCTCGGTGGTCGGCCAATAGCAGGCCCCGCGGGGCGCGCCGCCGTGCAGCGCGCCCTGTTCATCTCCGACCTGCACCTCACCAGCGAGCGGCCCGCCGCCAACGAGGCCTTCTTCGAATTCGTCGAGCGCGAGGCGCCCGGTGCAACCGGCCTTTACATCCTCGGCGACCTGTTCGAGTTCTGGGTCGGCGACGACGACCTCGGCGACCCGCTGAACGCAATAGTGGCCGGATTCCTCGCCAATGCGGCGCGCGGCGGCACGCCGGTGTTCCTGATGCACGGCAACCGGGATTTCCTCATGGCCGGCGCTTTCTGCAAGGCCGCCGGCGCGACCCTGCTGGCGGACCCGACCGTGGTCGATCTCTTCGGCACCCGCACGCTGCTGATGCACGGCGATACCCTCTGCACCGACGACGCGGCCTACCAGGCCTGGCGCAACACCTGCCGCAGCGACGACTGGCAGAAGCCCTTCCTCGCCGAGCCGCTCGAGTCGCGTCGCGGACGCATGCTCGAGCTGCGCAGGAAGAGCGAGAAAGACAAGAAAGCCAAGCCGGCGACGATCATGGACGTGAACGACGCGGCGGTTCGCGAGGTGCTTCGAGCGCACGATTGCACGCGCCTGATCCACGGCCACACGCACCGGCCCGCGCATCACTCGCTGGAAGTCGACGGCCGCGCCTGCGAGCGCTGGGTGCTGCACGACTGGTACAGCGGCGGCGGCTACCTCGAGGTCGGCGCCGCCGGCGCGAAGCTGGTCAACCTCCCGCCTTATTGAACCGCCCTAAGTCGGCCGAGCCGGCCTCGAAGTTCTGCCGGTAGACCTCGCGCGCCAACGCGTCGAGGCCGGGCACCGGCAACTGATCGCGAAAGAAGCGCTTGGTGGCCTGCGCGGAAACCGGCGGCAACTTCGCAAGGCGCGCGGCCGCATCCCGCGCCATTTCCAGGATCCTTTCCGCCGGCGCTTCCTCTTCCGCCAGTCCCACGCGCGCTGCATCCGCGCCCGAGAGCGTGCTCGCGCCCCACACCAGCCAGCGCGCCCGGGCGATGCCCACGCGGCGCGCGAGCGCCTCGATGCCCCACGGCGGGAAGAACCCCAGCTCGACTTCCGGCAGCCGCCAGGCCGCGTCCGAGGCCGTGAGGACCACGTCGCAGCCGATGGCCAGCATGAACCCGCCGCCGAGCGCGAAGCCGTGCACCGCGCAGACCACGGGCTTGTCCAGCTCGGCGATCGAGCGCATCAGCGCCGCCTTGCGCTCGGCGATGCGGAGGCGCTCTTCCATCGACGCGCCGGCCATCTCCTTCACGTCGCTGCCGGCGCAGAACCCGGCGCCCTCGCCGCGCAGCAGCACGGCATGCACGCCGTCGTCCTTTTTCGCCTCATCGAGCGAGCGGATCAGCCGCTCGGTGGTCGCGAGGTCGAGCGCGTTGCGCACCCGATCGCGCGCAAGCACCAGCTCGAGGACGCGCGGCGCGGTCATCCGGTATTTTTCATATTTGGCATATCAATTAACATGAAAGCCAATAGACAAGCCATTCTTCGTAATTAAAAGTTGTAAATTCACTACTTCAGCTCGACTTCGATGAAGGCGTACTCGAAAGCGTTGGCGTTGATTACGTCGTGCTCCACGCCCACGTTACGGAAGTACGGGACGCCTTTCTTGAGCTCGGCGATCTTCTCCTCGCCGCCCTCGACGATCTTGAGGTTGCCGTCGTACAGCGGCACCACCACGTAGTCGTGCTCGTGCCGGTGCCAGCCGGTGGACGCGCCCGGGGCGAAGCGCCATTCGGTCACCCTCACCCGCTCGTTATCGATGAGCCTTGTCGGTACGCCTTCTGCCATGACTGCCTCCTTGGGATCCCAAAAGAAACGGCGCGGAGGTCCGCGCCGCTGCCTGAGGGTGGACAGGCCTACTTTAGCGCGTCGGCTCCCGCCTTGGCGACCACCCCATCCTGCTGCGAGGTGACGCCCGAGACGCCGATGCCGCCGATGATCTTTCCCGCGTTGTTGAAGATCGGCACGCCGCCCTCGATGGGTGAGGCGCCCCGCAGCGCAATGATCCTGGCGCCCGAGCCGCCGCCGCCGACGACGTCCTCGAACGCCTTCGTGGGGCGCCGGAAGATGGCGGCCGAGCGCCCCTTGTCCATGGCGATGTCCACGCTTGCGGTCTGGGTGTCGTCCATCTTTTGGAAAGCCACAAGCTGGCCCGCGGTGTCGAATACGGCGATGGCGACCGGCCAGTTGTTCTTACGCGCCTCGGCTTCGCCCGCAGCGAGCGCGCGCTTGGCCTGCTCGAGATTGAGCGAAGGGCCGTACGAAGGAACCTGAGCGGACGCGACGGTCGCGGCGCCCATGAGCATCAATCCGAACGCGGTAACGGCGATTCTGTTCATTTCTGTCTCCCAGTGACGTTGAAGGTGATGCCTGCGCTTACACCGGTGCGCTGTCTCCCAACAGCGCCCGGAATTCCTTTATTCCCTCAGCCGAGGCCGAGCGAGTCGATGCCGGCCTGCCCGATCTGCGCGTCTTCGTGCGACGCAACGCCCGATACCCCCACGGCGCCGACACAGGTGCCTTCAGCCACGATCGGCAGCCCGCCCTCGACCGGCAGCACGCCCGGCATCTTGAGCATCGACACGCGGCCGCCGGCGACCCTTTCCTCCCACATCTTGCTGGAGCGGCGGGTCAGCGCTGCGGTGCGCGCCTTCTCGGTCGCGATGGCGATGTTGGCCGGCGTCGCGCCGTCCATGCGCATCGCGTGGAGAACATGGCCGCCGTCGTCGAGGATCACGATGGCAACTTCCCACTTGTTCTTCCTCGCTTCGGCCTCGGCGGCGGCGGTCAGCTTCCTGCAGTCGTCGAGGGTCAGTGCGGGTCGGTTCTTCATGCGGTTCCTTTGAGTGCGGTTTTGATCTGGTCGAGCGATGCCGGATCTTCGATGGTGGTGAGGTCGCCGGGATCGCGGCCTTCGGCCAGCGCGGAAATCGAGCGGCGCAGCACCTTGCCCGAGCGGGTCTTGGGCAGCAGCGTGACGAAGTGCACGCGGCTCGGCCGGCCGATTGCCCCAAGCTGCTTGTCCACGGTCCGCATGATCTCGCCCTCAAGCTTCATGCGGCCCTCAGACGTCGCCACCTGCGCCGGGTCCTTCACGACCGCGAACGCCATCGGCAGCTGCCCCTTGAGCTGGTCGGCCACGCCGACCACCGCGCACTCGGCGATGCCCGGATGCATGTTGACCGCCTCCTCGATCTCGCGCGTGCCGAGGCGGTGCCCCGCGACGTTGATCACGTCGTCCGTCCTGCCGAGGATGAAGTAGTAGCCGTCCTGGTCGCGGATGCCCCAGTCGAACGTCGTGTAGAGCAGCCGGCCGGGAATCGTCGAGAAATAGGTCTTCACGAAACGCTCGTCATCGCCCCACAGGGTCGACATGCAGCCCGGCGGCAGCGGCGGCTCGATGACCACCACGGCTTTCTCGTCGGCGCCGGCCTCGCTCGAATCGGATTCGCGCAGGAGCTTGAGGTCGTAGCCGTAGGCCGGGAAGGACGGGCTGCCGAACTTGATCTCCGTCTCCTCCACGCCCGGCATCGAGGTCAGCACCGGCCAGCCAGTCTCCGTCTGCCAGTAATGGTCGATCACCGGCTTGCCCAGCCCCTCCGAAATCCATGCATGCGTCGGCTCGTCCAGCGGCTCGCCTGCAAGAAACAGGTGCTTCAGCGACGAGAGGTCGTATTTCTTCAGCCAGGCGATATCGTGCTTCTTGAGCACGCGGATTGCGGTCGGCGCCGAGAACATCACCTTGACCTTGTGGTCCTGCACGATCTTCCACCAGACGCCGGCATCCGGACGCACAGGCACGCCTTCGTAAAGGATGCTGGTCATGCCGACGATCAGCGGCGCGTAGATGATGTACGAATGCCCGACTGCCCAGCCGATGTCCGAGGTGGTGAAGATCGTCTCGCCGGCTGAGCCGCAGTAGATGTATTCCATCGACGCGGCCATCGCCACCGCATGCCCGCCGACGTCGCGCTGCACGCCCTTGGGCTTGCCGGTGGTGCCGGAGGTATAGAGGATGTAAGAAGGCTCGCTGGATTCGAGCCAGGTGCAGGGCACCTTCGCACCGGCATGCTTCGTCGCCAGTTCAGACCAGTCCACGTCGCGTCCCGCGACCACCGGCATCTCGGGATCGATCCCTCGCTTGAAAATCAGCACGTGCTTCGGCGGGAACCTGGACAGCTTGATGGATTCGTCCACCAGCGCCTTGTAGAGCACCGCCTTGCCCATGCGGCTGCCGCCGTCGGAAGTGACCATGAGCGCGGGCTTGGCGTCGTCGATCCTCGCCGCGAGGCTCGCGGCCGCAAAACCGCCGAACACCACGGAATGGACCGCGCCGATGCGCGCGCACGCGAGGATCGCGTAGACGGCCTCGGGCGTGTTCGGCATGTAGACGATCACGCGGTCGCCCTTGCCCACGCCGAGCGACAGCATCATCGACGCGACGCGCTGCACCTCGGCATGGAGCTGGCGGTAGGTGACACTTACTTCGCGGTCGACCTCGGTCGAGATCCACACCAGCGCCTTCTGGTCGGCGCGCGAAAGGAGATGCCGGTCGACGGCGTTATGGCAGAGGTTGGTCTCGCCGCCGACGAACCACTTGGCGAAGGGCGGGCGCGAATAGTCGAGCACCTTGTCGAAGGGGCGGTGCCATTCGATGTGCCTTGCCTCCCCGGCCCAGAACTCGTCCCGCTCCTCGATCGAGCGGCGGTGGAACTCTTTGATGGTGGTCATGGGTCCTCCTACTTCATGCCGATGCGAACGTCGCACCGGTTTTGACTTTAATATATCTCGTGATTTCGATAGGTCATTTGCTTGCGCGTTGCGCAAGCGAGAGA
The DNA here is from genome assembly GCA_031376265.1 of Pseudomonadota bacterium. GTDB lineage: Bacteria > Pseudomonadota > Gammaproteobacteria > Burkholderiales > SG8-39 > SZAS-79. The sequence continues at coordinate 6,351 of JANMDK010000302.1, forward strand.
CCTATCGAAATCACGAGAGAGGGGGAAAGCGAAATACGCTCGGGTGCAAATTTCGACCAAAGCGAAATACGCTCAGACTCCGATGGAGGGAAATCCTCATCCTCATCCTCACCCGCCCCCAATCTCCACCACCGTCCTGCCTGTCGCCTTCGACTCGATAAACGCACCGAACACCGACGGCAGATCGTCGAACTTCACCGTCTTGGTCATTTCCTTGAGGTGCACCGGCCTCATGTCGGTGGCAAGGCGCCGCCAGACTTCCTGGCGCAGCGGCATCGGGCAATTCACCGAGTCGATGCCGAGCAGGCTCGCGCCGCGCAGGATGAAAGGCAGCACGGTGGTGGAGAGCGAGGGGCTGGCCGCAAGTCCGATGGACGCGATGGTGCCGCCGACCTTCATGCCGCTGGCCATCCACGCCAGGACATCGCCGCCGAGGTTGTCCACGGCGCCGGCCCACTGCGCCTTGTCCAAGGGGCGGATCTTGGTGAGGTCGAGGCCCTGGCGAAGCATCACGTCCTTGGCGCCGAGCTTCTTGAGGTAGTCGGTCTCGGCTTCCTTGCCTGTGAGCGCGACCACGTGATAGCCGAGCTTCGAGAGGGAATCGATGGCGATCGAGCCGACGCCACCGGTGGCGCCGTTGACGATGACCGGGCCGTTGGCGGGCTTGAGGCCGTTCTGCTCCATGCGCACGATGCCCAGCCCCGCGGTAAAGCCCGCGGTGCCGAAAGCCATGGCTTCCTGCAGCGTCAGGCCCTGCGGCAGCTTGACCAGCCAGTCGGCCGGGACACGTGCGTACTCCGCATAGCCGCCGTGGTGCTTCACGCCGAGGTCGAAGCCGGTGGCGAGGACCCGGTCGCCCTTGGCAAAGCGGGCGTCCGTGGACGACTCCACCGTGCCGGAGAGGTCGATGCCGCCGATGCACTCCGGGCGCAACAGGATGCGGCCCTTGCCGGTCGCCGCCAGCGCGTCCTTGAAGTTGACGTCCGAGTACGCGACGCGCACCACGACCTCGCCGGGATCGAGCTGGTCCAGCGTGAACTCGGTAAAGGCCGCAGTCGCTTTCTTGTCGACCTCGGTGATCTTGTATGCCTTGAAACGCTCCATCCCTGTAGCCTCCTTGACTTTGTCCTGATGCTAGTGCTTCGGCTTCTCGGCCCGCAGATAGTCGGCCGACTGCATCTCGGTAAGCCGGCTCACGGTGCGCGAGAATTCAACGCTCGCAGTTTCGCCCGCCGGGCCCGCCGTGTACAACCCTTCCGGCACGGTTTCGGCCGAGCAGATCATCTTGATGCGCTCGTCGTAGAAGATGTCCACCAGCCAGGTGAAGCGGCGGGCCGAATCGGCGTTTTTCGCCGAAATCCGCGGGATGCCGGAAAGGATCACCGTGTGGAACCGCTTGGCGAGGTCCACGTAGTCGGTGTACGACCGCATGCCGCCGCAAAGCACGCTGAAATCGAACCACACCAGGCCCCCTGCGCGCTTGCGATAAGGGATTTCACGGCCCTCGACGTCGAGCGGATGGGTCTCCTCCTCCACGTCCTTGAGGCTCGCGAAGATGCGCTCCAGCGACGATTCGGCGGCCGCATCCAGCGGCGTGTGGTAGACGCGCACCTGCTCCAGCGCCCGGCGGCGGTAGTCGTTGCCGGCGTCCACCTCGAGCACGTCCATGCCGCGCTTGATGAGCTCGATCGTCGGCAGGAAGCGCTCCCGCTGCAGGCCGTTCGGATAAAGGTTGTCCGGCGAGTAATTGCTGGTCATGCAGAACACCACGCCGCGCTCCATGACCTGCTCGAGGAACCGCCCTAGGATCATCGCGTCGGCGATGTCCGAGACGTGGAACTCGTCGAAGCAGATCAGGCGATAGCGCTTCGCGATGCGGGCGGCGACTTCGGCGATCGGGTCCTCCGTGCCCTTGACCTCGCTGAGCTCGCGATGGATCTCGCGCATGAAATGGTGGAAGTGCACGCGGCGCTTGCGCACCAGCGGCACGCAGCGGTAGAACGAATCCATGAGGAAACTTTTCCCGCGTCCCACTCCGCCCCAAAGGTAGACGCCCTTGGGCAGGGGCGGCTTGACCAGCATGCGCTTGAGCGCGTTGTTGCGGCGGGCCTTGTAGGCAGTCCACTCGTCGTAGAGACGCTGGAGGCGCTCCACTGCACGCCACTGCGCCGCGTCGGAAACGAATCCGCGCTTGGCAAGGCTCTGCTGGTAGAGGGAGACGACATCCAGCTTTGCGTCGTCCAGGCCCTCCTGGAGCGCTGCGTCCGGGTCGAGGGCGCTGTCACGCATCCGGCCGCGCCGCTCCGACCCGACAAACCGCGAAAGGCATCCAGCTGCGCAACTAGCTGCGCATCTAACTGTTAAGTGACCGCTTGTCGACCGCCAGCGCCGCCTCGCGCATCACTTCCGACATCGAGGGGTGGGCGTGGCAGATGCGCGCGATGTCCTCGGACGAGGCCGAGAACTCCATCGCCATGACCGCCTCGGCGATCATCTCGGAGGCGAGCGCGCCGATGGCATGAACGCCGAGCACGCGGTCGGTTTTTGCATCCGCCACGATCTTCACGAAGCCCTCCGACTCTCCCTTGCCGAGCGCGCGTCCGTTGAATGCGAAAGGGAAACGGCCGGCGCGATACGCCGTGCCCTCGCCCTTGAGCTGCTGCTCGGTCTTGCCGACCCAGGCGATCTCGGGGGCGGTGTAGATCACCCAGGGGATCGCATCGTAATTCACGTGGCCTTTCTGGCCGGCGATGAGCTCGGCGACCATGACGCCCTCCTCCTCGCCCTTGTGCGCCAGCATCGGGCCGCGCACCACGTCGCCGATCGCCCAGACGTTGGCGAGGTTGGTGCGGCAATGCCCGTCGACTTCGACGAAGCCGCGCGGATCGACCTTGAGGCCCACATCCGCGGCGCCGAGGCCGTCGGTATTGGGAATGCGGCCGATCGAGACGATCAGGCGGTCGCAGTCGAGTTTCTTCGCCGCGCCGTCCGCGCTCTCGTACTCGACGGTGACTTCCTTCTTGCCCTTCTTCACCGACTTGATCTTGATGCCGAGCTCGATGTCGAGGCCCTGGCCCTTGGTGAAGGACTTCCACGCCTCGGCCGCCACCGATTCATCGGCCGCGCCGAGGAAGGTCGGCAGCGCCTCGACGATCTTCACTTTCGATCCGAGCCTGCGCCACACGCTGCCGAGCTCAAGCCCGATGACGCCGGCGCCGATGACGCCGAGCCTTTCGGGAATCGCATCGAAGGCGAGCGCGCCTTCGTTGTCGCAGATCGTCACGTTGTCGACCGGGACGTCCGGAAGGTGCCGGGCCTTGGAGCCGGTGGCGACGATCACGTGCTTCGCCGTCACCGTTTCCGGGCTCTTGCCGCCGGCCACCTGCACCTGCCAGCCCCCGGCGCCGGAGCCGGCGAGCTTGCCGCGGCCCTGCAGCCAGGTGACCTTGTTCTTCTTGAACAGGCCCGCGATGCCGGAGGTCATTTTGGCGACGATCTTCTCCTTGCGGTCCATCATCGTCGCGAGGTCGAGCTTCACGCCGCTCGCGGTAATGCCGTGGTCCTTGAAGGTATGCGTCACGCGCTCGTAGTTCTCCGACGACTCGAGCAGGGCCTTGGACGGGATGCAGCCCACGTTGAGGCAGGTGCCCCCGAGGCGAAGGTCGCCTTTGGGCCCTTTCCAATCCTCGACGCAAGCCGTGGAGAGCCCAAGCTGCGCCGCGCGGATTGCGGCGATATAACCCGCCGGCCCCGACCCGATGACGACTACGTCGAATGCCGCCATGTCAGACCTCGATCAGCAGGCGTGCCGGATCCTCGAGCGCTTCCTTGACCGCGACAAGGAACAGCACCGCCTCGCGGCCATCGATGATCCTGTGGTCGTACGAAAGCGCGAAGTAGTTTATCGGGCGCACGACGACCTGCCCGTTCTCCACCACCGCCCGGTCCTTGGTCGCATGCACGCCGAGGATCGCCGATTGCGGCGGGTTGATGATCGGCGTCGAGAGCATCGAGCCGAACACCCCGCCGTTGGAGATCGAGAACGTGCCGCCGGTGAGGTCCTCGAGCGACAGTTTCCCGTCGGCGGCTTTCTTGCCGTAGTCGGAGATCTTCTTCTCGATGCCGGAGAAGGAAAGCTGGTCGCAGTCGCGCAGGATCGGCACCACGAGGCCGCGCGGGCTGCCCACCGCGATGCCGACGTCGAAATTGCCGTGGTAGACGATGTCGTTGCCGTCGATCGAGGCATTCACCACCGGGAATTTCTTCAGCGCGGCAACGACCGCCTTCACGAAGAAGGACATGAAGCCGAGCTTCACGCCGTGCTCCTTCTCGAAGCGCTCCTGGTATTTCTTGCGCATGTCCATGACCGGCTGCATGTTGACCTCGTTGAAGGTCGTCAGGATCGCGGCGGTGGACTGGGACTGCACGAGGCGCTCGGCGATGCGCGCGCGCAGGCGCGACATCGGCACGCGCTGTTCCGGCCGGTTGGCGAGGACCGAATCGACGTTGACCGGCATCGGCGGCTGCGGCAAAGCGGTCGGCGCGGCGCGCTGCTGTGGCTGTGCGGGCGCGGATGCGGCCTGGAGCACGTCGCCCTTGGTGACGCGCCCGTCGCGGCCGGTCCCGGCGATCGCCGAGGTGTTGACGCCCTTTTCGGCGGCAATCTTTTGCGCGGCCGGCATGACCGGGGCCCCGGTCGACGCGGGCGCCGCCGGTGCCGGCGCCGCTGCGGCTTTTGGTGCAGGTGCCGCCGCAGGCGCAGCAGCGGCCTTTGGCGCGGAGGCGGTAGTCGCCTTGGCTTCGGTATCGACCTGCGCGATCACGTCGCCCGAGGTCACCGTGGACTTCTCGCCCTTGAGGATCTTGACCAGCACCCCGCTGGCCGGGCAGGGCAGCTCCATCACGACCTTGTCGGTCTCGATGTCGATCAGGTTCTCGTCTCGCTCGACGGCTTCGCCTTCCTTCTTGTGCCAGGCGAGGAGCGTGGCTTCGGAAACCGACTCGGACAGCTGCGGTATCTTGACTTCAACGATCATTTTTATTCCCCGTTCCGTTTTTCCCCGGGTCCGGCTAAGCCTCGCCGCGGGTTGTCAAAAAACAGGCGCGTATCGCGCCGGGCTTCATTGCCCGCGCAATGAACGGCTTTCGTCCGTTCGAATGCGCGGAGTTAAAGCGGCGCCGTCAGGCGTCCGCCTTTGACGCTACTTGTATTTCCCGAATGCCTGGTCCACCAGCGCCTTCTGGCGCTCGTTGTGCCTCGAAAGGTACCCGCCCGCCGGCGCGGCCGAAGGCGGCCGTCCCGCGTAATGCAGCTTCTGGTCCGGGCGCATGTTCTCCGAGAGGTAGTGCGCGGTCTGGTACCACGCGCCCTGGTTCTGCGGCTCTTCCTGGCACCAGATCACCTCGAGGGCGTTCGGGTACTTCTTCATTTCCGCGGCGAAAGGCTTGTGCGGGAAAGGGTAGAGCTGTTCGACCCGGATGATCGCGATGTTGTCCAGCCTGCGCTCGCGGCGGGCCGAGAGCAGGTCGTAGTAGACCTTGCCGCAGCAGGCGACCACGCGGGTCACTGCCTTGGCTTCGAGCGCGTCGATCTCGGGGATCACCGTCTGGAACGTGCCCTTGGCGAGGTCCTTGAGCGGCGAGGCGGCTTCCTTCTTGCGCAGCAGCGACTTCGGCGTCATCACGATCAGCGGCTTCCTGAACGGGCGCAGCATCTGCCGGCGCAATAGGTGGAAGATCTGCGCCGCGTTGGAGGGCACGACGACCTGCATGTTGTGCTCGGCGCACAGCTGCAGGTAGCGCTCGAGGCGCGCCGACGAGTGCTCCGGCCCCTGCCCTTCGTAACCGTGCGGCAGCAGCATCACCAGGCCGCAAACGCGCGCCCACTTGGCCTCGCCCGAGGAAATGAACTGGTCGATCACCACCTGCGCGCCGTTGGCGAAGTCGCCGAACTGCGCTTCCCAGATGACCAGCTCGTTGGGCTCGGCCGTGGAATAGCCGTACTCGAAGCCGAGCACCGCTTCCTCGGACAGCACCGAATCGATGACCACGAAATCGCCCTGGTCCTTGGCGATGTTGTTCAGCGGGATGTGGGTACCCGAGTCCCAGCGCTCGCGATCCTGGTCGTGGAGCACCGCATGCCGGTGCGCAAAGGTGCCGCGCCCCGAATCCTGGCCGGACAGGCGGACGTTGTAGCCATTGGCGACCAGCGAGGCATATGAAAGCGTTTCGGCCATGCCCCAGTCCACCGGCAGCTTGCCCTCGCCCATCTGCTTGCGGGCATTCAACAGGCGCTCGACGGTCGGGTGCGGCTTGAAGCCTTCGGGCAGCGTGGTCAGGGCCTCGGACAGGCGCTGCAGTTGCGCAAGCGGCACGTGCGTGTCGGCCGCGTCGGTCCACTTGGCGCCGACGAAAGGCACCCAGTCCACCGCGAACTTGCTCTTGAAGTTGGAGAGCACAGGGTTGGAGGTGTGCTTGCCGGCATCGAGGTCGGCGCGGAATTTCTTGATGAGCTCGTCCGGCTCGGTGGGCCCGATGACGCCCTGCGTCACCAGCTTGTCGGCGTAGAGCTTTCGCGTGCCCGGGTGCTGGGCGATCTTCTTGTACATCAGCGGCTGCGTGATGAACGGCTCGTCCTGCTCGTTGTGGCCCAGTTTCCTGTAGCAGACCATGTCGATCACGACGTCCTTGTGGAACTGCTTGCGGAAGTCGAGCGCGAGCTGCGTCACGTACTGGACCGCCTCGGGGTCGTCGGCGTTGACGTGGAAGATCGGCGCCTCGACCATCTTCGCCACGTCGGTGCAGTAGATCGTGGAACGCGCGTCGCGCGGGTCCGAGGTCGTGAAGCCGATCTGGTTGTTGACGATGACGTGCACCGTGCCGCCTGTGCCGTAGCCGCGCGTGCCGGAGAGGTTGAGCGTCTCCATCACCACGCCCTGCCCGGCAAACGCCGCATCGCCGTGGATCAGGATCGGCAGCACCTGGTCGCCGGTCTTGTCGTTGCGGCGGCGCTGGCGCGCGCGCACCGAACCTTCGACGACCGGGTTGACGATCTCGAGGTGCGAAGGGTTGAACGCGGCGCTGATGTGCACCGGGCCGCCGGGCGTCGTGATGTCCGACGAAAAGCCCTTGTGGTATTTCACGTCGCCCGAGAAGGTGTGCTCGGTGCTGTACTTGCCTTCGAATTCGGAGAAGAGCTCCTCGGGCATCTTGCCGAGCACGTTGACCAGCACGTTGAGGCGGCCGCGATGCGCCATGCCGATGACGATTTCCTGCACGCCGGAAGCGCCGGCGCGCTGGATGAGCTCGTCGACCGAAGGGATCAGGCTCTCGCCGCCCTCGAGCGAGAACCGCTTTTGCCCGACGAAGCGCGTGTGGAGATACTTCTCCAGCGTCTCCGCCTCGGTGAGCTTGAGCAGGATGCGCTTCTTGAAGTCGGGCGTGAAATTGGGCGTCGCGCGGATCGGCTCGATGCGCTCCTGGATCCAGAGGCGCTGGGCGCGCTCGCCGATGAACATGTACTCGAAGCCGATGTTGCGGCAATACGTGTCACGCAGCGCCTGGATCAGCGTGCGCAGGGTGACGCGCTCGAGGCTCACGAACGAGCCCGCGTTCACTTCCTGGTCGAGGTCGGCTTCCGAGAGGTCGTAGTAGGCGGACTCGAGCTCCGGGGCCGGCGGGCGCGGCATGCGCTTCAGCGGATCCAGCGTCGCCCAGCGCGATCCCGCGATGCGGTACGAAGTCACCAGCAGGAGCGCTGCGACCTGCAGCCGCTCGTGGGTGACGAATTCGACCGGCGCGCGGTTGCCGCCGAGCTGGCCGGCCTTCGCGCGCTGCACGAAGGACTCGACGACCGGCGCATGCGCCACATCCTTGTCGCCGTTGCCCTGCGCGCCCGGCATCAGTTGCATCTGGTCGAAGTATTCGCGCCAGCCCTCGGGCACCGCGCCCGGGTTGACGAGGTACTGCTCGTACAGCTCCTCGATGAACGGCGCATTGCCGCCGAAGAGGTACGAATTGCCCAGCATCTGCTTCATCATGGCCGGTCCCTTTCGGTTAGCGCTTGTCCAGCGGCGTGACTTCGCGGCGGGCCGCGCCCTTGTAGAGCTGGCGCGGACGGCCGATTTTCTGCTCGGGGTCCGAGATCATTTCGTTCCACTGCGCGATCCAGCCCACCGTGCGAGCGAGCGAGAAGATGCAGGTGAACATCGAGACCGGGATGCCGAGCGCGCGCTGCACGATGCCGGAATAGAAATCGACGTTCGGGTAGAGCTTGCGCGAAACGAAATAGTCGTCTTCCAGCGCCACTTTCTCGAGCGCCATCGCGAGCTTGAAGAGGCGGTCGTTCTGCAGGCCGAGCTCGTTGAGCACCTCGTAGCAGGTCTCGCGCATGAGCTTGGCGCGCGGGTCGTAGTTCTTGTAGACGCGATGGCCGAAACCCATGAGCTTGGAGCCGGAATTCTTGTCTTTCACCTGCTTGATGAACTCGGGGATCTTGGAGGCGTCGCCGATTTCCTCGAGCATGTTGAGGGCCGCCTCGTTCGCGCCGCCGTGGGCCGGGCCCCAGAGGCACGCAATGCCCGCTGCTATGCACGCGAAGGGATTCGCGCCCGAGGACCCCGAAAGGCGGACGGTGGACGTCGAGGCATTCTGCTCGTGGTCGGCATGCAGGATCAGGATGCGGTCCAGCGCCCGGACCAGCACCGGGTTGACCTTGTACTCCTCGGCCGGCACCGCAAACATCATGCGCATGAAGTTGGCCGAGTACGACAGGTCGTTGCGCGGGTAAACGAAAGGCTGGCCGATGTTGTACTTGTAGGCCATCGCGACGATCGTCGGCAGCTTCGCGATCAGGCGGAAGGCCGAGATCTTGCGGTGCTCCGGGTTCGCGATGTCGAGCGAGTCGTGATAGAAGGCCGACAGCGCGCCGACCACGCCGACCAGCACCGCCATCGGGTGCGCATCGCGGCGAAAGCCCGTGAAGAAGCGGTTCAGCTGGTCATGCACCATCGTGTGGCGCGTGACCGTGTTGACGAACTCGTCCTTCTGGCCCTTGTTCGGCAGCTCCCCGTTGAGCAGCAGGTAGCACGTCTCGAGGAAGTCGCAGTTTTGCGCGAGCTGCTCGATCGGGTAGCCGCGATAAAGCAGCACGCCGGCATCGCCGTCGATGTAGGTGATGCTCGAGTTGCAGCTTGCGGTCGAGAGGAAACCGGGGTCGTAGGTGAACATGCCCGACTTACCGTAGAGCGAGCGGATGTCGATGACCTCGGGGCCGATCGAGCCGGAAAGGACGGGGAAGTCGAGCGATTTACCGTCGGCGAGGGTCAGTGTGGCTTTCTTTTCCAAGGTCTTCTCCAGTCTCAGGTGTCGCGGTTCAACAGGCGCGCCGGGTCAGCTTGCGCGCAGCACGTCGACTAATGGCTTGTGCCGGGGGGCAAATTCTTCGCTCCGCCCGTTGACGATGTCCCACAGGTCATTGTCCGGGTAATCGAGCAGTTCGTTTAGCAATTCGAGCGAGGGGGCATCGAGCGCCGCTGCGCTGTGGTGCAGGAAGCGGTCGAGCACCAGGTCCAGCTCCAGCAGCCCGCGCCGGCACTTCCACTTGAGTCGGTGCTGCGCGGCGGTTGCGGGCGGGTTTTCGTGCATTGGGGGAACTGTCTAGACGGCCCTCTTGACCATCAGGTCCTTGATCTTGCCGATCGCCCGGGTGGGATTGAGGTTCTTCGGGCAGACGTCGACGCAATTCATGATGGTGTGGCAGCGGAACAACCGGTACGGGTCTTCCAGGTTGTCGAGGCGCTCCGCCGTGGCCTGGTCGCGCGTGTCGGCGATGAAGCGGTAGGCCTGCAGCAAGCCGGCCGGCCCGACGAACTTGTCCGGGTTCCACCAGAACGACGGGCACGACGTGGAGCAGCAGGCGCACAGGATGCATTCGTAGAGCCCGTTGAGCTCCTCGCGGTCTTCAGGCGACTGCAGCCTTTCCCTCTCGGGCGCCGGCTCGTCGTTGATCAGGTACGGCTTGATCGAGTGGTACTGCTTGAAGAACTGCGTCATGTCGACGATGAGGTCGCGGATCACGGGCAGCCCGGGCAGCGGACGCAACGTGACGTGCTCGGGCAGGTCGGCCAGCTTCGTGATGCAGGCCAGGCCGTTCTTGCCGTTGATGTTCATCGCGTCGGAACCGCAGACGCCCTCGCGGCAGGAGCGCCGATAGGACACCGAGTCGTCCTCTGACTTGATGCGCATGAGCGCATCGAGCAGCATGCGGTCGGTCGGTTCCAGCGCGATTTCGTAATCCTGCATGCGCGGGGCGGAATCCCTGTCGGGGTCGTATCGGTAGATGCTGAATCGCATGGCGCTCGTTGTCCCTTAGTACGTCCGGACCTTCGGCTCGAATTCCTCGACCGAAAGCGGCTTCTGGTGCACCGGCTTGTAATCGAGCCGGTTGCCTTCCTTGAACCACAGGGTGTGCTTCATCCAGTTCTTGTCGTCGCGGTCCGGGAAATCCTCGCGCGCCTGCGCACCGCGGGACTCCTGCCTCGCCTCGGCCGACACGACCGTGGACATGGCGGTCTCCACGAGGTTGTCGAGCTCGAGCGCCTCGATGCGCGCGGTGTTGAACACCTTGGACTTGTCCGAGATGTAGATGCGGCTCGCGCGCTCGGCGATTTCCTTCATCTTGCTCACGCCTTCGGTGAGCATGTCCGGGAAGCGGAACACGCCGCAATGCGCCTGCATCGACTTGCGCAGATCATTGCCCACGTCGAACACCCGCTCGCCCGAAGTCGCCGAATCGAGCCTTGCCAGGCGCGAGAGCGAGTAGTCCCCCGCGTCCTTGGGCAGGTCGCGATGCGCGAGCGGCTGCCGGCGGATCTCCTCCACCGCGCTCTCTCCGCCGGCCTTGCCGAACACCACGAGGTCGAGCAGCGAATTGGTGCCCAGGCGATTCGCGCCATGCACCGACACGCAGGCACACTCGCCGACGGCAAACAGGCCGGGCACCGGCACTTCGGGGTTGCCGTTCCGGGGCACAACCACCTGACCGAGATAGTTGGTCGGGATGCCGCCCATCTGGTAATGCACCGTCGGCACCACCGGAATCGGGTCCCTGATCGGGTCGACGTTGGCGAACTTGATTGCAATTTCGCGAATGCCGGGCAAGCGGAGGTTGATGACATCCGGGCCAAGATGATCGAGCTTGAGCAGGACATGGTCGGCGTCCTTGCCGCACCCGCGCCCTTCCTTGATCTCGGTGGTCATCGCGCGCGACACGACGTCGCGGCTCGCGAGGTCCTTCGCGTTTGGCGCATAGCGCTCCATGAATCTTTCGCCGTCCTTGTTCAGCAGATACCCGCCCTCGCCACGCACGCCCTCGGTGATCAGCACGCCTGCGCCGGCCACGCCGGTCGGGTGAAACTGCCAGAACTCCATGTCCTCCATCGGGATGCCGGCACGGGCGGCCATGCCGATCCCGTCCCCGGTATTGATGAAAGCGTTGGTGCTTGCCGCGTAAATGCGCCCGCCGCCTCCGGTCGCGAGGACCGTGGCCTTGGCCTGCAGGAGCGTCACCTCGCCGGTTTCCATCTCCATCGCGACCACGCCGCACACCGCGCCTTCCGAATCCCGCACGAGGTCGAGCGCCATCCATTCGACGAAGAACTGCGTGTTGACCTTGACGTTGCTCTGGTAAAGGGTGTGCAGCATCGCATGGCCGGTGCGGTCGGCTGCGGCGCATGAGCGCATCGCCATCTTCGCGCTGCCGTAGTCCTGCGTGTGCCCGCCGAACGGGCGCTGGTAGATCTTGCCGTTCTCCAGGCGGTCGAACGGCATGCCCAGGTGCTCCAGCTCGACCACGACTTCGACCGCGCGACGGCACATGTATTCGATCGCATCCTGGTCGCCGAGGTAGTCGGCGCCCTTGACCGTGTCGTACATGTGCCAGTGCCAGTTGTCCTCTGTGGAGTTGGCGAGCGGCGCGGCGATGCCGCCTTGCGCGGCGACCGTGTGCGAGCGCGTCGGGAATACTTTCGACAGGACCGCCACTTTCATGCCCGCGCGCGCCAGCTCGAGCGAAGCGCGCATGCCCGAACCGCCGGCGCCAACCACTACCGCATCGAACCTTCTTACCGGAAGCGCCACGCGTTTATCTCCGCAGTTATCGCCGCAGTTATCGCCACAAGATCTGGATGGCCCACGCGAGGTACCCCGCGATCGTAATCAGCACCACCGTCTCGAGCGTCAGGCGCAAGGCGGTCGACTTGATGTAATCCATGATGATGTCGCGCACGCCGACCCAGGCATGCCACGCGAGGCTCGCCGCGAAGAGGAGCGTCGCAACGCGCATCCAGCCGCGGCTGAAAAGCTCTTTCCACACCGCATGGGTGACCGGCGGCCCCGACATCACCACCGCGAGGATCACGACGGTGTACACCGCCATGACGACCGCGGTGAGGCGCTGCGCCAGCCAATCGCGCAAGCCGTAGTGCGCGCCGGTGATGACGCGGTTCACCATAGCTTCGCTCCGATGAAGATCGTCAACACGAGGCTGACGCCAAGGACGATCCAGCTCGTGAGCCGCGCGGTGGCAAGGTCCCCGCCCTTGTCCAGGTCGAGAAACAAGTAGCGGATGCCCGCGCAGAAATGGTGGCAATACGCCCAGACGAGCGCCAGCAGCGCGAGCTTGACGATCGGGTAGCCGGCATAGCGGCGCACCGACTCGAATCCGGCCTCGGACACCAGGCTGCGGTCCAGCAGGAAAAGCAACCAGACGCCGGCAGCGAACAGCAGCGCGCCGCTGACTCGGTGCAGGATCGAAACGAACGCCGGCACCGGCATGCGGATCTGGACGAGATTGAGGTAAACCGGACGTTTCTTTTTTATGGCGACGTTTGACATGTCGGTGAACCGTGTGGAGGGCCCGCTTTCCGAGGCTTGCGCATGGACAAACGCGGCGCGGGCAAACTCTGGCCCTTAATTATAGCGCCGGACCCCGCCGCTTTGCGCGGGGCCGGGCGCGCGCGATCGAGCGGGCTCGTCATCCAAGCTCGCTCTTGTAGAAATAACGATCGGTCTTGTAGAGGCCGCGCCGCCATTCGACCGCCTTGTCCGCATACGTGTACGACTCCCGCTCCACCGCGAGCAGCGGATGTCCGGCATCGACGCGCAGCAAGTCCGCATTCGTCTTGTCGGCGGCGGCCGCCTTGAGCTTTTCCTCCGCGCGCACCATTCGCGTGCCGAACTGGGTTTCAAACAGGTTGTAGAGCGCGCCCTTGTGGTCCGAGACGGCGGCCGCCGTCAGCCCCTTGAACACCAGGCCGGGCAGCCACACTTCCTCGAGGACGACGGGGTCGCCGCCGAACACGAGCAGCCGCTTGATGACGACCATCGGGTCGCCCGCTTTCAGCTCGAGCATGCGCGCGACGTCGGCGCTTGCCCGCGCGCGGCGGAATTCGAGCAACTGGCGCTCGACCGAGCCGGGTTCGCCGGAGTCCGGCGCGAGGCGGAGAAACCTGAAGCGCACCTGTCGCTCGCCGTGCGTGGCGACGAAAGTGCCCTTGCCCTGCCGGCGGTAGACGAGGTTTTCGTCCGCCAGCTCGTCGATCGCCTTGCGCACGGTGCCCTGGCTGACCTTGTAGCGGCTCGCCAGGTCCATTTCGCTGGGGATCGCCTCGCCCGGACGCCATGCGCCGGAGCGCAGCTCCTCCAGCAGGAGGGCCTTGATCTGCTGGTAAAGCGGGCTGAAAGTCGGCGAGCTCATCGCGCCGATTTGAGCATAGTTCGCCTGGGTCGTCTATCTAGTGTCATTTGTCTTATAAAAGACACAAGACGATTTGACGGGCTGCGACCTGCCCGCTTAACATCTGCTGCTTTCATTTCGCGTCCTGCCCCGCAGGCCGCATCGACCCCTCCGGAGTTATTCGCCATGCCCAAAGCCCCCGTACGTGTCGCAGTCACTGGCGCCGCCGGCCAGATCGGCTACGCCCTCCTGTTCCGCATCGCCAGCGGCGAGATGCTCGGCAAGGACCAGCCGGTCATCCTGCAGCTGCTCGAGATCCCCGACGAGAAAGCGCAGAAGGCGCTCAAGGGCGTGATGATGGAGCTCGACGACTGCGCCTTCCCGCTGCTGCAGGGCATGGTCGCCGCGTCGGACCCGATGGTCGCTTTCAAGGACGTCGGCGTCGCGCTGCTGGTCGGCGCCCGCCCGCGCGGCCCCGGCATGGAAAGGAAAGACCTGCTCGAAGCCAACGGCAAGATCTTCGCGCCGCAAGGGCAAGCCCTCGACAAGGTCGCCAGCCGCGACGTCAAGGTGCTCGTGGTCGGCAACCCGGCCAATACCAACGCGCTGATCGCGATGAAGAACGCGCCGAGCCTCAAGCCGCAGCAGTTCACGGCCATGATGCGCCTCGACCACAACCGCTCGCTGACGCAGGTCGCGCAGAAAACCGGCAAGCCGGTTTCGTCGGTCAGGAAGATGACGATCTGGGGCAACCACTCGGCCACGCAATACCCGGACATCTTCCAGGCCGAGGTCGACGGCAAAAAAGCCTGGCCGATGATCAACGACCAGGCGTGGCTCGAAACCACTTTCATCCCGACCGTGCAGAAGCGCGGCGCCGCGATCATCGAAGCGCGCGGGCTTTCCTCCGCGGCCAGCGCGGCCAATGCCGCGATCGACCATGTGCGCGACTGGTCGCTCGGCACCGCCGCCGGCGACTGGGTCAGCATGGGCATTCCCTCGGACGGCAGCTACGGCATCCCCGAAGGCGTGCTCTACGGCTACCCGGTCACCTGCAAGAACGGCAGCTACGAAATCGTCAAGGGCCTGGAAGTCAGCGAGTTCAGCCGCAAGCGCATGGACGCGACGCTCAAGGAACTGCACGAAGAGCGCGACGGCGTGAAGAGCCTGCTGGGCTGATCGAGGACAAAAGATGAGCGAAGCACCCGCAGCACCCGCAGGCCCGAAACCCAAGAAATCCGTCGCCTTGTCCGGCGTCACCGCCGGCAACACCGCGCTTTGCACGGTCGGCCGCACCGGCAACGACCTGCACTACCGCGGCTACGACATCCTCGATTTCGCCGACGAGGCGGAATTCGAGGAAGTGGCGTACCTCCTGGTGCACGGCAAGCTGCCGAACCTCGCCGAGCTCGCCGGCTACAAGGCCAAGCTCAAGGCGCTGCGCGGGCTGCCTGCCAACCTCAAGGCGGCGCTCGAGTGGATCCCGCCCTCGGCGCACCCGATGGACGTCATGCGCACCGGCGTTTCGGTGCTCGGCACCCTGGCGCCGGAAAAGGACGACCACCACCTCCCCGGTTCCAAGGACATTGCCGATCGCCTGATGGCGTCGCTGGGCTCGATGCTGCTCTACTGGTATCACTACAGCCACAACGGCAAGCGCATCGAGACCGAGACCGACGACGACTCGATCGGCGGCCACTTCCTGCACCTCTTGCACGGCAAGCAGCCGTCCGAAGAATGGGTGCGCGCGATGCATACGTCGCTCATCCTCTACGCCGAGCACGAGTTCAACGCCTCCACCTTCACCTGCCGTGTCGTCGCCGGAACAGGCTCCGACCTGTACAGCGCGATCTGCGGCGGCATCGGCGCCTTGCGCGGCCCGAAGCACGGCGGCGCCAACGAAGTCGCCTTCGAGGTGCAGTCGCGCTACAACGACCCGGACGACGCCGAGGCCGATGCGATCCGCCGCATCCAGAACAAGGAAATCGTCATCGGGTTCGGCCACCCGGTCTACACGGTCGGCGATCCGCGCAACAAGGTCATCAAGGAAGTCGCGAAGCGCCTTTCGAAGACCAACAAGAACATGAAGCTCTACGACATTGCGGACCGGCTTGAAACCGTGATGTGGCGCGAGAAGAAGATGTTCGCGAACCTCGACTGGTTCAGCGCAGTCAGTTATCACATGATGGGCGTGCCCACCGCGATGTTCACCCCGATCTTCGTGATCGCGCGCACCAGCGGCTGGGCCGCTCACGTCATCGAGCAGCGCATCGACGGCAAGATCATCCGCCCCGCGGCCAACTACACCGGCCCGGAAAACACGAAATGGGTCGCGCTCAAGTCGCGGAAATAGGGGCAACCATGGCTGAATCCGCATTGATGAAATACCTCGCCAGGATCCTCGGTCCCTCGGGACGCAGGTACGAGTCCGAAGCGACGACTTTCATGCGCGACTTCCTCGAGCGTCATCCCGAAGAGGTCGCCTCGCAACGCAAAGGCCGCGGCGTCTGGTGGGACAAGGACGCGAAAGAACGCACCGAGCCGCCCGCAGCCACGAACTCGCCGAAGTCCGGCGGCGCCGAATACACCTTCAAGGCCTGAGGACCCCGCGCAAGCCGCGGCCCCGGAACCGATCGATCACCTAGAAAAGAGCCAATGTCCGCCCACATCTCTAATGTCAGACCCAAAGCCGAAGCCGTCCTTACCAAGATCGCCGACTACGCGACCAAGTATTCGATCAAGTCCGAGGAGGCCTTCGAAACCGCCCGGTACTGCCTGATCGACACGCTGGGCTGCGGCTTCGAGGCCCTCGAATACCCCGCCTGCACAAAGCTCATGGGACCGATCGTCCCGGGCACGATGGTGCCGAACGGCGCAAAAGTCCCGGGCACGCAGTTCCAGATGGATCCGGTGAAAGCCGCTTTCGACATCGGCGCGATGATCCGCTGGCTCGACTTCAACGACACCTGGCTCGCGGCCGAATGGGGCCACCCGTCGGATAACCTCGGCGGTATCCTCGCCACCGCGGACTGGCTCTCGCGCACCGCGCTGGCCAACGGCAAGAAGCCGTTATTGATGCGCGACGTGCTCGCCGGCATGATCAAGGCGCACGAGATCCAGGGCGTGCTGGCGCTCGAGAACAGCTTCAACCGCGTCGGGCTCGACCACGTGGTGCTGGTCAAGGTCGCCTCGACCGCCGTGGTCGCGAACATGATCGGCTGCAGCTACGACGAGGTGGTCAACGCGGTGTCGCAGGCCTGGGTCGATGGCCAGAGCCTGCGCACCTATCGTCACACGCCGAATACCGGCTCGCGCAAGTCCTGGGCAGCGGGCGATGCGACCAGCCGCGCGGTGCGCCTCGCGCTGATCTCGAAGACCGGCGAGATGGGCTATCCCTCGGTGCTCTCGGCCAAGACCTGGGGCTTCTACGACGTCCTCTTCAAAGGTAACGAATTCAAGTTCCAGCGCCCGTTCGGCTCGTATGTGATGGAGAACGTCCTCTTCAAGATCTCGTTCCCGGCCGAATTCCACTCGCAGACCGCGGTGGAATGCGCGATGCAGATCCACGAGCAGCTGAAGAAACTCAGGAAAACGCCGGCGGACATCAGGAAGATCACGATCCGCACGCACGAGGCCTGCATCCGCATCATCGACAAAAAGGGCCCGCTCGATAACCCGGCCGACCGCGACCACTGCATCCAGTACATGGTCGCCGTGCCGATCCTGTACGGACGGCTCACCGCCGGTGACTACGAGGATTCGATCGCCAGCGACCCGCGCATCGACAAGCTGCGCGACAAGATCGAATGCGTCGAGGACAAGTTGTTCACCAGGGATTACCACGACCCGGAGAAGCGCTCGATCGCCAACGGGCTCACCGTGGAGTTCTCCGACGGCAGCAAGATGAAGGAGATCCTCTGCGAGTACCCGATCGGGCACAAGCGGCGCCGCAAGGAAGGCATGCCGGTGCTGGTGGAGAAATTCCGCACCAACCTCGCCCGCCGCTTCCCCGCAAGGCAGCAGAAGGCCATACTCGATCTTTGCCTGGACGCGAAAAAGCTGCAGGCCACGCCGGTCAACGAATTCGTCGACATGATGGTGATCTAGCCGACATGGGTCGTAACGCGCGCCGATGCGCACGCCGCAACTCAGGGGGGAGCAATTGAGCGCAAGCGAACTGCAACGCCGGCTCGCGGAGGTCTCCGCCGAGATCCGCGGCTATCCCACGCCGATCGCGCGCTGCGACGTGCAGCTCACCGCGCTGCTCGAGCAGCGCACTGCCTTGATGGAACAGATCGAAAGCACCCGCCGCCCCGGCGACGGCTGCACGCCCGATAACACTTGGATCAACGACGGAGGCTTCAATGCCGCATAACCTGCACAACACGCTCCAGGACCTGAAGATCGGCTCGGGGAGCACCGGCCAGTACTACTCGCTGCCCGCGCTGGGCAAGGCGCTCGGCGTGAAGATGTCGCGCCTGCCGGTGTCGATCCGCATCGTGCTCGAGTCGGTGCTGCGCAATTGCGACGGCAAGAAGGTCACCGAGGCGCACGTCAGGCAGGTGGCCAACTGGAAGCCGAAAGCACAGCGCACCGACGAGATCCCTTTCGTTCTGGCACGCATCGTCCTCCAGGACTTCACCGGCGTGCCGCTGCTCGCCGACCTCGCGGCGATGCGCGGCGTCGCGCAGAAAATGGGCAAGAACCCGAAGACCATCGAGCCGCTGGTGCCGGTGGATCTCGTCGTCGACCACTCGGTGCAGATCGACCACTACGGCAGCAAGGAATCGCTCGACCTCAACATGAAGCTGGAGTTCAAGCGCAACACCGAGCGCTACCAGTTCATGAAGTGGGGCATGCAGGCCTTCGACACCTTCAAGGTCGTGCCCCCGGGCATCGGCATCGTGCACCAGGTCAACCTCGAGTACCTCGCGCGCGGCGTGCACAAGAAGGAAGGCATCTACTACCCGGATACGCTGGTCGGCACCGACAGCCACACCACGATGATCAACGGCATCGGCGTGGTCGGCTGGGGCGTGGGCGGCATCGAGGCCGAGGCCGGCATGCTCGGCCAGCCGGTCTACTTCCTGACGCCGGACGTGGTCGGCGTAAACCTCACGGGCGTGCTGCGCGGAGGCGTCACCGCGACCGACCTCGTGCTGACGGTCACCGAGCTGCTGCGCAAGGCCAAGGTCGTCGGCAAATTCGTCGAATTCTTTGGCGTTGGCACCGAGTCGCTCTCGCTGCCCGACCGCGCGACCATCGCCAACATGGCGCCGGAATACGGCGCGACCATGGGCTTCTTCCCGGTCGACGACAAGACGATCGCGTATTTCGAAGGCTCGGGACGCACAGCCGATGAGATCGCGGCGTTCACGGCGTACTTCAAGGCGCAGGAGCTCGACGGCATTCCCAAGAAAGGCGCGATCGACTACAGCGAGACCGTCGAGCTCGACCTCGGCACGGTGGCCCCTTCGCTCGCGGGTCCCAAGCGGCCGCAGGACCGGATCGAGATCGGCAACGTGAGCAAGCAGTTCACCAAGCTCTTCGCCGCCCCGGTGCCCGAGAGCGGTTTCGGCAAGAAGCCGGAGGACCTCGGCAAGCGCTTCAAGGCGTTCGACGGCACCGAAGTCGGCTCGGCCGACATCCTGATTGCCGCGATCACCTCCTGCACCAACACCTCGAACCCGAGCGTGCTGCTTGCCGCCGGCCTGCTGGCCAAGAAGGCGGTCGAGCGCGGCCTCACCGTCAAGAAGCACATCAAGACCTCGCTCGCCCCGGGATCCCGCGTCGTCACCGATTACCTCACGCGCTCGGGCCTGCTTCCGTACCTCGAGCAGCTTGGCTTCTTCGTTGGCGGCTACGGCTGCACCACCTGCATCGGCAACGCGGGCCCGCTCTCCCAGCCCATCGAGGAAGCGATCACCGGCAACGACCTCGTCTGCGCCGCGGTGCTCTCGGGCAACCGCAACTTCGAGGCCCGCATCCACCCGAACATCCGCGCCAACTTCCTCGCCAGCCCGCCGCTCGTGGTGGCCTACGCGATCGCCGGCACGATGCTCAAGGACCTCATGACCGAGCCGCTGGGCAAGGGCAAGAAAGGCGAGGACGTGTTCATCGGCGACGTCTGGCCGACCACGCAGGAAATCCACGACTGCATGAAGTTCGCCATGGACCCCAAGACTTTCCAGCGCCTGTACGGGGACTTCACCAAGGACAACCCGCTGTGGATGAACATCGCCGCGCCGGCCGGGCAGGTCTACACGTGGCCGACCTCGACCTATATCGCCGAGCCGCCGTTCTTCAAGGATTTCGGGATGCAGCCCAAGCTCGTCGAGGGCATTGCCGGTGCCAAGATCCTCGGCATCTTCGGCGACTCGGTCACCACCGACCACATCTCGCCGGCCGGGAGCATCAAGCCGACCTCGCCCGCGGGCATCTTCCTGCAGGAGAACGACGTCGCGGTCGTGGATTTCAACAGCTACGGCGCGCGCCGCGGGAACCACGACGTGATGATGCGCGGCACGTTCGCCAACGTGCGCATCAAGAACCTCATGCTGCCGGGCACCGAAGGCGGCATGACGCTCTACAAGGGCGAGCGCCTGCCGATCTACGACGCGGCCATGAAATACATCGCCGACAAGACGCCCACCGTGATCTTCGGCGGCGAGGAATACGGCACCGGGTCGTCCCGCGACTGGGCGGCCAAGGGCACTTTCCTGCTCGGCGTCAAGGCGGTCGTCGCGCGCAGCTTCGAGCGCATCCATCGCTCCAACCTCGTCGGCATGGGCGTGCTGCCGCTGCAGTTCAAGGGCACGGACAGCGCGCAGTCGCTCGGCCTCAAGGGCGACGAGGAGATCGACGTGCTGGGCCTGGACAGCATCCTGCCGCAGCAGGAACTCACGCTCGTGATCAACCGCGCCGACGGCACGTGGCAGGAGGTCAAGGTGCTCTCGCGCATCGACACCCCGATCGAGGTCGACTACTACAAGCACGGCGGAATCCTCCCCTACGTCCTGCGCGAACTGATGGCAGCGTAGCGGAACTCAGGGAAAACCAAGGTTTCCCCCGAACCCCCTTCCTTGTAAGATCGCCGAAAAGGAGACGATCAGATATGCCGCCAAGAGGACAACGCCTCGCCTGCATGGTCAAGAGCATGGACGGATGCCAGGGGACGTTCGACGTCCACCCGGGCGCCGCCGAGAAGTCGATCGCCAAGATCGACGAGATCAGCTGGGACAAGCCGCCGGAGAAG
>JANMDK010000315.1:0-3071 GCA_031376265.1 Pseudomonadota bacterium
TGTTTTGTACTTGCCGTATTATGCATGGTTATCTGTCCAGATTTGTACCGCTAAGAGTACAAATTTTCCCGGCGGGCCTATATCCACGCGCCTTCCATAAATAATTCTTCAGGATTTTCGCATCTTGATCGCCACAGCGACGATCGGCTTGGCCCAGTCCGGGGTGACGCGCAGCGCGGCTGCGTTCAGGATCCGGCCCTTCTCCACATGAAGCACCAGCACCGGTTCCGGCGGCTTGCCTTGGGCCGGATCCGCCTCGACGCTGTTGTCGTACATCCGAAGCGCCGCCAAGTGTGGCAACAGGTCGATTAGGTTGAGCCGGCTGTGCTCGTAGCGCCTTCGGATGTCCGCCTCGGGGATGTCGTGGCCGCCCCGCGCGACACGCGCGCGCACCCGCGCGAGATGAAGCCCCACGCTCGACAAGCCGACATACCAGACGTTGACCGCGAAGCCGCGGGAAGCCGCGTCGCGCAGCAGCGCGGGAATCGTCGCGGCGCCGAGCGTGGTCTCGAGCGCAAAGTCGAGCCGCCCCTCGATCGCCTTTTCCAACAGCCGCTTACCCTGCTGCCATGCCAGGCTGTTTGCCTCGCGCTGGCCGAGCGCCGGACGGGAGGCCCTCAGCCTGCGCGCGGCCTCATCGGGGTTGTAGTAGTCGGCGCCCGAATTGCGGAAAGCCGCGCCGGCGATGCTGCTCTTGCCTGCGCCGTTGACGCCGGCGAGGACGTAGATGCGCGGCGGGCCTGCCATGCGGGCGCCTCCGCGTGCCACGCGGGCCGATCAGCGCTTGCGCGCCGCCTTGACCGCCGCACGTCCGAGCGCCGCAGGCGGGGCGTCGAAGGCGGCCTGCATGCCCTTCCTCGACGCGGGTGCCTGCATCCCCGCGAGCAGCGCATCGAATTGCGCGCCAAGGTCGTCAAGGCGCTGCGTGCGCGCCTCGACCAGCGAGTCGAATTCCTCGATCGAGAGGATGACCGCCCGCGGCGCATCGTGCCGGGTGATCGCTACCACGCCGTCGCGCGCCGCCTGGTCGAGGATCCCCGCCAGCTCGTTCTTGAGGCGCGTGGCAGGGACGGCGTGCATCTCGATGAGCTCGCCGCGGCGGTTGCGGAAGGCACGCGGGGTCGGGATACGGCGGGCTGGGGTAGCAATGGCCATGGGGCGGGTCCGTCGAAGGATGTGGCGGGATTATAGCCGGATTGAACATTTTGTACAAAATGGCCAGAAGTGCAGGTATGGCGCGGGATTTGGCTTGCTAGCGCGTATTCGGGAAGAAGAGCTGCTCGCCGCCGATCCTGTAGCCGGCAATGGCCTTCTGCCCTTCCGGCGAGATCACCCACGCAATGAAATCGTTGCCAAGGCCCGCCTTCACATGCGCATGCTTCGCCGGATTGACGAGCATGATCCCGTACTGGTTGAAGAGCTTGTTGTCGCCTTCGACGACGATGCCGAGGTCCCCGCGGTTCTTGAACGAGAGCCAGGTGCCGCGGTCGGCGAGGACGTAGCCGTTCATCGCCGAAGCCGTGTTCAGCGCCGGCCCCATCCCAGAGCCGGTTTCCTTGTACCAGGGCCCCTTGTCCTTCGCGATGTCGATGCCGGCCAGCGTCCAAAGCCGCACTTCCGCCGAATGCGTGCCGCTCTTGTCGGCGCGCGAGACGAAAGGCTGCTGCGCCGCCCTGATCTTCTGCAGGGCGCCCAGCACGTCCTTGCCGCCAGTACGGGCCGGGTCCGCTTTCGGCCCAATGAGGATGAAATCGTTGTACATGACCTGGTGGTAGTTGACGCCGTAGCCCTCGTCGATGAAACGCTTCTCCGCCACCGGGTCGTGGACGAACACCACGTCCGCGTCGCCGCGCCGTCCCATGTCGAGCGCCTGCCCTGTGCCTACCGCCACCACGCGCACTTCAACCCCGGAGTTCTTCGTGTAGAGGGGCAGCAGGTGCCTGAACAGGCCGGACTGCTCGGTGGAAGTCGTCGAAGCCACTGTAATGAATCGCTGCTGCGCCTGCGCAGTGGCGACGCACAGGCCAACCAGTGCGCCGAATGCGGCAAAGGAGACGACCCTCCTCAGGCCCACGGCGATTCCCCTTTGATGAATGCCGCCGCTTCGGCCGACCTGGGTTGTGCAAAAAACTGGTCGATCGGCGAAAGCTCCGCGATCCGCCCCTCGTGCACGAAAAGCACCTCGTCGCCAAGCCGCCGCGCCTGGCCGAGGTTGTGGGTGGCCATGACGATCTTGGTGCCGGCGGCATCGAACGCGCGGATGACTTTTTCGATCTCGCGCGTTGCACTCGGGTCGAGGCTCGCGGTGGGTTCGTCGAGGAAGAGGATCTCGGGATGCAACGCCCACGCGCGGGCCAACGCAAGCCGCTGCTGCTCGCCCCCGGAGAGCACACGCGCCGGCCTGTGCGCAAGGCTCGAAAGCCCGACGCTGTCGAGGGCGTCCGATGCAGCCGTCTCGCGCTCGGCATGCGGGATCCCCGCGAGATCGAGCGCATAGACGATGTTCGCGAGCGCGGAACGCCGCAGCATGACCGGACGCTGGAACACCATTGCCTGCAGCCGGGGCGCGCGCGCGGCATTCAGGCCGAGCCAGTTCACGCTGCCGCCGCTTGGCGCAAGCAGCCCGTGCATCAGGCGCATCAGCACGCTCTTGCCCGCCCCGTTGGCGCCCAGCACGATCGTGCTCGGCCCGGCGACCAGGTCGACCGAGGCGCGATCGATGATCGTGCGCCCGCCCGCGGCGAAGCTCACGTCGGTGAGGCGAAGCGGCAGGATGCTGCTCATCCGTACCTCCGCCGCGCCGATTCCTTGACGAGGTGCGCAGCGGCGTTTAGCGCAAGCACGAGCGCGATGAGCACGAGCCCAAGCGAGAGGGCGAGCGCGAGATCGCCCTTCGAGGTCTCGAGCGCGATCGTAGTTGTCATCACGCGCGTGACGCCGTCGATGTTGCCGCCGACGATCATGACCGCGCCGACTTCCGCCGCGGCGCGGCCGAATCCGGCTAGGACGATGGTGACCAGCGAGAAGCGCGTGTCCCACAGGAGCGTTAACGCCGACGTGATCTGTCCGGC
>JANMDK010000316.1:0-3900 GCA_031376265.1 Pseudomonadota bacterium
GTCGGCTCGGTGGCGAGCAAGGTTGTCCAGCACGCCACGGTGCCGGTGCTCCTGGCGAGATAGGCGTGGCGCCCGACAAGGTCCGGATCTCGCCGGCCTGCGCCCGCAGCCTGCGCGGGTGGCTCGCACACCTCGGTGAAACAGGGCGGTTGGCGGTCGCGCGCGCAGGCGCAAGACTCGATTACGAGATCGCAGCGATTGCCAAGAAGCTCGATGGCCAAAAGGCCGTCCTGTTTCCCAGGCCCGAGGGCCATTCGGTTTCGGTCGTTTCAGGCTACGTCGCCTCGCGCTCGTGGATCGCCGAGGCCATGGGCGCGCCGGAGTCCGAACTGCTCGCCGCTTTCCGCGACGCCTCGGAGCATCCGACCAAGTGGATCGAAGTGCCGGCGGATAGCTCGCCGGTCCGCCAGGTCACGGTGGAAAAGCCCGATCTCCTCAAGCTTTTCCCGATCCCGCGCCACAACGAGCACGACAGCGCGCAGTACATCACGGCCGGCGTCATCGTCGCGCGTAACCCAAGGACCGGCGCGCAGAACGTCTCGATCCAGCGCATCCAGGTCAAGGACGGGCGGCGACTGCAGGCGCTGATCCTGCCGCGCCACCTTTCGGCGTTCCACGCGATTGCAGAAGAAAAAGGCGAGGCCCTGCCGATAGCGATCGTGATCGGCGCCGATCCGCTGACGCTGCTCGCATCGCAGGCCGTCGTCCCCATCGACCAGGATGAGCTTGAAATCGCAGGCTCGCTCCACGGCACGCCGCTGGAAGTCGTGAAGTGCGCCGGGAGCGAGATTCGTGTGCCGGCCCACGCCGAGATCGTGATCGAGGGCCGTGTCCTGCCGAATGTGCGCGAGCTCGAAGGGCCTTTTGGCGAATTCCCGCGCACCTACAGCCCGGCAGGCCAGCACCCGGTCATCGAGGTCGATCGCGTCACGCATCGGCGCAACCCGATCTGGCACACCATCGTGCCGGCGGAGCTCGAGCACCTCATGCTCGGCGCGATCCCCCGCGAAGCAACGATCCTCGGCCTCTTGCAGCGCAGCTTTCCCAACGTGCTGGACGCGCACCTGTCGCTCGGCGGCACCTGCCGCTATCACCTGTATGTGAAGATGAAAAAGCGCCGGGAGTCGGAAGCCAAGAACGTGATCATGGCCGCCTTCGGCTCGCATTTCGATCTCAAGCAGGTCATCGTGGTCGACGACGACGTCGACGTGCACAACCCCA
The DNA here is from genome assembly GCA_031376265.1 of Pseudomonadota bacterium. Taxonomy (GTDB): domain Bacteria; phylum Pseudomonadota; class Gammaproteobacteria; order Burkholderiales; family SG8-39; genus SZAS-79. The sequence goes on from JANMDK010000316.1 coordinate 1,222, forward strand.
CCGAGGTCGAGTGGGCGGTGGCGACGCGTTTCCAGGCCGACCGCGACCTGATCGTGGTGGCCGGTGCACAGGGGTCGCCGCTCGATCCCTCGACCACCCTCGACGGCCGGATCGACGGCACCAGCGCCAAGATGGGCCTCGATGCGACGCGCCCGCTGAAGTACGAAGGCCACACCTTCACGCGCGTGCGCGTGCCGGGCGAGGAGACGGTTGACCTCGACCGCGTACTCGATGACGGCGCCGACCTAAGCAAGCTTCTCTCAGAAAAAGGATAGCCGCACATGAAAGCCTCCCTCGCGCCCGGCGACTCGATTTCAAAGCAGATCGAGATCAACGAGGAGCGCTGCATCTCCTTCATGGGCCCCGAGAATGCGGTCTACGCGACACCACGCATGGTGAGCGACATGGAGTACACCTGCCGCGACCTGCTGTTGAGGCATCTCGACGAAGGCGAGGACTCGGTCGGTGCGCATGTGACCGTCGACCATCTCGCCGCCACACCCTGCGGGATGGTCGTGACGATCGAGGCGAAGATCACCGAGGTCGATCGCCGCCGCGTGACTTTCGAAGTGCTCGCCAAGGACCAGCTCGAGGAATGTGGCCGCGCGAAGCACGTGCGCTTCATCGTCGACAAGAAAAAGAGCATGGAGCGCATCGCCGCCAAGCGCCAGCAGGTCGGGCTGACTTGATTGACGTAGGATTTAAAGGGGCCAGGCTCGAATTCTCGCCACCACCGTCGTGAGTACTCGATATGAGCAGTAATTCGAGCCTGGCCCCATGGCTAACGATCGTCGACAGCCTCAACCGGCTGCTGCGCCTGCGCACGAATCCTTTCGGCATGAAGCTCTTCGAGACAGTGGCCGAGATGGAAGCCATCCCCCGCATCCGTCGTCCCAGCTCGATCCACACCACCGACCAGATCGTCGCCCAGGGCGCGCGGCTCGGCTGGACTGTGGGCATCACCCGGGCCGACCTCGTTGGCGACCAATGTGGCGCCGTCATCGGCCTTCATCCCCAGGACGAAGAATGGAAAGCCGGCAAGCGCTATGCCGGCGTCTGGTACGCCACGCCCGCCGATGCCGCCAGCCACCAGGCCGCCATGCACGTCGTCCCGTCGGGCAAGTACCGCGCGATGGCCGTCTCCCCGCTGACTTCCGGCAGGCTCGACCCGCCGGACATCTGCCTCTTCTACGCCACCCCCGGCCAGATGATCATCTTCATCAACGGCCTCCAATGGGCCGGCTACAAGAATTTCGATTGGGGCGTGGTGGGCGAATCGTCCTGCGCCGATTCGTGGGGCAGGGCGCTCAAGACGCGCACGCCGAGCCTCTCGCTGCCGTGCTATGCCGAACGCCGTTACGGCGGTGTGCTCGACGATGAGCTCCTCATGGCGTTGCCGCCGGAGTTCCTCCCCAAGGCCATCGAAGGCATGGAGGCGCTCGCCAAAAACGGCCTGCGCTATCCGATTCCCCAATATGGAATCCAGCAGGACGCGCGGGCGGGGCTCGGCGTCAGTTACAAGAAGACGTCAACCAGCTAGCCAACACCACGTTGATGTGAGACGGCACCTACATGCCGGCAGGTTCGGGTCCTATAGTCACGGGCAATGTGGGACTGCATGCTCACGGTTAACTTTCGCTGGAGTACGCCACCATGAAAAAAATCCTGCAGTGCGCAGTCCTCGTCAGCGCCGCGATGGCCGCCGGTTCGGCAATGGCCGCCGTGACCTTCTACGAAGCGGACGATTTTCTGGGCCAGCCGTTTGCGGCCAACGGCGTGATCCCCGACTTCCGCGCCTACAACTACAACGACCGGGCAATGTCGATGGTGGTTGAAGGCTCGCCGGTCGAGGTCTGCGCGGACATCAACTTCAGCGGGCAGTGCCAGGTTTTCACGCCGGGCCGCTACCCCTCGCTGATCGGCTTGGGGTGGACCCACACCATCAGCTCGGTTCGCCCCGCCCGCGGCTATGACGCACGAAGCTATTCACGCTATGGCTACAGCCAGCAGGCTGCGCCGCAAGTCCCGGTCGACCCCCGTGACCACACTTATGGCGGCTACGACCGAGGCCAAGGCTACGGCGACGGCCCCTTCCAAGGCTACCCAGGCTACCAAGGCGGATACCAGGGCTATCAAGGCGGTTACCAAGGCTACCAAGGCGGCTACTCGGGAAGCAATCGCTGGCCGCGCGACGCGAGTCGCGGCTACTAAGACAGCGCGATACACTTCGCTCGCTTACACAGGAGCGAAGCGATGAGCAAGTATCACGTCAAGCAGGCCGACGTTACGCCGTATTCACCCGCCAACCACAACGGCACCCGCAACTTCCGCATGATCGCGCCAGAGACGGTCGGAGCGAGCCAGTTGGAGGTGCTGGTGGGCGAGGTGGAGAAGGGCAAGGGCGCCTTCCCGCACGCGCATCCCGGCATCGAGCAGGCGTGCTACATGCTCGAAGGCTCCGCGCACGTGGAGATCGGCGGCGAGAAGTTCGAGCTCATGCCCGGCGAGATGTGCTTCTTCCCGGCCGACGAGATGCACGCCGTCACGGTGACCAGCGACAAGGCGCGGATCCTGGTGATCTACACGCCGCAGTACATGGAGAAGCCGGAAAACGCGCGACGCTGAGTGTCGCGCCGTCCTGCCTTGCGCGGCGCGCGTAATTCCTAAAGGTTGTCCTTC
>JANMDK010000322.1:0-12182 GCA_031376265.1 Pseudomonadota bacterium
GGAAAGCCGATGTTCTGCGCCACCGTCATGTGCGGGTAGAGCGCATAGCTTTGGAACACCATCGCCACGTCGCGCTCCCCCGGCTCGCGCGCGGTGACGTCCACTTCGTCCATGAAGACCCGGCCCTCGCTCACCGACTCGAGCCCGGCGAGGATCCGCAAGGTCGTCGTCTTGCCGGAGCCCGAAGGCCCGAGCAGCACGAAGAACTCGCCCGGCTCGATCGCGAGGTCCACGCCATGCAGAACGGTGGTCGTGCCGTGACGCTTGACGATGCCTTCGAGGCGCACGCTGGCAGAACCCCGGTTCACCGTCGCCCCCCGCCCTTGACTGCGCCCACGGTCAATCCTTTCACGATATGCCGCTGCGCGAAGATGCCGATGAGGATCACCGGCAGCATGGCGAGCATGGCCCCGGCGGCGACCTTGGCCCACTGGGTCTGCTCCACCGAGATGAAGTTGAACATCGCGACCGTGACCGGCCGCACGCGGTTGCCGCCGAGCACGACGGCGAACATGAATTCGTTCCAGGCATTGAGGAAGACGAAGATCGTCGTCACCGCAATGCCGCCCCGCACCTGCGGCAGGATCACGTACCACAGTGCCCTCAGGCGACCCGCGCGATCGAGCAGCGCCGCCTCCTCCATCTCGAACGGCAAATCCTCGAAGTACGACACCATCAGCCAGATCGCGAACGGCAGCGAGAAGGTGAGATAGATGAGGGTCAGGCCGCTATAGGTATCCAGCCCGCCGATCTTCTGCAGTGCCAGGTAATAGGGAATGATCAATCCCACCGGCGGCAGCATCTGCGTCGCCAGCACATAGAACCCGGAGGCCCGCTTGCCCGGGTACTTGAGCCGCGCGAGCGCATACGCCGCCGGCACCGCGAAGAGCATCGTGAAGAACGTGGCGAGCGTCGACACCACGAGGCTCGACCACAGGTTCGGCACGATCGACGAGGCGCCGAAGAGCACCTCCTTGTAGTTGTCGAGCGTCGGCTTGAAGAACCACACCGGCGGGTAAGCGAGCACGTCGCGCTCGGTCTTGAACGAGGTGAGCAGCCCCCAGATCACCGGGAACACCCACACGGCAAGGCCGATGCCGGCGACTGCCGCAAGCGCCACGCTCCGCGCTGGGTTCTTCCCGGTCATGCGCGGACCCTGCGCAGGCGAAACATCAGGTACGAGATCGCCAGCGTGATCGACAGCAGCACCATCGCCAGCGATGCGCCGTACCCCAGGTTCAGCTCGGTGAACGACGTGCGATAGGCGTAGAGGTTGAGGATCTCGGTCGCCGAGCCCGGCCCGCCGCCGGTGGCCGCGAAGATCGCGGCGAAGGCCGACAGCGCGGTCATCATGCGCAGGATCACGACCATCACCACCGCGGGCCGGATCAACGGCAGCGTGATGTGCCAGAAGCGCTGCCAGGCCCCCGCACGATCCAGGCGAGCCGCTTCATAAACATCCGGTGGCAGGGTCGCAAGCGTCGCAAGCAATACAAGGAATGCAAAAGGCGTCCACTGCCAGGTATGGATCGCTATCACCGAGAGCAGCGCGAGCTGCGGATCCCCGAGCCAGTTGTGGCTGCCCAGGCCGAGGGACCGGGTGACGAGGTCGACGAGCCCGAAGTCCGGCGCGAGCACCAGCGTGCGCCAGAAGAGGCCGACCACCACCGGCGCGAGCACGATCGGCAGGATCGCCGCGACCCGCAGGATTCCCTGCCCCTTGGGAATCTGCAGCACCAGCAGCGCAAGCGACAACCCGATCACGACCTGCAGCACCACCGTCGTGCCGGTGTAGATGCCGGTCAGCACCAGCGAATTCCAAAAGCGCGGGTCGCTGCCCATCTTGGCGTAGTTGCCGAGGCCGGTGAATCCCGACAGCCACGGCATGCTCAGGTCGAGCTTGTGCAGGCTGTTCCACCCGAGGTAGACGAGCGGCACGGTCGTCGTCAGCAGCAGCACGAGCAGCGCCGGCACGAAGAGGAGGAGCGCGAAGCGGCGCTCCTGCGCAAGGAGGGATAACTGCGGTGACCGCTCCGGCTTCGTACCGGACACCTCCGAGCTATCCCTTCAGGATCTGCTGGATCCGCGCCTGCGCCTCGTCGAGCGCTTCCTTGGGCTTCTTCTGGCCGACGAGCGCCGCCTGGATCGCGGTCGCCATCGTCTCGCCGATCGCGGGCCACTGCGGCACACGCGGGCGCCAATCGACATCCGTGTCGTGCTCGAGCGATTCGAGCGCGGCGGGAATGAAGTTGTCTCCCGCACCCTTCATCGCCGCGGCGAAATCCGGCGAGCGCCAAAGCGACATGCGGTTGATGCCCGAGCGCTTGGCGGGGCCGGCGAATTTCCACGAGGTGCGCGCCTGTGTCTCGCTTGATGCGGCCCACTGGATGAAGAGCCACGTGGCGCGCTTCTGCTTCTCCGTCAACGATGTGTTGACCGGGAAACCCCAGTTCCAGATCGAGGTCACGCGCTTGCCGTTCGGGCCCTTGGGCCATCGGGCATAGGCGATCTTGCCCACCACCTTGGATTTTTCCGGGTTGTTGATGACCGCGGCGGACGAGTGCGCGTCGATGTAGGTGGCGACCGTGCCTTGCGAGAAGGCATCCGCGATGTCCGGCCAGTTCCAGTTGCGCACCGCCGGCGGCGCGTAGGCCGTCAGCGTGTCGACGTACCAGGTGAGCGCGCGCACTGCCTCGGGCGAATTCACCACGAGGTTGTTGCCGCTGCCCCAGCTGCCGCCGAAGCCGCGGAACAGCGACGGGTAGATGTACATGTTCTGTCCGGCGCCGGAGAAGCCGCGGAGCGCGAGGCCGTAGCTGCGGTTGGCCGGGTCGTTGAGCGCCTTGGCATTCGAGACGAGCTGCTCGTAAGTGTCGGCAGGCTTGAGGCCCTTGGCGTCGTAGAGGTCCTTGCGATACACCTGCACGGTGACTTCGCCGTCGAACGGGATGCCGTACGGCTTGCCGTCGACCGAATCCGCGTCGCGCCATGCCTTGATGATGTCGTCATAGCGGAACCATGCGGGATCGGTGAGCGACGCGTCGTTGAGGTAGCGGTCTAATGGCTCGACCCACTTGTTCGAAACGTAGAGCGGGTAGTACATCGGGTCGGCCGCGTGCGTTGCGTACGTCGCCGTCTTGGAAGAGAGGTCGAGCATCGCCTTCTGGCGGATCTGGCCGGGCGGCACCTTTTCGAACCGCAATTTCACGCCGGTGAGCGCCTCGAACTGCGGCTGCAGCGTGATCAGGTTCTCGAAGTAGCTCGCGGGGATCACCGCGACGGTGATCGTCTCGCCCTCGGCCTGCTTCCAGTTGATCTTCGCGCTGCGGTAGGGAGCGAGGTCGTCCTGCGCAAAGGCGAAGCGCGGCCCGAGCGCGCCGGCGGCGCCGAGCGCTGCGCTCATCTGCAACGCCTTGCGGCGGCCCGGCCGCGTCGGGAAGTTGTCGTGCTTTTTCATCCTCGTCTCCTTGTGGAAACCGGTTTAGGCCCGGTCGTTTTGTATTCGATTACATCGATGCTACCAGCGCCTCCGTGGGCCGACAACCCTGAGGAAAGGGTGGTTCGCAGCGCACAACCTGAGGCACAATCCATGCAATCGAATACAAAGCATTGATCCGAATGCCTGCCGACCCTTCCGCAGACGACCCCGTCCCAGCCCGCGAGCGCCGCTCGAGCGCCAAGGATGTAGCGCGCCTGGCGGGCGTGTCCACGGCCACGGTCTCGCGCTTCATCAACTCGCCGGAGCAGGTGGATGCCGATACCCAGCGGGCGGTGCGCGAGGCGGTCACAAAGCTTCGCTACGTCCCGCACGGCGCGGCGCGCGCGTTGCGCAGCGACCGCAGCCGCATGGTCGGCGCGGTCGTTCCCTCCTTCGAATACGCCCTCTATGCGCGCACCACGAGCGCAATGCAGGCGGTGCTCGACGCCGAAGGCTATTCGCTGGTGCTGGCCGAGCACCACTACGACCTCGCCGCGGAACTGCGGATCACCAAGCAGCTGGCCGGGCACGGCGTCGACGCGTTCGTCTTCGTCGGCCTGCACCATGACCCGGCGCTCTTCGCGCTGCTCGAAAACTACGGCCGCCCGTATGTGCTCACCTGGGGCGTCGACCCGATGCACCAGCATCCCAGCATCGGCTTCGACAACCGCGCCGCGACGTTCGCAATGACGCAGCACCTCGTCGACCTTGGCCACCGGCGCTTCGGGCTGCTCTCCGCACCGACCGAAGGCAACGACCGCGCGACCGAGCGCGGCGCCGGGGTTCGCGCAGCGCTCGCGCAGGCCGGGCTCGCATTGGAAGACGAGTGCGTGCAATACGGCCCGATCAGCCTTTCGGCCGCGGCGGGCATGATGCGGAAGCTCCTCTCGCTCAAGCCCCGGCCAACTGCGGTGGTCTGCACCAACGACGTGTTCGCCGTCGGCGCAATGATCGCGTGCCGCGAGGCGGGTGTGCGCATCCCCGAAGACATCTCGATCACCGGCATGGACAACACCGACCTCGGCGCTACGCAGACGCCGGCGCTCACCAGCATCCGCACGCCGATTGTGGAGGTCGGCCGCGCCGCTGCCGAGCAGGTGATTGCACGGCTTGAAGGACGCGAACACGAAGCCTTCCAGACGCTGCCTTTCGAGCTCGTCCCGCGCGGCAGCACCGCAGGACCATCAACTAAATAGGGTCAGAGTCGAATTTCCTGATCCTAATTCGTCTCTGACCCCATTTTTCAGTTCCTGAGCTCGAGGATCGCCTCGACCACGGCTTGCGGATTTTCGCGCGAGAGGAAATGCCCGGCGACGGGGATGAGCTGCCGCTCGTAACGCCCGCTGAAATGGCTGGAGCCGCTTGCCGAGGTCAAAGGCGGGCCAACGCTGTCGCACTCGCCGTGAAGCACGATCGAAGGCGCGGCAATCGAAGGCAGCACCGCGAGTTTGTGCTCGATCTCGTCGTATGCCGGATCCCCCGGCGCGTTGCCGTAGCGATGGCAGTAGGACTGGATCGTGATTTCGACGAAGTCCGGGTTGTCGAAACTCTTCGCCGTCGCTTCGAATTCCGCATCGCTGAATCTCCAGTTAGGCGACCAGAGCTTCCAGAGCAGCTTGGTGATCTCCCGCCTGTTGGCGGTCAGGCCTTCCCTGCCTCGATGCGTGTGGAAGTACCACTGGTACCAGTAGCTGTGCTCCTGAAGCGCATTGGCCGGCGTGCGGCTCGCGACGCGGATGTCCTGGATTGAGTACCCGTTGATGATGACCAGGCCGCGCACGCGCTCGGGCCAGAGTGCAGCGACCACACAGGCAGCCCGCCCGCCCCAGTCGTAGCCCGCGAGCAGAACGTCCTTCAGGCCCAGCGCGTCCATGAAGTCGCGCACGTCGGCGCCGATGGCCGCCTGCTGGCCGGAGCGCGGCGTTGCCGGATCGAGAAACCGCGTCGGCCCGAAGCCGCGAAGGTAGGGGACGAGGACTCGCAGGCCCGAGGCGGCGAGATCTTGGGCGACGTCGTCGAAGTCGTGGACGTCGGAGGGCCAGCCGTGCAGCAGGATCGCTGCGGGCGCGCCGGCAGGGCCGCTCTCGAGATAGGCAATTTCGAGTCTTGGCGTGCTCACCCGGCGAATTTCCATGCCCGGATTCTAGCGCCTGGCACCCGTCGCGCCCCCCGCTTGGTACGCCAACGCACAGACCCGCCCGCCGCGCGCGACCACACTCCACCCTGTAATTTTTTCACTAACTTGGAGAGAACCAAATGAACCAATTCAAGCGTCTCATGGCTGTTTTGCTGGCCGCACTGATGGTCGGCGTAGCAGGCTGTGCCGGCTCCCCCACACAGGAAAGCACGGGCGAATACGTCACCGACAGCTGGATCACCACCAAGGTGAAAGCAGTGCTGGTCGAGAGCCCCATCGTGAAGGCCACGGAAGTCAACGTCGAGACGTTCAAGGGCCAGGTCCAGCTCAGCGGTTTCGTGAGCTCGCCCGCGGCGATGAACGAAGCGGTCCGCCTGGCGCGCGACATCAAGGGCGTCAATGCGGTCAAGAACGACATGCGCATCAAGTAAGACGATGAAAACGAGTGCCATTCGTAGCCTGCTGCTGACCGCCCTGCTGGTCGCGGCGACCTCGGCGGGCACGGCGCTCGCGCAAGTGAACTTCAACATCAGCCTGGCCCCGCCGGCGCCGCAGTACGAAGCGGTGCCGACGGTTCCGCCGGGCCACGCCTGGGCCCCGGGGTACTGGGCCTGGAACGGCGACCGTTATGTGTGGATTCGCGGCCGCCAGATCGTGCAGCGCACCGGCTACCGCTGGGAGCCGGACCGTTGGGAGCACCGCGACGGCCACTACTATCGGCACACCGGCCGCTGGGAGCGCGATCGTGGCTACAAGGTCGCCAAAGTGAAGAAGGAAAAGCACCACGGTCACGCGAAGCCCGAGCATGGCCGAAAGCACGGGCACGGCGACAAGCACGACCACGGCGGCAAGGGCCACGGCAAGCACGGCTAAATCGAGGCCCGCCTGAGTCAGGCGGGCTAGAGCCGTTCGTCCGGCGGCGCGATCTCGGTCACGAGGTCGCGGATCAACGCCTTGTTCGGCAACGGCGCGACGCGCATCTCGCGTGGCTCCAGCCGCGCAGTGCAGGCATATACTGTTTTTCCCTCGAGCGACACCATGCATTCCTTGCAGGTGTTCGCGCTCGTGCAGGAATAGCGGATGGCGAGCGTCGGATCCCGATGCGCGCGAATCCAACGCAGCGCATCGAGCACCGACTGGCCCGGCTCGAACGGCACTTCAAAAGTCTCTTCTCGCGCAGGCTCACCGGCCGCGCCTCTCGTGATTTTCAGTATTGAAATCGCAGTCATGCAATCACCTGGTTCTTCTGCCACGCCGCATCCAGTCCGGGGAAATCCTCGCGCTGGTGTGCGCCGCGGCTTTCGGTGCGCGCAAGAGCAGACGACGTGACGCATCGTGCGACGCCCAGCATGGTCGCGAGGTCGAGCCAATCAGCGAGTTCGGTGTCGTAGCGCTTGCCTGCCGCCGGCTTTGAGCCGGCGAGGCCAGCGTGTAGCGCATCGATCGTTTCAAGCGCACGCTGCAACCCCGCCGCAGTGCGAAAAGGGCCGACCTCCTTCTGCATGAGGCGCTGGAGCGTTTCAATGCCTTCTGCGGGGTTGAATTCCGGACCGCCGCGCCCTTGCACCAGCCGCCCCGCCGCTGCCTCGAACGCGGATTCGCCGGCGCGTTTTCCGTTAAGGTTTCTAACTTTCGCAGCCGCGCTCCGCCCCGCCGTGCGGCCGAACACCAGCGCTTCGGTAATCGCATTGCCCGAGAGCCGGTTCGCGCCGTTCGCGCCGCCGACTGCCTCGCCCGCAACGAAGAGGCCCGGCACCCGCGTGGCCATTGCAGCGTCGGCCCGCACGCCGCCCATGTGGTAGTGCGCGATCGGCGCGACTTCCACAGGCTGCCTGGTAAGGTCGATGCCGTTTTTCGCCAGCCGGTCGATGATCGGGCCGGCCGCGGCACGGAGCTCGGCCTCGCTGCAATGCTCGAACGAGAGCCAGGCGCCGCCATGCGGCGAGCCGCGCCCCGCCTCGACTTCCTTCTGAATCGCATAAGTGGCGAGGTCGCGCGTCACGACGTACTTTCCGTCGTCGCTGGCGCCGTACTTGTGCACGAATTCTTCACGCTCGCCGTTTAGCAGCCGGCCGCCGAGCTTGTAGCGGAACGGGTCCCACATGATCGGGTCCATGCCGATGAGCCGCGGCGCGAGGTGGCCGATCGGGAAGAACTGCACGAATTCCATGTCGACCAATTCCGCACCCGCCGCAAGGCAGAGCGCATAGCCATCGCCGCTCATGTTGGCCGAGGCGCTGTTGCGCGCGTACAGGCGCGTGAGCCCGCCGGTGGCCACCACCGTCGCCGCGGCGGAAATCGTCACCGCCTCTCCGCTGACGAGATGCAGCGCAACTGCGCCGACGCATTCGCCCTCGCGCACCACGAGTTCGGTGACCAGCAGGTCGCCGATGCGGCGGATCTCCGGCGTGCGGATGAGGCGCGTGCGCAGCGTCTTCGACACCGCCGGGCCGGTATTGAGGAAGTCGACATACACGCAGCGCGGCCGGTCATGCCCCGGCGCGAACGCCTGCTTGATGCGCGACTCGCCCGCATGACGCGCCCAGCCGACGCCCCAGGCGTCCATCTCCCGAATGACCTGCGGGCCCTCTTCGCAGAGCAGGCGAGCGAGTGCCGGGTCGCAAAGACCTCGCCCTGCGGCGAGCGTGTCCGCGTAGTGATGCTCCCAGTGGTCCGGCACCTCCTCGCCGAGCGCCACGGCCACCGTCATCTGCGCCATGATCGTCGCGCCGCCGCGCCCGATGAGGCTGCGATCCGCAACGATGACCTTGGCGCCGCCACGCGAAGCCTCGATCGCGGCGTACATCCCGGCGCCGCCAGCGCCGATGACGAGGACATCGGTTTCGAGGTGCATGCTCATTGCTACTGCGGCAGTACGCCGGCCTTGCGCATGAGGTCCCACGACTTGGCGATGTCGGCCTCGAGGGCACCGCCGCCCGGCGGGAAAGGCACCACGATGGTGACCGGCTTGACCGGGAACGGCTCGGCCGCGTGCGCGGCCGGCAGGAGCCCGGCGACGGCGAGCATCGCCGCGGCGAGGATTCTCACGCTGGTTTTGTTTCGCTTCATTGGCTACATCCCTCTCGTTATTAAAATCTCGCGGGCGAAAAGGCCTTCGCGTCCTTGCGCGCCGGGCGGCCCAGGACCAGGTCCGCGCAGAGCCTGCCGGCAGCCGGTGCAAGAGTCATGCCGTTCTGCGTGATCGCATGGAACAGCCCCGGCACCTTCGCCGACTCGCCGATTGCCGGTTGCGTGACGAAGGCCGTGCCGGTCCACGAGCGGATCACCAGCAGCGGCCCGAGCCCCGGCAGCATGCGCGTCACCACCGCGAGATTGCCCGAAATCCCCTGCAGCGAGGGCCGCATGCGTTTGCCCCCCGGATCCCACGCGGCTTTCCAACCGCCGCCGATGATGAGGTTGCCTTTTGCCGCCTGCTTGAGCGTGAGCCGGCGGGTGGCGTGCATGAGGTGATAAGGAATCTTCACGGGCAAGGACTCGGTGACCAGCATCTGGATCGGGTTCGGGCGCACCGGCAGCGAATCGCCCGCCAGCACCGCGACATCGCCGGCCCAAGCCCCAGCCGCATTGACCACGCGCTTGGCGATCACGACCCCTTGCGAAGTGCCGACGCGAAATCCTTCCACGGTCTTCGCAATCGAGAGCACCCGGGTCTGCACATGCACTTTCACGCCGGCGGCGATCGCCGAGGCCAGCACCGCAGGCGCGGCGCGCAGCGGATTGATCTTGCCTTCGTCGCGCGAGAGCGAAGCGGCGATCACCTGCGGCGAGAGATAGGGCGCAAGCGATCTCGCCTCGTCGCCCGAGAGCATTTCCATCGCGAGGCCCGAGCTGCGCTCCCACTCGACCTTGCGGCGCAGGTGCGCAAGGCTCGCCTCGTCGTCGGCCACGGTGAGGCCGCCGTCGATCTCGACTTCGATTTCGCCATCGATCTCCGCATCTATTTCATTGGCGAACTCATCCCACAGGTGCACCGAATCGCGCTGCATCGCGAGCGTGGACACCGGCGCGCGCACTGCGGCCTGCGAGGTGAGGTCCGGGAAGCCGAACGCCTGGAACTGCACATGCAGGCTGCCGGCATTCGCACCCGAGGCCTCGGCGTGCGGCTGGTTGCGCTCGAGCACCGCGACTTTCTGCCCGGCGCGGGCCAGTTCTCTCGCGGTGAAAAGGCCGATGACGCCGCCGCCGATCACCACCGTGTCTACCGTATCGAGCGTGGCCTGCGGCTCGGCGGCCGCCGGCGCCTCCTCTTCGAGCGCGGCGATCTCGCCGGCATCGAGCTGGGTTTTCGCAAGGAGATCCATCGGCACCGGGCGCAATGGGGCCTGCACGCGGAAGTAAGTCGCCTCTGATGTCGCGTTGGTTCCTGCATCCGCGAGCAGCCGAGCGATCGCCGGCGAGCAGTAGCGGCCCTGGCAATGCCCCATGCCGCAGCGGGTCGCCCGCTTGATCGTCGCGAGGTCGCGCGCGCCTTTGCCGATTTCCTGCCGGACCGCGCCATAGGCAATGCTTTCGCAGCGGCAAACGATCGTGGCGTCGTCGGCGAGGCGCGCGCCCGGATCCGGCGCGGCAAACACGCGCCAGAGGCTGCGCTGGAACGCGGTCTCCCGCGCAAGTGCGTTCCTGGACTCGAGAGACCGCTTCGCGCGGCCTTCGTCGTCGCCCGAAAGATCGCGCGCCACGGCCAGACCTGCGATGCGCCCTTGGTTGAGTGCGGCCTGCGCGCCCCAAGGCCCGCCAGCGTCGCCGGCGACGAAGACGTCGCGAATCGAAGTGCGGCAATCGTCGTCGCGCACTGCGACCAGTGCGGAAGCGTGCCTGGGATCCACCTGGTGGCTGCAACCGATCAGTCGCGAGAGTTCGGTGGAAGGCGAGAAGCCGTAACCGGTGCACACGACGTCGGCCGCGAAAGTTTTTTCGCTTCCCGGGCGCGACGAGCCGTCGGGCTCGATGGCCGTGAGCATCGCGCGCTCTGCGCGGCCCTCGCCTTCGACACGCGCAAGCACATGGCCGAAGTGCACCGGCACGCTGCGGGAGCGCAGCGCGGCGAGATACCCCAGCCCATCGCGCAGCAGGTCCGGGCGCTTGCGCGCCAGCGAAAGCAGCTCCCCGGGATTCGCGCGGAACGGCGAGCGCGCGGCCTCGGCGACCGCAACAACCTCCACGCCATGCTTCGCGAGATCGGCCGCGACCTGAAGGTTGAGCGGGCCGTTGCCGGCGATCAGCACGCGTCGCCCGGCGGCCACCTGGTAGGCGCGCGCCAGCGTTTGCGCGGCGCCGGTGTTCATCACGCCCGGCAGCGTCCAGCCCGGCACCTGCCATGCACGCTCGTAAGCACCGGTCGCGACGACAAGCCGTGCCGCCGAGATTTCGAGCGAGCCTTCGTCGTCGATAGCCTGCAGCGTAACGCCGCCTTCCCCCCGCGTCTTCGCATCCCACACGGTGCAGTGGCTCAACACCTGCACGCCGAGCGCGCGGACCAGGTCGACCAGCTTCGCGCCGGCAGCGAACTGCTTGTCGGGATGCGCGGCGGCCTTGACGCGGTGACTCGCGGCTACCGGCTTGTAGTACTGCCCGCCGGGCGCGGTGCGCTCATCCAGCACCACCACGCGAAGCCCGCCGGCCGCGGCGGCTTCGGCGGCAGCGAGTCCCGCGGGTCCGGCGCCGACCACCAGCACCTGCGTTTCGATTTTCCGGACGCCGGTTTCGGCGCGCGGCGCCGCCTCGAAACCGTCCGCGGCCGCGCCGGTGCGCACGCGCATGCCGGCGCGTACCGGCGTCATGCAGGCGCGCTCGCCCGGGCGGCCGTCGATGCTTACGCGGCAATCGAAGCACACGCCCATGCCGCAATAGAGGCCGCGCGGCTCGCCGCTTTCGTGCCTGCGCAGCGCGAGTTGCCCGGCGGCGGTCAGCGTCGCGGCGAGGCTCTCGCCGGCAAATGCGCTGACGGCACGGCCGTCGACCTGGATCTCGATCGGAGGGCCGCCGGGTTCGACGCCTTCGCGGCGCAGGCGCAGGTCGGGCGTCGAAGGCGTTGGGGGCTGGGACGAAGGCGGCACGCTTCGATGGTGCGGGCAGCCTCCCGGCCGGGCAAGCCAAACGGTGGACTGTTTCGCCGCAAACTTCGCATGCCCTTAATAAGTGCGAATGGAAGCAATTCAGCGCATAGGACAACGCTTTCATCCTGGCCAAAACTGCATCGAGATTGGCTAACTGTGCGGCCTTCTGGTTGTGCGGCGCGCCAATTCCGGCTCGCCCTGATCCTTGCAAACGCAATCAATGCGGCGTAGCGTTCCTGTATGGCCGCCTTCGAGCTCGAAAAGCACGCGTTCTTCTGGATGACGCAGGTCATCGCCAGCCGCGACCGGCGCCTGGCCGAAGCGCTCGACGACCACGGCCTGCGCGCGCCCGAGTGGCGCGTGCTCGCCACGCTGCACGCCAAGCAGCGCTGCTCGATGAGCGAGCTGGCGGACTACGCGTCGATCGAGCGCTCGACGCTCACTCGCATCGTCGATCGCATGCAGCAGTCCGGCTGGGTTACGCGGCTGT
>JANMDK010000340.1:0-7745 GCA_031376265.1 Pseudomonadota bacterium
GTCAGGTTTGAGCCTGGCCCCTTTTAGTCAGTTATCGCGTCGCAGTCGATTTCCATCAGCATCTCGGGCCGTGCGAGGCCGTCGATGATCAGTTCGGAGGACACAACCGGGATCCCTCGCAAGTGCTTGCCGACGACCTGCATCACCGGCTCCAGGTAGGCGCGGTCGGTGACCCAGACCTTGATTCGACAGAGGTCCTCCATCTTCGCACCGACCTCCTCGAGCAGCTGTCGTACGTTCAGCATGGCTTGCTCAGTCTGGGCGGCGGCATCGCCCAAGCCAATGAACTTGCGATCGGTCGGGTGGATGTTGAAGCCGGTCTGCCCGCGCAGGAAGATGCGCTTGCCGCTGACTACGGCGCCGCAGAAGTCAGCCTGGATCGAGCGCTCCGGGTGCTGGTTCTGGACGTTATGAAGACGATGGCGGCGATGCGGCATATTTTCGGTGGGGCCAGGTTCAAACCTGACAAGCGCATGCGATGTCAGGTTTGAGCCTGGCCCCTTTCAGGTTTCGTCTTCCGGGATCATGGCCTCGACGTCGAGCTCCATGAGCATTTCGGGCATCGCAAGGCCGCGGACGATGATGCCGGTGCCGCAGGGATGGATGCCCTTGAGGTGGCGTCCGATGACGTTGTAGACCGCTTCGCGGTGGCCGCGGTCGGTGATGTAGGTCGTGAGCTTGCAGATGTGCTCCAGCTTCGACCCGGCTTCTTCCAGCAGCACCTTGACGTTCTTGATCGCCTGCTCGGCTTGCGCGCCGGCATCCCCGATCCCCACGAATTGGTTATTCAGGTCCAGCCCGGTCTGGCCGCGGATGAAGATCGTCCTGCCGGCCTTCACCACCATGCACATGTCGTTGTCCATCTTCCCGCCGGGGTAGACCTCGCGGGTATTGAACGTGCGCAGGCGAACGTGTGGCATTGCGGGTGGCATCGAGGGTGGCACAGCGGCGCCTCCTTTGGCATGATGTTTGCGAAGGGCAACTATAAGGGAAAAATGACTTACTCAATCGCAGCCCGGTGCCCTCGCACCGGCATGTTCGGCGTGGCCGTGACGACCTCGAGCATCGCGGTCGGCAGCCGCTGCGCTTTCGTACGCGCCGACGTCGGGGCCGTGCTCACCCAGCACCGCACCGATCCGCGGCTCGGGCCGCGCGGGCTCGACCTGCTCGCAGGCGGCATGTCGGCCACAGCGGCGATGGGGCTCCTCACCCGCGACGACCCGACCATCGGCTGGCGCCAGATCCTCATGGTCGATGCCAAGGGGGACACCGCCTGGTTCCATGGCGAGCGCATCAAGTCGGTGCACTCGGCGCACACCGGCACCCAATGCGTGGCTGCGGGCAACATCCTCCGCAACACCAACGTCACCAAGGCGATGATCGATGCCTACGAGGCCGATGCCTCGCTGGCGTTGCCCGAGCGCCTGTTGCGCGCAATGGAAGCCGGCCATGCCGCGGGCGGCGAGTACAAGCAGGTGAAATCCGCCGCGCTGCTGGTCGCGCACAAGGAGAGCTTTCCGTATGTCGACCTGCGTGTCGACTACGACCCGCGCGCGCTGGAGCAGCTGCGCTGGCTTTGGGAAATCTACGAGCCTTCGGCCAACGTGTACGTTTCGCGCGCGATGGATCCGGACTCGGTGCCGGGCACCGGCTGAGTTATGCTGACCGCAAGGGGGTAGAAAAAATGAAAAATACAGTCATCCGCACGCTCGCGATATCGCTGGGCGCCTCGATCGCAATGGCCGGTGCATTGCCTGCGGCTGCCAAGGGCATCCTCAAGGCAACGATCAGCACCAGCCTCAACCAGCTCGATCCGGCGCGACACACGATCGGCGACGAATACATCTACGGCGTGCTGGTGTTCGGCGGCCTGGTCGCCATCGACGAGAACCTCAAGTACCGCGGCGAGCTCGCCGAAAAATGGTCGTCCAGCGAAGACCTCAAGACCTGGACCTTCAACCTGAGGAAGGGCGTCAAATTCCACCACGGCAAGGAATTCGGGTCGGATGACGTCGTGGCGACGTTCAAGCACATCGCCGATCCCGCCGTGGGGTCGTCCGGCCGCACGCACATGGATTTGATCGAGGCCATCGAGCCGGTCGACAAGCACACGATCCGCTTCAAGCTCAAGATTCCGTACTCGGGCTTCGCCGAGATCATGGTCGAGCGCCAGCTCAAGATCGTCGCCGCGGACCGCATCGACAAGCTCTCGACCGAGCCGAGCGGCACAGGCCCGTTCAAGTTCAAGTCGTTCACGCCGGGCGACCGGCTCGAGCTGGTAAAGAACCCGGACTACTACGAGAAAGGCCTGCCCAAGCTCGATGGCGTGACGTTCCGGATCATGCCGGAGAACGCGGCGCGGGTTGCTGCGATGGAGGCGGGCGACATCGACCTCATGTGGAACGTGCCGCTCGAGTCGATCGACAAGCTCAAGGCCAATCCGAAGATCGTCGTCGACGAGCAACCGACTTCGACCTGGGACGGCCTGGTGATGGGCAACAAGGTCAAGCCTTTCGACGACGTGCGGGTGCGACGCGCAGTGCTGCTCGCGCTCGACAAGCAGCAGCTCATGACCTTCGCGGTGTTCGGCCATGGCGCGGCCACGCATTCGCCGATTTCGCCGCGGCACCCGTACTTCAACAAGCAGCTTTCGCTCAAGCAGGACATCCCGGCGGCGAAGAAGCTGCTGGCCGAGGCGGGCTACCCCAACGGCTTCAAGATCGTGCTGCACGTGCCGGTGGGCCGCCCGACCCGCGAGCGCATGGGCGTGGCCGTGCAGCAGATGCTGCGCCAGGTCGGCATCGAGGTCGAGGTGCAGCGCATGCCCTACAACCGCTTCCAGACCGAGGTCTCGGGCAAGTCGCCGTTCTATACGGACGGCTACTTCACCCGGCCGTCGATCGATACCTCGACCTACCCCTGGTATCACAGCACCGGCTCGTGGAATACGCGCATGTGGCATTTCTCCAGCAAGCGCATCGACGAGGTGCTCGACAAGGCACGCATCACCAAGGACGAGAAGGAGGTCGCGAGGCTCTACCAGCAATTCCAGGCCTATGCGGTCGAGGACGTGCCGGGCGTGATTGCGTACGTGATGAATTTCGCCAATGCGCACAAGAAGACGGTCAAGGGCTTCCGCACCCATCCCTATCTCTGGCTGGACCTGCGCAATACGACGCTGGACTGAGCCGGCCAGGATGAGACCGGTCAGCGCGTAGCCGCCGCGTGATCGCCTACACCCTCAAGCGGCTCCTCACCGTCATCGCGATCCTCGCGGTGATGTCGGTGGCGATCTTCTCGATCACGCAGGTGCTGCCCGGTGACGTCGCGCAGATGATCGTCGGCCAGTTCGCAACGGAAGAGCAGGTCAAGGCGGTGCGCGGCAGGCTGGGGCTCGATGCTCCCGCGCATGTCCAGTACCTGCGCTGGGCCGGCGCGCTGCTGCAGGGCGACCTCGGCAAGTCGATGATGATGGACCGCCCGCTCGGCCCGCTCATCGGCGATGCGATCGCGCGCTCGGCGGTGCTCGCCGGCCTTTCGATCGTGCTCGTCGCGGTCATCGGCATCTGGCTCGGCGTGTATTCCGGCGTGCGCCGCGGCACGCGAGCCGACCGGTTCATCTCGATTGGCAGCTATTTCTTCATCTCGATACCGGAATTCTTCTGGGCGATCGTGACGGTGATGCTGTTCACCGGCTATCTCGGCTGGCTTCCGTCGACCGGCTACGCGTCGATGGACGAGGGGTTCTGGAACTGGGCCAAGCACATCATTCTTCCAGTGGCGACGCTGGTGTCCGGGCTCGTTGCGCACGTCTCGCGCCTCACGCGCTCGTCGATGATCGAGACCATGCAGTCTCAGTACATCACCGCGGCGCGCGCCAAGGGCCTGCCGGAAAATGTCGTGATTCGCCGCCACGCGCTTCGCAATGCGCTCGTCCCCACGATCACGGTGCTCGCGATCGACGTCGGACTGCTGATGGGCGGCATCGTCGTGGTCGAGACGGTGTTCGCGTACCCGGGGCTCGGGCGCCTGCTGATCTTCGCGATCGAGCAAAAGGACCTGCCGATGATCCAGGCCGGCATCCTCGTGGTCACCGCGGTTTATGCGCTGGCCAATCTTGGCGCGGACCTGCTCTACGCTTTCTTCAATCCCCGCATCCGCTATGGCCGCGCTGCAGCTCACTGAGCCGATGCCTCGCGCGCGCTCGCGATTTCCCGCGAGCTTCGTGTGGGGCGCCTCCATGCTTGCGCTCGTCGTTCTGGCGGCGGCTTTCGGCCCGATGGTGGCGCCGTTCCCCTACGACCAGATGGACATCATGGCGAGGCTGCAGCCGCCGGGCGCCACGCACTGGCTGGGCACCGACGAGTTCGGCCGCGACGTGCTGAGCCGGCTCCTCTTCGGCGCGCGCCTGTCGCTGCTCATGGGGATCGGGGCGACCTTCGTCAGCCTGGTGATCGGCGTGCCGCTCGGCCTCGCGGCCGGCTACAAGGGCGGCCGCATCGACGAAGGCATCATGCGCGCGATCGACTTGGTGATTTCGGTGCCGCCGATCCTCATGGGCTTGCTGCTGCTCTCGCTTTCCACGCCGAACGTGTGGAAAACGGCCTTTGCGGTCGGCATCATCTACGTGCCGATCATGGCGCGGCTCACGCGGGCGGTCACGCTCGAGGTCGCGCGCGAGGAGTTCGTGCTCGCGGCCCGCGCGCGCGGCGAGAAGCTCTGGTACATCCTCGCCGCCGAGATCCTGCCGAACGCCTGGCCGCCGAGCATCGTCGAGGCTGCGCTACGCGTGACGTTCGCGATCATGCTGGGCGCGGCGCTTTCCTTCCTCGGCCTGGGCGTGCAGCCGCCGAGTTCCGACTGGGGCCTCATGATTGCGGAGGCGCGTCCCTTCATCGACACCGCGCCGTGGGTGGCGCTGGCGCCGGGGCTGGTGCTCTGCATCACGGTGATCGCCGTGAACCTGGTGGGCGACGGCTTGCGCGAGCTGCTCGATCCGCGCCTCAAGCGGGGGCGCGGATGAAGCCCGCCGATCGGGACGTGCCGGTTCTCGCGGTCGAGCACCTCGCGCTCGATTACCCGGCCGGCGGCGGATGGATGCGCGCGCTCGACGATGTCTCGTTCGAGATCGCGAAGGGCAGGGCGCTCGGGCTGGTCGGCGAATCCGGCTCCGGCAAGAGCACGACCGCGTTGGCGGTGATGGGGCTGCTCGCGCCCGAGGCGAGGATTGCAAACGGCCGCATCCTGTTTGGCGGCCGGTCTCTCCTGGACTTGCCTGATGAGGCACGCAGCAAGCTTCGTGGCGAGCGCATCAGCATGGTCTTCCAGGATCCGTTCACGTCGCTCAACCCGGCGATCCAGGTCGGCCGCCAGATCGCCGAGCCGCTGGTGCTGCATCGCGCGTTGTCGGATGGCGATGCCGCCATCGAGGCGCGCCGCCTGCTGGATGAAGTCGGCATCCCGCGCCCCGAGGACATCGCGCGGGCCTATCCGCACCAGCTCTCCGGCGGCATGAAGCAGCGCGCGCTGATCGCCACCGCGCTTGCCTGCTCGCCCGAGCTGCTGGTGCTCGACGAGCCGACCACCGCGCTCGACGTGACGATCGAGGCGCAGATCCTCGACCTGCTCGAGCGCTTGCGGCGCGACCGCGGCCTGTCGATGCTCTACATCACGCACAACCTCGGCGTGGTGGCGCGAATCTGCGACGACGTGTGCGTCCTTTATGCGGGGCGCGTGGTTGAAAGCGGGCCGGTGGACGAGGTGCTCTACAGGTCGAAGCACCCGTATACGAAGGGCCTGTTGGCGTCGCTTCCCCGGGTCGACGAGCGGCAGGGCCGGCTTTCCCCGATTCCCGGACGCTTCCCGGACCTGGCGTCGCCGCCGCCGGGCTGCATCTTCCAGCCGCGATGCCATTTCGCTTTGGAGCGCTGCGCCAGCGGGCCGCAGGTGCTCGCGGGAGACGCGCACGCGGTGCGATGCTGGCGCGCAGACGAACTGGCCGGCACGCCGTGGCCGTCGCCCGATACGCCGGCCTCGCAATCGGGCAGCCAGCGCGACGCCACTGCCTCGCCGCTGGTCGAAACGCGCGACCTCGCTAAGCAGTTCCAGATGGGCGGGGTGTTCGACAGCCTGCGCCTCGACTGGTCGGGCGGGTTTCCGCTGCGGTTCGATCCGCCGAGGGTCCGTGCGGTCGACGGGGTGTCGCTCACGATCGCGCCGGGCGAAGTGCTTGGCCTCGTCGGCGAGTCGGGCTGCGGGAAGTCGACGCTCGGGCGCATGCTGGTGCGTCTCATCGAGCCAACGGAGGGCGACATCCGCATCGCCGGAGAGGCGATCGCCTCGCTCTCGGGCAGGAAGCTCCACGAGCACCGCCGCATCGCGCAGATCATCTTCCAGAACCCGGATTCGTCGCTGAACCCGCGCAAGACCGTGGGCGAGATCATCGCGCGGCCGCTGGTGCTCTTCAATCTCGCAAAAAGCAGCGAGCTGCAGGCCCGCGTCGCTTCGCTGCTCGATCTGGTTCGCCTGCCCCAGGCCTATGTCAGCCGCTATCCGCACCAGCTCTCCGGCGGGGAAAAGCAGCGCGTGGGCATTGCGCGGGCCCTTGCGACCTAGCCGCGCTTCATCGTTTGCGACGAAGCCGTCTCTGCGTTGGACGTCTCGGTGCAGGCCTACGTGCTCAACGTGCTGGCCGACCTGCGCGACCGGCTCGGCGTGGCCTACCTTTTCATCTCCCACGACCTCTCGGTGATCGCGCACATTGCGGATCGCGTGGCGGTCATGTATCGAGGCGCGATCGTGGAGGAGGGGCCGGTCGACGAGGTCCTGCGGCCGCCGTACCACCCCTACACGGAGGCGTTGCTCTCGGCGATCCCCGAAGTGGGGCGCGCCTCGGGTGGGCGCATCCGCCTGCGTGGTGACGCGGTGGAGCAGGACGGCGAGGTCCGCGGCTGCCGCTTCCAGCATCGGTGCCCGCGCAAGGTTGGGCCCGTCTGTGAGACGCAGACCCCGCCATGGCAGGCGGCCAGCGCTACGCACCGCATCGCCTGCCATATCCCGCTGGAAGATCTGCGGCGCATCGGCACGACTGCGGTGCCGGCCGCCGCCGCGTAAATATCAGCAGCGACTGCCGCGTATGTGCGCAGCCGCACTGAGCGAGCCGCGCCGGGTCGCCCAAACTCCCCTTAGTACCACCCTACCTAAGGAGATATCGAATGGAAACCACTTCGGGCAGCATTCCGGGCAACGGTTCGTCGGCAACGGCGGGCAATGGCGCCACCACGCTGAACAAGGCCTCGGCCGCACTGCATTCCGCAATCGACGATGCCGCGCGCAAGGCGAAGCCGGCGATCGACAAGTACGCAACGCTCGCGCATGACGCCGCAGACAAGCTCAGCACGGCCGGCACCCAGACCGCCGAGTGGGTGAGCGCCAAAGGGGAAAGCCTTTCGACCACGCAGAAGCAGCTGGTCGACGACACCTGCAAGTACGTCTCCGCAAACCCGATGAAGTCGCTCGCCATGGCGGTGGCTGCCGGATACGTGCTCAGCCGCATCCTCAAGTGACCGCAGCGGAGTACACGGAGCCCGCGCCAAGGTCGAACGAGGCGGCCAACCCGCCCGGTGGCGGCGTGCTGGGCGAGGTTTCCGATGTCCTCTCGTCGGCTCGACGCGTCGCGACGGGCATGGTGGACCTGGTAGTGCTCGAGGGACGCCGGGCGGGCATCGCGCTCGCCTGGATGCTCG
>JANMDK010000339.1:0-7113 GCA_031376265.1 Pseudomonadota bacterium
GCCACGGCCGAGCAGGCAGTTCAAGAAGAGCGAAACCGCGCAGACACTTTGCATGCAGAAAAGTCGAAGGCGAGGCAGCAGGCCTACGTGTAGCTAGCCAAAGCCGCAGAGGCGTCAAGCGAAGTCGAACGGACCAAGCAACTGGCGCAGGCCGAACGCGCTCGCGCAGAAGCCGCGCGATCGGAGTTGGCCAAGGCCGAGCAGGCGGTGCAGGCGGAGCGTGCCACGGCGGACACAGTTGCGGGCCAGCTCGACCGGACGCGAAAGCTTGCGCAGTCCGAGCGAGCCCGCGCCGATGCAGCGCGCGAGGCGCTTGCCAAGGCCGAGCAGGCCCTGCAAGCCGAGCGGACCCGGGCCGGTACCGCGCAGGACGAGCTCGCGAAGCTGGCGCCTGCGGAGCGCGCAAAAGCGGACGCGACAGCGGCGGAGGTCGAGCGCACGCGCCAGACCGCCTCGGCGGAACGCGCGCGTACCGAGGCGGCTCGCGCCGAACTTGCGCGGGCCGAGCAGGCTGCACAGGCAGAGCGATCGAGGGCGGAATCCGCGCGGGCGGAACTCGCCCGGGCACGCCAGCTTGCCGATGCCGAGCGGGCGAGGGCCACGGAATCGCACGCCGAGCTTGCCCGTTCGCAACCTGCGGCGCCGGAACCTGTCCGGGATGCGGCGTCCGAGCAAAGCCAGATCGCTGCCGCGCTGGCCAACTGGGCCGGCGCCTGGTCGAAGAAGGACGTCAAGGGCTACCTCGCCGCCTATGCCAAGGATTTCGTCGTTCCCGGCGGACAATCGATGCGCCAGTGGGAGCGCGACCGGCGCGCACGCATCGTGAACAAGAAGTGGGTCGAGGTAAAGATCCAGAACCTCAACATCAAGGTCGAAGGGGAACTGGCCCGCGCGAGCTTCGTCCAGGATTATCGGTCGGACAGCTTCACCGAAAGCGGCAGCAAGATCCTGACGCTGGTGAAGCGGGACCGGCAATGGGTGATCCGCCAGGAGACGGGGGCGCAGTAGCCTGCGCTGCACGACGGGAGACTGCCGTCTCCTGCGTCCCGGTCGGCAATTATTTCGTGCGCTAAATGATCATCGCGAGACCATGGCCGACGCCAACCAGGTGCGCGTCGGGGCGGAGAACCGCGATGGCCGCATGAATCTCGCCGGGTACATGATCCGCGCCCCTATGTCGCTGGCGACGGCTCGGCGTTGCCGGACTTTAGATTTACGGTCAATAATGCGCGGATTAGCAATTTGCAAGGTTCGTGCACCATTTTGCAGACCCGCGGGTTGCTCGGCCTTTGCGAAAGGATTCGCGATGTACGAAGACCAAGTACGCACCATTGTCGAGCAGCATGCGCGCCTCAGCGACAAACTGGGGGAATTGACAGACGACACCGATCTCCATGCCGCCGGGCTTACCTCGCTGACGACGGTGAACCTGATGCTTGCGCTCGAAGAGCATTTCAACGTCGAGTTCACCGACAAATTGCTCTCGCGCAAGACTTTCTCCTCGATCCGGTCGCTGTCGGAGGCTGTCGAATCCCTGGCCGGTTCGTAGCACCGATGAAGCAACCAGGACCAGGAGGCGTGGGGTTCGACGCTTTGCTCCAGAGGGTGCATGCAATCGGCCGAGACGTCATCGCGCCGAACGCGGACGCGGTGGACCGCGATGCGCGATTCCCGGCGGAAGCCTTTGATGCGCTGAAAAAGGAAAAGCTGCTCAGCGCCTACGTGCCGGCCGGGTACGGCGGCATGGGGCTCGACATCACGGCGTTGTCGAAGATCTGCGAAGTCCTCGGTCAGTACTGCGCCTCCACCGCTATGGTGTACGCAATGCACCAGATCCAGGTCGGATGCATCGTCCACCATGCACTGGACTCGCCTTACTTCCGCGACTACGTCCGGGAACTCGTCGAGCGGCAGTACCTGCTGGCTTCGGCCACCACGGAACTGGGCATAGGCGGCGACGTGCGTTCGAGCATCTGCGCTGTCAAGGTCGATGGAGCGCGATTCACGCTTCAGAAGCTGGCGCCGGTCATCTCCTACGGGGAGGTGGCCGACGCGATCCTCGTCACCTGCCGGGAATCGGAGACCGCCTCGCGCAGCGAACAGGTGCACGTGCTCGCGCGCAAGGGCGGGTACGCGCTCCGGCAGTTGTCCGGCTGGGACACGCTCGGCTTCCGCGGGACGTGCAGTTGCGGCTTCGAACTGAACTGCGAGGGTGCAAAGGAGCAGATCCTGCCCGTGCCCTATGCCGAGATCCACGCCCGCACGATGCACCCGTTTTCGCACATCGTCTGGAGCTCGCTCTGGCTCGGCCTCGCCACCGATGCGCTCAACCGCGCACGCGCGGTGGTCCGGGCCGAGGCGCGCAAGAACCCGGGGTCGACGCCCATCTCGGCGACTCGCCTTGCCGAAGCCGACATCGTGCTCTTCTCGATGCGCAACAACCTGCAGGCGACGCTGGCCGAATACCAGCGGCTCCTCGTCGCGGGCGGCCCGGAGGCGTACTCGAACTTCGGCTTCGCCATCAGGATCAACAACCTGAAGATCGCCTCTTCGCAGCTCGTCATCGACATCGTCGGGCGCGCAATGCTGATCTGCGGCATCGCGGGTTACCGGAACGACGCGAAATCCAGCCTGGGGCGGCACCTGCGCGATGCGTACGGCGCCAGCCTGATGGTCAACAACGACCGCATCCTCGGGCAGAGCGCAACCATGCAGATCGGCCAGAGAGAGGGGTAGTCCCGATGGGCGTTTCCGACATAGACCAGGCCTACAGGCAGTACCAGGACGAACTGGTGGCGGCCGGGCTGCTGATCCCGCTCGGCGTGCGCGGCCTCTACGGCCGCAGTGGCACGTTCGAGCACATCGTCGACCAGTTCGAAGCCTACGTCACGCGCATGGGTGCGTACCTCAACCCCGAAGTCATGCGCTTCCCGCCGCTCTTCAGCCGCGCGGCGTACGGAAAGACCGGGCACATCAACAATTTCCCGGACCTCATCGGCTCGGTGCACAGCTTCTGCGGCGGCGAGAAGGAGCACGCCCGCATGCTCGGCATGTTCGAGCGCGGCGACAAGTGGAGCCAGTGCCTCGACCCGTCGGAGGTCATGATGGTGCCGGCGGCCTGCTATCCGCTCTACCCGGCCGCGGCCGGCACGCTGCCCGCGGGCGGCCGCACGGTGGACCTCAAGACGTTCGTGTTCCGGCACGAGCCGTCCGAGGATCCCGCCCGGATGCAGATCTTCCGCCAGCGCGAGTACGTGCGCCTGGGCAGCGCGGCCGAGGCGCTCGAGCACCGCGACTACTGGCTGCAGCGCGGCGAGGAGATGCTCCGCTCCGTCGGGCTCGACGTGAGCAAGGTCGTCGCCAACGACCCGTTCTTCGGGCGCGGCGGCCGGGTGATGAAAGCCACGCAGCGCGAGCAGGACCTCAAGTACGAACTGGTCGTGCCGATCTGCTCGACCGAGCGCCCGACGGCGGTCACCTCGTGCAACTACCACCTCGACCACTTCGGCATCGCTTTTGGCATCCACACGGCAGACGGCCAGCCGGCCCACAGCGCTTGCATCGGGTTCGGCCTGGAGCGCGTAACGCTCGCGCTCCTGAAGACCCACGGCTTCGACCCGAAAGCCTGGCCCGCGCCGGTGCGCAAGCTCCTCGCCCTCGACTGACGGGCGGGGAACCGGGCCTCTGCACGTGAAGCGCATCGCGACCCTCGACCCCGCGACCTACCGCCGCCACCCGATCCACTGCGGCGGAGGGACCTGGGCCGAAACCAACTGCTATACCGACGTCCTGATCGAGCTGCTGCACGGCCTCGGGCACGAGCCCGTGGCGGCGCTGGCGTTCACCCTCGCGGTCGACTTCGAGGGGGACCAGTGGACCTTCTTCAAGTTTCCCGACGACGACCTGTGCGCACTCTTCGGGCGCGACATCCAGGAGCTCGCCGTGTGGCGGCCGCTCGTTGCGCATGTGGAGGACCAGGTCGCCGCGGGGCGCCCTGTGCTGGTCGAGCTCGATTCGTACTTCCTGCCCGACACCGAAGGGACGGCCTACAAGCGCGCCCATGTGAAGTCCACGGTCGCGGTCAACGAGATCGACACCGCGCAGCGCCACCTCGGGTATTTCCACAACCAGGGCTACTACGCGCTTTCGGGCGCGGACTTCTCTGACGTGTTCCAGGTCGACGGCCTCGTGCACGAGCGAATGCTGCCGCCGTACATCGAGTACGTGAAGACGCTCGAGGACTTCGAGCCTCCGACGGGCGCGCGGCTGCTCGAGGCCTCTCGCGCGCTGCTCGAAAAGCACCTTGCCCGCGCACCGAAGACCAACCCGTTTCCGCGCTTCAAGGCGCAGTTCACGCGCGACCTCGAGCGGCTGCTCGGCGAGGGCATCGAATCCTTCCACGCGTATTCGTTCGTGACGCTGCGCCAGTACGGCGCGTGCTACGAGCTCACCGAGACCTACCTCAAGTGGCTGCACGGGCAGGGCGTGGGCGGTCTCGAGGGTGCGGTCGGCGCCTTCCAGCGGATCACGCAGGCGGCCAAGGGCTTCCAGTTCCAGCTCGCGCGCTCGATCGCGCGCAGGAAACCGCTCGACCTCGGCCCGCTGGACGCGATGGCTGCCGACTGGGACGCCGGCATGTCGGACCTTCGCCGCCGCTGCGGCTGAGCTGGCGGTCCGAGACGCTGCCCATGCCGTCCGCCCCGAATCCTGCTATACGCATCACCACGCTCGGGGAAGGCTGGGCCCTGGCGGGCACGCCGCCGGACGCCTGCGCGTCGCCGGCCGAAGCGTTGGGATCGCTGGTCGCCTGGGTCGAGGCCCGCGTGCCGGGCACCGTGGCCTCCAGCCTGCACAAGGACATCGACGCCCCCGGTCCCTATGACGCGCAGGACTGGTGGTACCGCACGACCTTTGCCGATCCCGGCATGGCGCCGTCCGGGCGCTGCCGCCTGCGGTTCAACGGCCTCGCGACGCTCGCGACCGTGTGGCTGAATGGCGAGGTCGTCCTGGAATCGCAGAACATGTTCCTCGCGCACGAAGTCGACGTCACCGGTCGGCTGCGTGAGCGGAACGAGCTCGTGATCGTGTTCCGTTCGCTCGATGCGGCGCTGGCCGCGCGCCGGCCGCGCCCGCGCTGGAAGACCGCGCTGGTGGAGCAGCAGAACCTGCGCTGGGCGCGGACCACGCTGCTCGGCCGCATCCCGGGCTGGACGCCGCCGATCACGCCCGTGGGCCCTTGGGGCCCGGTGTCCATTGAATGCGCCGACGGGATCGAATTGCGCGCGACGCAGATCCACACTTCGGTGGAGGGTACGACAGGGCGCGTCGCGTTTCGCACCAGCGTCGCGGTGCCGGCAGGGCAGTCGATCGGCGGGGCGCGCCTGCGCGTGAACGGGCAGACCTTTGCGCTTGCGATTGAAGGCGGCGAGGTCCGCGGCGAGATCACATTGCCCGGCGTCGCGCTCTGGTGGCCGCACACGCATGGCGGGCCCGCATTGCATGCCTGCGTCCTCGAACTCCTTGTCGACGGCACGTGGCACGGTTTCGACTGCGGGCCCGTCGCGTTCAGGCAGGTGAGTGTAGACGAAGCGGGCGGCGGGTTCCGGCTGCA
Source organism: Pseudomonadota bacterium (assembly GCA_031376265.1). Taxonomy (GTDB): domain Bacteria; phylum Pseudomonadota; class Gammaproteobacteria; order Burkholderiales; family SG8-39; genus SZAS-79. The sequence continues at coordinate 5,612 of JANMDK010000339.1, forward strand.
GGTCAACGGCCTCGCGGTGTTCTGCCGCGGCGCGTGCTGGACCACCGCGGACATCCTCGCGCTGCGGGCGGGCCCGGAGCGCCTGCGCGAGATCCTCGAGATCGTGCGCGACTCGGGGGCAAACATGCTGCGCGTCGGCGGCACGATGGTCTACGAGTCGGACGATTTCTATCGTTTGTGCGACGAGCTCGGGATCCTGGTGTGGCAGGACTTCATGTTCGCCAACATGGATTACCCGGTCCGCGATCCGGCGTTCCGCGCCGGCATCGAGGCCGAGGTCGGGCAGCAGCTCGGGCGGCTGCACCGGCATGCCTGCATTGCGGTGTACTGCGGCGGCAGCGAGGTTGCCCAGCAGGCGGCCATGCTCGGCCTGTCGAAGGAGCACTGGAGCAACGATTTCTTCTCGGGCACGCTGCCGGCGCTGTGCGCGGCGCTGCACCCCGGTGTCCCGTACGTGCCGTCCTCGCCCTGGGGCGGCGACCTGCCTTTTCATGTCGCGACCGGCGTGTCGCATTACTACGGTGTCGGGGCGTACCGCCGGCCCCTGGCTGACGCCCGCGCCGCACGGGTGCAGTTCACGAGCGAGTGCCTTGGGTTTTCCAACGTGCCGGACCCGGAGACGATCGACCTGATGCTCGGTGGCCGGACGCCGCCGCCGCACCACCCGCGCTGGAAGGCGCGACAGCCGCGCGATAGCGGCGCCGGGTGGGATTTCGAGGACGTCCGCGACCATTACTTCAGGCTGTTATTCGACGCTGATCCCGTCCAGGTGCGCAGCCGGGACGTCGAGGGCTACTACGCCCGGTCGCGCGTGGTGAGCGGTGAGGTGATGCAGCGGGTGTTTTCCGAATGGCGGACGCCCGCGAGCGGGTGCGGCGGCGGGCTGGTGTGGTTCCTGCTGGACCTCTGGCCAGGCGCGGGGTGGGGCGTGATCGACAGCACCTGCCGTCCCAAGGCGGCTTACTGGCACCTGCGGCGCGCGTGGGCGCCGCAGGCCGTGCGCTTCACTGACGAGGGCCTCGATGGTTTGCACCTCCACCTGCTGAACGAAGGCGCAACCGCGCTCGACGTCACGGTCGAAGTTGAGTTGCTCCACGCGGGGCGCACCGCCACCGAGACCGCGTCCTCCGCGCGGCAGGTGCCGGCGCGCGGCGCGATCACGGTGGGCGTGGATGCGATGCTCGGCTATTTTTCCGACAGCGCCGGGGCTTACCGCTTCGGGCCGGCCCGGCATGACGTCGTGGTTGTTCGCATGCTGCGCGCTTCGAGCGGGGACTTGCTCGGCGAGGATTTCTTTTTCCCGGGCGGCCTCAACCTCGAGATGCAGCGCAACGCAGTGATCGGGAAGACGGCCGAGTGGCAACCCGACGGCTCGGTGCGCGTGACCTTGCAGAGCGACGTGTTCCTGCAATCGGTGTCCGTGGCCTGTGCGGGCTTCTCGCCCGGAGACAACTATTTTCACCTCGCGCCGGGACGCGCGAAGGTGCTGGTGTTCCGCCCGC
>JANMDK010000118.1:0-5265 GCA_031376265.1 Pseudomonadota bacterium
GAGACGTCGATGACGCGGCCGCGGAAGATGTCGGCCATGCGTTTCACGTCCTCGCGTTCCTTGACGCCGGCGCGCACCTTGATCAGCATCAGTTCGCGCTCGATGTGCTCGGCTTCCGACAGGTCGACGACCTTGACCACCTCCACGAGCTTGTTCAGCTGCTTGGTGATCTGCTCGACGACGTCCTCTGAGCCCGTGGTCACGATGGTCATGCGCGACATCGAGGCGTCTTCGGTCGGCGCCACGGTGAGCGACTCGATGTTGTAGGCGCGCGCCGAGAACAGGCCCGACACGCGGGAAAGCGCGCCAGCCTCGTTCTCGAGGAGGATCGAAATGATGTGTCGCACTTGCCGGGCCGCGCCTTCAGAGCTCTTCGGAGAGGATCATCTCCGAAATGCCCTTGCCGCCCGGGATCATCGGGAAGACGTTCTCGGTCTGGTCGGTGAGGAAATCCATGAAGACCAGCTCGCTCTTCCTCTTGAACGCCTCTCGCAGCGCAGGTTCGACATCGCGCGGTTCGGTGATCTGCACGCCGCGGTGGCCGTAGCCTTCCGCCAGCTTGACGAAGTCCGGCAGCGCGTCCATGTAGGACTCGGCGTAGCGGTTGCCGTGGAAGAACTCCTGCCACTGGCGCACCATGCCCATGTACTTGTTGTTGAGGCTCACGATCTTGATCGGCAGGCGGTACTGCTTGCAGGTGGAAAGCTCCTGCAGGCACATCTGGATCGACGATTCGCCGGTGACGCAGGCCACCGTCGCCCCCGGATTCGCCATCTGCGCGCCCATTGCCGCCGGCAGGCCGAAGCCCATCGTTCCGAGGCCGCCCGAGTTGATCCAGCGGCGCGGCTTGTCGAACTTGTAGAACTGCGCGGCCCACATCTGGTGCTGGCCGACGTCAGACGTAATGAACGCATCGCCGCCAGTGACCTCGTACAGCTTCTCGACCACGTACTGCGGCTTGATGATCTTGGAATTGCGGTCGTACTTGAGGCAATCCTTGCCGCGCCATTCCTCGATCTGTTTCCACCAGGCCGCGAGCTTCGACGCATCCGGCTTCTGCGTGCCGGCGCGGATCAGGCGCAGGAATTCGTCCAGCACCTCGGACACGTTGCCGACGATCGGCACGTCGACCTTGACGCGCTTGGAGATCGACGAGGGATCGATGTCGATGTGGATGATCTTGCGCGGGTTCTGCGCGAAATGCTTCGGGTCGCCGATCACGCGGTCGTCGAACCTCGCGCCGATGGCGACCAGCACGTCGCAGTTGTGCATGGCCATGTTGGCTTCGTACGTCCCATGCATGCCGAGCATGCCGAGGAACTGCTTGTCGGTCGCGGGGTAGCCGCCCAGGCCCATGAGCGTATTGGTGACCGGGTAGCCCGTGAGCTTGACGAGGTCGGTGAGCTGCTGCGAAGCGTTCGACAGGATGACGCCGCCGCCGGTGTACAGCATCGGGCGCTCGGCCTCGAGCAGGAGCTGCACGGCTTTCTTGATCTGCCCGCCGTGCCCCTTGACCACCGGGTTGTACGAACGCATCGAGACCGTTTCCGGGTAAAGGAACTCGGTCGGCATCGTCGTGATGTCCTTTGGGATATCGACGAGCACCGGCCCGGGACGCCCGGTCGTTGCGAGGTAGAAGGCTTTCTTGATCGTCGGCGCGAGGTCGGCGACGTTCTTGACGAGGAAGTTGTGCTTTACGCACGGGCGCGTGATGCCGACCGTGTCGACTTCCTGGAAGGCATCGAGCCCGATGGCATGCGTCGGCACCTGGCCGACGAGGATCACCATGGGAATCGAATCCATGTAGGCGGTGGCGATGCCGGTGACCGCGTTGGTGAGGCCGGGGCCGGATGTGACCAGGCAGACGCCGACTTTCCTGCTCGCTCGCGAGTAGCCGTCGGCGGCATGCGCCGCGCCCTGTTCGTGGCGCACGAGCACATGCTTCACCTTGTCTTGCTTAAAGAGCTCGTCGTAGATGTAGAGCACTGCCCCGCCAGGGTAGCCGCATACATACTCGACCCCCTCTTCCTGCAGGCAGCGAACGACGATCTCTGCGCCGGTGAGCTCCACGCCTTTGATTCTGTCCATGGGCCTTGGAGAGTTACGGAAAACCTTGAACCTTAACGAGTTGTTGCGATGCGGTCAAGGCGCGGTGCAGCGCGCCGGGCATTGCTCACCAGCGGAGCGGGGCATTTGGTACCATCGCCGCAAACCTGTGGAAAAGACCCGAGCCAACCGGGCACTCGAAGGGAAATCCCCTGGCCTCACCCAGCGAATTGTCGGCCTTCCTCGCCGGCGCCGAGCGACGCGCATTCAAGCAGGCCGTTTTCGCGGTGCGCAACGAGGAAACGGCCCTGGACATCGTGCAGGACGCGATGCTCAAGCTGGCCGAGAAATACGGCGATCGCCCCGCGGCCGAATTCCCGATGCTGTTCCAGCGCATTTTGCAGAACACCATCCGCGACTTCTATCGCCGCCAGAAAGTGCGCTCGCTCTGGAGCACACTGCTGGGCGCGCTCGGCACCCCTCGCGACGGGGACGACGACGACTTCGACCCGCTGGAAACTTTGCGGGTCGAGCCGAGGTCGGAGCATGAGCAGCCGCCGGCCGAGCAGCTTGAGCGTCGCCAACTGATTGAAATAATTGAGCAAGAGGTTTCGAAACTGCCGGAGCGTCAACGCGAGGCCTTCCTCATGCGTTACTGGGAGGAGCTGGACGTCGCGGATACGGCCAAGATGATGGGCTGCTCGGAGGGGAGCGTGAAAACGCATTGCTCGCGGGCAACTCATGCATTGGCTGCAGCCTTGCGCAAGAAAGGCATAACCCTTTGACGTCATTTGGATTTCGGGTGCACTCATGAACGAACCGCAATTCGGGAACAAGATCAGGCAGGTGCTCAACCAGGGCACCCAGCTGGACGGCAAGACGCTTTCGCGCCTGCGGCAGGCGCGCGAAAAAGCGCTGCGGCAGCAGCTGGTGGCCAAGCCTGCGCAAGGGTTCGCCTGGATGGACAACGTAGTCGGCGATTTCGGCGGATATGGCGGCTTTTCGCTGCGGGTTCTCCTGCCGATGGTGGTGCTCATCGGCGGCCTGCTGGCAATCAGCAATTGGCAGCAGAACCTTCGCGTGGCCGAGGTCGAGGAAATCGACGCGCTGCTGCTCTCCGACGACCTGCCGCTGGATGCTTATCTCGACAAGGGGTTCGAGGCGTGGCTGAAGAAGCGCTCGCCCCTCTGAGGCCGGTGCAAAAGGCCGCCGGATTCGGCCGACGGATCTCGATTGCCTTCCTGGCGTTGTTCCTTTCCTGCGCGGCCCTCGCGGCACCGCCAAAAAAGAACCCTTCCTGGGCGGAGCTGACACCCGAGCAGCAGCAGACGCTTGCGCCGCTCTCGGGCGAATGGAACACGCTGGATGCCTCGCGGCGCAGCAAGTGGGTCGGCATCGCCAAGCGCTATCCGGGCATGACGGAAACCGAGCGGCAACGCGTGCAGACGCGCATGGCCGACTGGATCAAGCTCACGCCGGACCAGCGGCGCGATGCGCGCGAGCAATACCGCAAGATCGGCAAGCTGCCGCCCGGCAAGCGCGACGTCGTTTCGCAGCAGTGGGAGGAATACCAGCAGCTCCCCGATGCGATAAAGCAAAACCTCGCGGTCGAATCCAAGAAGAAGCCCGACAAGATCGAGCCCCGCAGCCGGGCGAAGACCGCGCAGGCCAAGAAACCGCCGGCCGTGGCCGAACCGCAGGCGCCCTCGCCGGCGCTTTCGACCGCCATCCCGACTTCCACAAACTGACGCAGCAAGCCGTCGACGCCGGGCTCGAGACGCGGGCGGGCATCGCGCCCGGCATCCTGCGCCGGCTTTTCAGCATGATGTACGAGGGTACGCTGCTGTTCGCCGTCGCTTTCCTCGCCACGTGGCTGTTCCAGTTTGCTGCCGGCGGCGCAGTGGTCGACGGTTGGCAGCGCACCGCCCTGCAGGTCTACCTGGCCGCGGTTTTTGCCGCCTACTTCCTCTGGTGCTGGCTGCGCGGCGGCCAGACGCTCGCAATGAAAGCCTGGGGCATCCGCCTCGAGATGCCGGGCGGCACTCGCGTTCCGCCCCTCGTGGCTCTGGTGCGCCTCGGGCTCGCGGGCATGTTCGTCGGGGCGTTTTGCATGGCGCTCGTCGGCGCATTCGTGCATCACAACCCGCTGCTGGCTTTTGCAACGCTCGCGATTTCGGGCATCGGCCTCGGATGGGCGCTTTTCGATCGCGATCGCCAGTTCTTGTACGATCGCCTTGCCGGGACGCGCCTGGTGCTGGCGCAGAAAGGCCGCCCGGAGATCACGATTTAAGAGCGCACTCTCACTAGCGGCGCTCCACCCACCACATCATCAGCACCGCCGCGCCGAAAAACGCGACGCTTGGAATGACCGCCGACGAGAAAGGCGGCCAGTTCTGCAGCAGCCCGATATGCGAGAAGAGGCTGTTCAGCATGTGGAACACGATGCCCAGCATGATGCCGAGGAAGACCTTGACCCCGATCATGCCTGCTCGCGCATGCATGTACGCGAAAGGCAGCGCGAGCGCCATCATGACAAGCGTGGCGACCGGGTAGACGAGCTTCTTCCACATCGCGATCTCGTAGCGCTCGGTTTTTTGCCGGTTGCCCGCGAGATGCTCCGTGTACTTGTAAAGGCGATACGCCGACATGCGCTCGGGCGCGACGATGAGCACGTTGAGCAGGTCGGGCGTGAGCGCGGTGCGCCAGTCGAGCTCGGCCATCTTGTCCACGCGCGGCCCCTCAGCGGTCATGCGCGTTTGCGCCACGTTGAAGAGGCGCCACACCCCGCCGCCGCGGTATTCGCCCCGCTCGGCGGTTCGCGCGAGGTTCAGCTTGTAATCGTCGCCGAACTCATAGATGCGCACGCCCGTCAGCGCATTGTCCTGCCGCGCCTCGCGCACGTTGATGAAAGAGCGCTCGTCCTTGAACCACAGCCCCGACTTCATTTCCTGACCGATCAAGGAGCTCTTGGCGCGCAGCTTCAGAGTCTGCGCGGCCTGTTCGGTCAGAGGCGCGATCCACTCGCCCAATACGAAAGTGGCCGCGACGAACACGATCCCGATCCGCGTCAGAATGCGCCCGGCGTCCCCCGGCGAAAAACCCGCCGCCCGCATGACCGTGTACTCGGAGTTGCTCGCCAGGTACGCAAGCACGTAGAGGGTTCCGATCAGAACGACCACCGGGAAAAGCTCGTATGCGTGCGCCGGCACCGACAAAAGC
>JANMDK010000377.1:0-4524 GCA_031376265.1 Pseudomonadota bacterium
GGGCAAGCGGCTCGATCCAGCGTCGATCGAGCGCATCGAGGTGCGCGCCTACAAGCTCGCGGCGATGCTTGCGGAACTGCGCGTGACGAGCAGCTTCGGCGCGCGCTTCTCGGTGCCTTTCGCGCTGGCTTCGATCCTCCATCACGGCGGGTCCGGCCTTGTGCCGTTCGAACAGGCTGCCGTCGACAACGAGGCCATCCAGGCGCTGGCCGCGCGCGTAGACCTGCAGGAAGACGCGCAATTCACGGCACGCTATCCTGCCGAGCAGCGCTGTGACCTCAAGGTCGTGCTCAAGGACGGCAAGGTGCTCGAGGGCCGCTGCCTCGTCATGAAAGGCGAGCCGGCCAACCCGCACAGCGAAGGCGAACTCGAAGGCAAGTTCATGCAGCTCGGCGTGCCGCTCTGGGGCGAGGAAACCACGCGCGGCCTGCTCGCCGGGTGCCTTGGCCTCGAGAAAATCGAAAATTTCGGCACCTTCGCCGACGGATTCAACCTCTAGGAATCCCGATGCTCAAGTCGCACGGCCGCTACGACTACTCCGCCATTACCGAGCGCAAGGGCTACAGCTGGCCCGGCGGCAAGCGGCTTGCAGTGCACTTGTGCCTCAACGTCGAGCACTTCGCGTTCGGCGAAGGCCTCGGCAACGACTACGGCGCGCCGCAGGCGCAGCCCAACTCACGCAGCTTTGCCTGGCGCGATTACGGCAACCGGGTCGGCGCGTGGCGGCTGCTGGAACTTGCCGATGCCTACGAGCTGCCGTACGGGCTGCTGGTCAACACCGAGCTTTACGATTACTGCCCGCAAATGGTCGCCGCCTTTTCGAAGCGCGGCGATGAGATCGTCGGTCATGGGCGTACCAACGCCGAGCGGCAGGGGGACATGGGGTTCGAGGACGAGCGCGCGCTGGTCCAGGAAGCCGCGGGAAAGATCGAGAAGCACGAAGGCAAGCGCGCGATCGGCTGGCTCGCGCCGTACATCTCGCAGACCTGCGATTCGCTCGACCTGCTGAGGGAGGCGGGCTTTCGCTACATGATGGACTGGCCGCTGGACGACCAGCCGGTGTGGTTCCGCACAAAGCACGGCCCGATCCTGTCGATCCCCTATGCGCACGACCTCAACGATTCGTTCGAGTGCGTGCAGCGGCGGACGCCCTCGCAGCTTTATTGCGAGAACCTCATCGACCACTTCGACGAGATGCTCGAGGAATCCGAGCGCCGCCCGCTGGTCATGAGCCTCGTGCTGCACAGCTTCATCCTCGGCCAGCCGCACCGCCTGCGGCGCTTCCGCCAGGTGATCGAGCACATCGTGAAGCAGCGCGACAAGGTGTGGATCACCCGCCCGGGGGACATCTACCGCCACATCGAGAGTTTGCCGAAAGGGACGGTGCCGGGGAGTTAGCCCGCACCGCCGATTCGAATGAGCTTAAGCACCCGCAGGCAATTCCTGGTGTCCGTCGGACTGCTGATCGTCTCGTCGCGCGCGGGCGCGCAGCAGGCCAGGAAGATTCCAAAAATCGGCTTCGTCTCTTCGGCGGGCGCGATTGACGAGATCAAGCGAAGCCTTCGTGAAATTGGATATGTCGAAGGACGGGACTACGCAGCCGAGACAGGATTTGCCGAGGGAAAGCTGGACCGCATCCCGTCCATGGTGGACAAGCTGGTTCAGCAGAAAGTCGACGTGCTTGTCCTCACCAGCAATGTCGCAATCATCGCTGGGAGAAGAGCGACGCGCTCGATCCCAATCGTTATGCTCACGACCGTCGACCCGGTGGCCGCCGGATATGTCGGCAGCCTCGCCCGGCCCGGCGCAAACGTCACGGGCCTTACGATGATGAGCCGCGACCTGAGCGCGAAGCGCGTCGAGCTGCTCAGGGAGATGATCCCGTCATTGGCGAGGGTCGCAATCCTCTGGGATCCGGAAGGCCCCGGTCCCATCATCGCTTTCAAGGAATACGAAGCTGCGGCGAAAAAGCTTGGGGTCCGCGTGCAATCCCTCCAGGTGCGCGGCGCCCCTTCGGAAGTAGAAGGCGCCATGCGATCTGCGAAGGAGGCCCGCGCAGATGCCTTGATCGTCGTGACGAATCCCCTCGTCACACAGTTGCGCCCGCGCATCATCGAGCTGGCTATTGGGGCCCGTATTCCCACCGTCTTTGAGGGCGCAGAGTTCGTAAGCGCTGGCGGACTCCTGTCGTACGGGGCGAGCTCGGCGGACATGTATCGGGGCGTTGCAAGCTATGTGGACCGGATTCTCAAAGGCGCCAAGGCGGGCGACCTGCCCATAGAGCAGCCGGCGAATTTCGACGTGGTGATCAACATGAAGACCGCGCGCGCCATCGGGCTCCAAGTCCCGCAATCGCTGTTGATTCGCGCAGCGCGGGTCATCGAATAGCAGGTGCCAAAAAGGGAACCCATGACCCAGCCCCTCCTCTTTACGCCCCTCACGATCCGCGGATCAACTTTCAAGAACCGCGTAGTGGTCGCGCCGATGCACCAGTATTCGGCGGACAAAGGCTTCGCCACTGACTGGCATGTGATGAACGCGGGCCGCTATGCCGCGGGCGGTGCCGGCGTGGTGTTTGTCGAATCCACCAAAATCGAAAGACGAGGCTGCGGGACGGTGGGTGATCTGGGCCTTTGGAACGACGCTTTCGTTCCGCAGCTTGCTCGCGTCGCCGACTTCATCCGTCGGTGCGGTTCGGTCGCCGGGATCCAGCTAGGGCACTCGGGCCGCAAGTCGCGCGTCGGGCGCCCCTGGGAGGGGGGCCGGCCGCTCGCGAAAACCGATATTTCCGCCGAAGACTGGGACTCATGGGAGCTCGTCGCGCCAAGCGCTCTGGCTTCGGACGGCGCGCCGGTGCCTCGCGCGCTCGAGGTCACCGAGATCCATTCGATCGTCGAAGCCTGGGGCAAGGCAACCGCGCGCGCGAATGCGGCCGGTTTCGACCTCGTGGAAATCCACGGCGCCCACGGCTACCTGATTCACCAGTTCCTCTCGCCGGTGGCGAATAAGCGCACCGATGGGTATGGCGGCTCGGAATCGAACCGCATGCGCTTTGCCTGCGAGGTCGCGGAATGCGTGCGCGCGAATTTACCGCGGGACAAGCCGCTGTTCCTTCGGCTCTCGGCGGAAGACGATGCGGGGTGGGGGCCTGCGCAGAGCGTCGAACTGGCAAAGCTCGTTAAGCCGCTGGGTGTCGACGTGATCGACTGCAGTTCCGGCGGCATCCTCGGCAGGGCGCCGGCCGGCGCATTGAAGCCCGCCTATGGGTACCAGGTCCCGTATGCGGACCGGATCCGGAGAGAGGCGGGCGTGATGACGATGGCCGTCGGCCTCATCGTGCATGCCGAACAGGCCGAAGAAATCTTGCAGCGAGGCGAGGCCGACCTCGTCGCCCTTGCGCGCGAGATGCTCTACAACCCGAACTGGGCCATGGACGCGGCGCAGAAGCTCGGCGTGGACCGGGAGTTCGCGCTGGTGCCTCCGCCTTACCAATACTGGCTCGCACGGCGGGCGGCGACCGTCCCGGAGGTCTTGCCTTCGACTTATGAGTGCCGCCCTAACTAGGCACCAATTACTGCCAGTTTAGGGCCAAGGTCCGCGCCAGCTATGGCTTTGCAGCCAAAATGCTGCCATTAGCCCGATCTAGCACTAGGGCGCCTGCAGCACCGCCTTGCACTGCGCAGGCAGGCTCGCCATTGTCAGCGCGGGTTTCGGTTTCGGCGGCACGGTGGACGGTTTCGGGAACAGCACCTCCTGGCGGAACCACCAGTCGAGTTCCTTCCCGCAGCCGTCCCCTGAGGGCACCGGATCCTGCTTCTGGCAATCGCGGCTTTCTTTGGGGCAGCGCATGCGGATGTGGAAGTGATAGTCGTGCTGCCACATCGGCCGCACCTTGTTCAGCCACGCACGATCCTGCGTGCCGGCATCGCGGCAGAGCGCCTTCTTGATCGCAGCGTTGACGAAGATGCGCTCGACCTCGGGCTCCTTCGCTGCGGCCTTGATGACCGTAACATGGCCCGGCGTCCACACTTTTGGGTCGACGTCCTTGCGCGAGGCATCGACGACGAGCGTGGCGGACATCTCCTCGCGCTCCAGCCTGGTAAGTTCCCGCGCCGGCATCGGCGTCAGCCAGATATCCGCGTCCAGGCCCGACTGGTGGCTGTTATGGCCGGTGAGCATCGGCCCGCCGCGTGGCTGCGACATGTCGCCCACGAGGATGCCGGGCCAGCCGCCGGTCCTGCGCGCCGTGTCCGCCACCCGCTCGACCAGTTTCACCAGTTCGGGATGGCCCCAGTTGCGGTTGCGCGACAGGCGCATGACCTGCCACGACTCGCCGTTGATCGGCACCGCGACGGCACCCGCGATGCAACCGTGGGCATAGAAGCCATAAACACTGGGGCTGGTTTTTGCGGGGTCGAGCTTGCGCCCGAAGAGTTCTCTCGCAGGCGTCGCCGGATCGTTTGGATTTTCGAGCGGCGGCAGCGGCTTTACGTTGAGCGTGCCCGGCGTCTGCGCGAGCGCGAC
>JANMDK010000399.1:0-10532 GCA_031376265.1 Pseudomonadota bacterium
GCGCGACGTGCTCTGGCACATGGTGCTGCCGGTGTTCAGCATCACGATCTTCTACGTCGCGATCGTTTCGCGCGTGGCGCGCGCCAGCGTGCTCGAGTCGCTCTCGCAGGATTTCGTGCTGACCGCGCGCGCCAAGGGGCTCTCGCGGCATACGGTGCTCTGGCAGCACGTGCTGCCTAACGCGATGATTCCAGTCGTCACGGTGATCGGCTACAACTTCGGCCATTCGCTGACCGGCGCGATCCTGGTCGAGACGGTCTTCGCCTGGCCGGGCCTCGGCAACCTCTTCATCACCTCGATCGGCAACCGGGACTACCCGGTGCTGCTCGGCATCTTCCTGGTCACCGCGATCGCGGTCGTGATCGCGAACCTCATCACCGACATCCTCTACGCGCTGCTCGATCCGCGCGTTCGCTCGAGCTATGGGAAAAATGCGTAGGGTCCGGGAGCGGCGGCTCCCGATCCCTCGTTTTCTTCAGCGCTTCCTCGCCTATCGCGCCGGCCTCGCCGCGGGCGCTTACGTTGCGCTGCTCACGCTGGTGGCGATCGTCACTTTCTTCCTCACCGGCATCGACCCGCACCACATCACCGACAACGCCATGGTCGCGCCCTCGGGCTCGCACCTGCTCGGCACCGACGAGCTCGGCCGCGACCTGCTGACCGGCATCCTGTGGGGCTCGCAGGTCTCGCTCGCCGTGGGGGTGAGCGCGGCCGTCGGCGCTACTGTGCTCGGCGTGCTGCTCGGCGCCGCGGCCGGCTTCTACGGCGGTTGGCTGGACCTGGCCGTCATGCGCATCGCCGAAATGTTCCAGGTCGTGCCGAGCTTTATCCTTGCCGCGGTCATCGTCGCGTTGTCGGGCACGGGTCTCACGCAGGTCGTCGCCGTGATCGTGCTGCTCGCCTGGCCGCAGATCGCGCGCATCACGCGTGGCGAAGTCATGCGCGTGAAGCAGCTCGAGTTCGTCGACGCGGTGCGCTGCCTCGGCAAGAAGGAATGGCAGATCCTGGCGTCCGAAGTGGTGCCGAACGCCATGGCGCCGGTACTCGCGGCGGGCACGCTCGTCGTGGCGCAGGCGATCCTGCTGGAGGCCTCGCTCTCCTTCCTTGGCCTGTCGTCGGCCGACATCGTGAGCTGGGGCCGCATGCTCAATGCGGGCCAGCGCTTCCTCTTCAACGCCTGGTGGATGTCGGTCTTCCCGGGCCTTGCGATCTTCCTCACGGTGCTGGCCTTCAACCTGCTCGGCGATGCGGTGGGCTCGGCGCTGAACCCGCGCACGATCACGCGCTGATGGCGAACATCCTCGAAATCGAATCGCTGCGCCTAGCGTACCGCACGCGCGGCACGGTCGCCTATGCCATGAACGACGTCACGCTCCACGTGGCCGAAGGCGAGGCGGTCGGCCTGGTGGGCGAGTCCGGCTCGGGCAAGTCGACTCTTGCGCGCGCGACGCTGGGCCTCGCGCCACGGAAGATCGCGACCATCGAGTCGGGGCGAATCTCGATCGGCGGCACCGACGTGACGCGGTTCGACGAAGACCAGTGGCAGGCGATGCGCGGGAATCCCGTGGCGATGGTGTTCCAGGATCCGCTCAGCTACATGAACCCGGTCATGCGCGTCGGCAAGCAGATCGCGGAAAGCGTGAAGCAGCACGCGCCCGGACTCCAGCCGGCGGCGCGCGTCGCAGAGCTCTTGTCGCTGGTGAAACTGCCGCCGACCGCGGCCGACGCCTACCCGCACGAACTTTCGGGCGGCATGCGGCAGCGCGCCTTGCTCGCGGTGGCCCTTGGTTGCGGCCCGAAGCTGCTGGTCGCCGACGAGCCGACCACGGCCCTGGACGTCACGACCCAGGCCGAGATCCTGGCGCTGATCCGCGAGCTGAGGGAGCGCCTCGGCATGGCGCTGCTGCTGATTTCCCACGATCTGGGCATCGTCGCCTCGGCCTGCGAGCGCATCTACGTGATGTATGCCGGCCACACGGTCGAATGGGGCGCGACGCGGGATGTGTTCCAGCGCCCGGCGCATCCGTACACCGTCGGCTTGCTCAAGGCCGCGCAAGCGGCGCGCAACAATGAAGGCCGGTTTGCAACGATTGCCGGTGACCCGCCCAACCTCTCGGAGCTTTCCACCGGCTGCCCCTTCACCCCGCGCTGCCCGCTGGTGCGCGAGGAATGTCCCAAGGCGATGCCCGCGCCGGGTCCGGCAAGAAACGCCGGCGCGCAAACCCTGCGCTGCTGGGCGCACCAATGACTCGCGCGGCGATGGACGAGCCGATCCTCCGGCTCGAGGGCATCTCGAAGACCTTCCGGCGCGCCGGCCATGCGCCTCTGAAGGCGGTCGACAACGTGTCGCTCACCGTCGGCCGGGGCGAAATCGTCGCACTTGTGGGCGAGAGCGGCTCGGGCAAATCGACGCTCGGGCGCATCGCGCTCGGGCTGCTGGCGCCGGACAGCGGCCGCGTGGCGCTCGACGGGCGCGTGCTTGGCGAGCTGAAGAGCGAGGAGCTGCGCCGCGCCCGCGTTGCGATGCAGCCGATTTTCCAGGACGCCTCGTCGTCGCTGAATCCGCGCCGCTCGGCGCGCGAACTCATGGCGCAGGCGCTGCCGAATGCCGGCGCCGCGACCGACCGGCGCGCGGCGGAACTGCTGGACCGCGTCGGCCTTTCGCCGGGGCGCGACTACTTGCCTCGCTTCCCGCACGAGATCTCCGGCGGCCAGCGCCAGCGGCTGGCGATCGCACGGGCCCTTGCGATGAATCCGCGCCTGATCATCGCGGACGAGCCGTTGTCAGGGGCCGATGTGTCGATCCGCGGCCAGATCCTCAACCTGCTGCTCGACATCAAGGAAGAGCGAGGCGTGGCTTACCTCATGATCACGCACGACATCTCGATCGCGCGGCATTTCGCCGACCGGGTGGCGGTCATGCAGCGCGGGGTGATCGTCGAGACCGGCCCCGCGGCCCAGGTGCTGACCGCGCCTTCGCACCCCTACACGCAGCAGCTGGTGGCCGCGGTGCCCGAACTGGCGCCGCCGGAATCGACCGGCACCGCGGCGTAAATGTACCGGTAGCGATACACCAACTGGCAGGAGAGCCAATAGCTGCGCGGCTCTTGCAAAATGTAAGTCGTAAAATCGCTAGGCGCGCGCGGCCGCCGCGCTTGCCGGCCGCGGCAGCAGCTTCACCAGCTCCGCATGCTCGATCAGGCGGATCTTCTTCTCCGCTGCGAACGCCCGCGCAGTCGCAGTGACCTCGCCGGCAGCCAGGAAGATCGCGTCGTGCGCTTCGTGCGCCTCGCGAGCCGCATCGAGCTCGCGCAGCGGCTCCACGCCTGCGCGGGCCACTTTCCAGCGCTTGCAGCCGACCACCGCCACGCGGCCAGCCTTGGTGATCTCCAGGTCGGCGCCGGGGCGGGACAGGCGCTTGACCGTGTAACCGTCGCGGGTAAAGGCTTCCTCGGCCGCGGCGGAGAACTCCTGCCACTGGAGGGCGCGCAAGACATCGAGCTTCGCCGCCACGCCGGCCTCGCTGGGCGCGCGCATTGCTTTCCACAGTGTGATCGAAGCGATGACGATGAAAGGCAACGACAGGAAGATCGCGTAAATCTGGAAATCGACCGGGAAGATCATGCGGCCAAGGAAGTACAACCCCGCCGCAATCAAGCCGCTCATCCACCACGGCGAGCGCAGCAGGATGGCGAAGATCGAGTTCTGGTTCATTTTGAGATTCATGCCCGGCATCTTGCACTGATTTTCCGCACGGCGAATGGTGAAACGCCCGGCGCTGGCCGTGCGCGGCGTCGATTAAGATGAGCGAAGCACCCCGAGGAGGATCACGCATGCAAACCATTCACGACCTGGTGCGCCTGGCCGCGGCGCGGCGCCCGGATCACGTCGCCATCGCGGACGACCGCACCGACCGGCGCCTGACCTACGCACAGCTGCTCACTGAGATCGACGCCTATGCCGCGGGGTTCGCTGCGCAGGGCGTGAAGCCGGGGAACATCGTCGCGACGGTCCTGCCGAACCTGTTCGAGCACGCGCTCGTTCTGCTCGCCCTGCATCGCCTCGGCGCGGTGCCCGCCATGATCAATGCGCGGCTCAAACCGGAGGAAGCCGCCGGCCTGGTCAAGCAGGGCGGCATGGCCGGCGCGGTCACGCTGCCGGACGAAGCCATGGTGAAGGCGCTCAGGGAAACGCTGCCGGCCGGCGCGCCGCTGATCACCGTCGGCAAAGGCCCGGCCGGCACCAAGGCGCTGGACGCCTGCCGCGGCGAACCTGCCGCCGTCGCGCCGTGGAAATCGCCCGATCCTGAAGGCCTCGCGCTGGTGCTCTACACCTCAGGCACGACCGGACTGCCGAAAGGCGTGATGGTCCCGCATCGCGCGACCGACGCCCGGGTGCTCTACATGTCGATGCAGTGCGGCATCACCCACGGCACCCACAATCAGGTGCTCGGCTTGATGCCGCTTTTTCATGCGGTGGGATTTTTCTCCGGCCTCCTGGGCGCCCTGGCGTTCGACGGCACCTACCACCTCTGCTCGGTGTTCGACCCGGTCAAGGCGGTGGAATCGATCGAGCGCCATGGCATCACGCTCCTTTACGGCTCGCCGACGCATTTCCACGGGCTGCTGGCGGCGCCGAATTTCTCGGCAGAAAAAATCAGGAGCGTGCAGACGGTGATCTACGCCGGCGCCGCGATGCCCGGACCGCTGCTCGAGCGCGTGGCGGCTGCCTTTCCGGGCCGCAAAATGACGAACATCTACGGCACGACCGAGATCATGAATGGGCTGTATTTTCCGGAGCCCGCTGGCAAGCCGCACCACTACCGGCCCGGCTACTACTCCAACGTGCGCGTTGGCCGCATCGGCGGCACGGTTGAAGACATCGCCGCCACCGGAGAGGAAGGCGAACTGCTGATCGACGCGACCGCCGACGCGACCTTCCTCGGCTACCTCAACCGCCCGGACGCCACCGCCGAAAAGATGCAGGGCGGCTGGTACCGCACCGGCGACATCGCCGTGCGCCGCGAGGATGGCGACCTCGAGGTGCGCGGGCGCGTCGACGACATGATCATTACCGGCGCCGAGAACGTGCATCCCTACGAGGTCGAGACGACGCTGGCAAAGCATGGCGGCATCGCGGAGGTCGTGGTCCTCGGCGTGCCGGACGAGCGCTGGGGCGAGATCGTGGTGGCCTGCGTCAAGCCCGGTGCGCAGCGGCCGAGCGAGGACGACCTCGACCGCTTCTGCCGCGATTCGACGCTCGCGAACTACAAGCGCCCGCGCGCCTATGTTTTCTTCGACGAGATCCCGCGCAACGCGGCCAACAAGGTGCTGCGCCGCGTGCTTCGCGAAAATGCGCACGCCGCCCTCGCCAAAAAGGCCTGACGATGTTCCTCAGAAACAGCTGGTACGTGGCCGCGTGGGCCGAAGAGATCGGACGGCTGGCGATGCTGAGGCGCATCCTGCTCGGCGAGCCGGTGGTCCTCTATCGCCGCACCGACGGCAAGCCGGTTGCGCTCGAGGACCGCTGCTGCCACCGGCATGCGCCGCTTTCGTCCGGCCGCGTGCGCGGCGACAACCTCGAATGCGGCTATCACGGGTTCACCTACGACCCGAGCGGCAAGTGCGTGAAGATCCCGGCGCAGGACACGATTCCGGCAAACGCCCGGGTCAGGAGCTATCCGGTCGTCGAGCGGCACAAGCTGGTCTGGATCTGGATGGGCGACCCGGCGCTCGCCGACGAATCGGCCATCGAGGACTTCCACTGGCTGGACGACCCGGCCTGGCGATTCAAGGGCGAAAGGCTTGAGCTTCCCGGCAACTACCTGCTGCTGGTCGAGAACCTGTGCGACCTCACGCACCTGCCCTTCGTGCATTCGTCGTCGCTCGGGACGACGGCCATCCCGCCCAAGGAAGGGCCGGCCGAGGTCAGGAAAGAGGGCAACGCGGTGATCGTCGAGCGCTGGACCGAGAACGTGCCGGGGACGTCCTACTTCCGCGCGATTGCAGGCTTTCCCCGGGACGCGATCGTCGACCGCTGGATGCACCTGGTCTTTACGCCGCCGGCGTACGTGCGCCTCGACATCGGCGCCGCATTGGCGGGCACCGGAGCGCGTTCGGGCGACCGGTCGAAAGGTGTGACGACGCGCAACCTCAATGCGATCACGCCGGAAACCGAGAAGAGCAGCCATTACTTCTGGGCGCAGGCGCAGAACTTCGGCACCGACGACCCGAGCATCGCGGACCTCGACTTCCGCCTGACGCACGGTGCTTTCCTCGAAGATTTGAAGATGATTGCCGGACAGCAGGCGAACATCGACCTCGATCCGTCGGTGCCGCGGGTGAGCATCGCCACCGATACCGGCGGCATCCAGGCGCGCCGGCTGGTGGAATCGCTGATCGCCGCCGAGAAGGCCGGCACGCCGAAACGAATTGCGGCTACGCCATTGGTTCCCTGAGGGGCTTCAGACGTTGCATCCATGGGCCGTCCGCCGAGCCCAACCGGGCTTGCATGATTTAGAAGCCCGGCTGATCTAGCGTCGTGGCGGCGAATCGCCGTCGCCAAATTGTCGCCAGGCGTAGCTTCGGCCGAACGTTGCGCTCCACCTCTTGCAGCATGTGTAAGGAGACTTTTCTAGAAGAACAGAGGAAGGACGCCGTGCTCGCGAAGCACTTCGAGCAACTCGACGAAGGCGAAAGCCCAGAGGTACCACATCCCATCCACGATGCCTTGCCGCACCTTCGCAGTGGACACCAGGACGTGCTCCGGTTCGTGGTACGCGGACCAGCGCGGCAGCCAACGGGGGACTGCAGCGCAGTAATTCACGTAGACCGGCCCGAACAGACCCGCGAGGCGCTCTTCCTCCTGCGCGACCACCGCCGGGTAAAGAATCCCGAAAGCCATCGCCAACCCCACCGCGAGCATCGGCAGTTTGAGCGCGAGCCCGATGCCGACGATGCCTATGAAACTGCCGACATACAACGGATTGCGGACCACCGAATAGGGCCCGGTCACCGCCAGCTGCCCGTCTTTTGAGCCGCCGATGAACGTCAGGCACCAGATGCGCCAGAGCGTCGCGGCCACGAGCATCGCATAGCCCGCAAGCTCCAGCACATGGAGAATCCACGTGCGCATGCCTATTGGAGGCTCGCTGCACAGCGCAACCAGGATCGTGATCGCCAGGATCGCGCGCGACCAATGGATCCGGTTATTCGCAAAGTGAAGGCGGGCGCGGGACAGGCCTGGGCTGGTGGTTTGGGTGGACATGACGGGAGGCCTTAACTAGCACTAAGGGGAACGGCGAGAAGCGGCGGCGATGCTACGCGCCCAGCCTGACAACATACTTGCGCCATCGCCAATAAACTGTAAATGTCGAACTTTCACTTTCGTAGTTTCAACGAACATGCGGCGTTTCAGCCACTTTAAATAGCGGCTTGGTCGCTGAGTAAGAAGCGCATCACCACCAGTCCCTCCGGCGATAGCGCTTAGTTCTTTCGTTATTGGATAGCTGAAATTGGCCTGCGCCCCGGGGTTCTAGAATGCAAATGCGCTCGAAAAGGTAAGCTTGCGTATCACTGCGTTCTTCCCTGCCGCCGTGATGGACCGCATCAACGAGCACTTCCGCAACCAAGACGCGAATGAATGCAGCCGTTTCTCCTGGCACCCCACACCGCCGGCTTCCGCTGCCGGTCGTGATGTTCGCGGCGGTCAGCCTCCTAAACGAAGTCTCGGCGCAGATGGTCGCGCCCCTGATCCCGATTCTGATCGCATCGGTCCTGGCGGCAGGCCCTGTCGTCGTGGGTGCGGTCGAAGGTTTCGCCGATGCGGTGGCAGCCTTCCTGAAGCTCTGGTCGGGACGGCACGCCGACGTGCGCCCTCAAAGGCGCAAGGCGATGGTGCTGGCCGGCTACGGCTTGGCGCTCGTTTCGCGTCCGCTGATTGGACTGGCCGGAAACTGGTGGACGATCGCCGTGCTGCGCAGCGCCGACCGGCTCGGCAAGGGACTTCGCGGCGCGCCGCGCGACGCTATCTTGGCCGACGCCACGCCGACCGACATGCGCGGCCGGGCCTACGGACTGAACCGCGGCATGGACTATGCAGGCGCCGTTCTCGGGACTTTGCTGGCCGCCGGCTTGCTGGCTTGGGGGGAAATGAGCATTCCGCAGGTCATCATGCTGTCCGTCGTGCCTGGTGTTGCCGTGCTGGTACTGCTCGCCTCGTTGCCGAACCCGACCACCGAAGCCCGGATCGACGGCGCTAAAGTCGTGGTGCGACCACCCCTCATATGGACCGGCTTGTCGCCCGTCCTGCGTAGCTACCTGAAGGTCCTCGCGCTTTTCTGCTTCGCCAAAGCCTCAGAGGCCTTCATCATTCTTCGGGGGCATGAATTGGGATTGTCCATCGTCACGTTGCTGCTGTTGTGGGCCTGGCTTGCGGCTTTGCAGAGCCTGACAGCTTTAGCCGGCGCGCCGCTCACCGATCGCGTGTCCAAACGCACGCTTACTCTCTTCAACTGGACGAGCCTTGCCTTCGGATACGGTGCGCTCGCCTTTGCAACGACCTCTGCGGTGCTGTGGATCGCGGTTTCGGTTTATGGCGTCCTAAGCGGCATAAGCGAAGGGGTGGAACGTGCGCTGGTCAGCGAACTCGCGAATCCCGAGGAGAAGGGCACCGCTTTTGGCTGGTACCACATGATCACAGGCTTGGCTGCCATCCCGGCTGGGCTGCTGTTCGGGCTGGTTTGGAAAATCGCGGGCCCTGCGGCGGCTTTCGGTCTGACGGCAATCGTTGCACTGGCCAGTGCCGCCTGGCTCATGTTTTCGATGCCGAAACCGACCACTTGAGGGATAGGGCAGGATACCCATGCGCGTGCTGATCATCGAAGACAACCCCGACATCGTTGCGAATCTGTACGGCTATCTGGAACCGCTCGGATATTCGCTGGACTGCGCGCGCAATGGCGACAGCGGTCTGGTCGCGGCAAATCGCGGCGGCTACGACGCAATCGTCCTGGACCTGATGCTGCCGGGGCTTCACGGACTCGAACTATGTCGCAGACTGCGCAAGGTAATGCGCCAGGCAACCCCAGTCCTGATGCTGACGGCCAAGGACACCATCCAGGACAAGATCAGCGGCTTCGAGAGCGGCGCCGACGACTACCTTGTCAAGCCATTCTCTCTCGCGGAACTCGACGTTCGGCTCAAGGCGCTCGTGCGCCGCGCGCAAGACGCCCACGTCGATCGGGTATTGCGTGCAGGCGACCTTTGTTTCGACACCTCTACGATGGCGGTGACCCGATCCGGGCGACGAATCGACCTCACGCCCACCGGCTACAAGCTGCTCGCGCGGCTGATGCAGTCCGCACCCGGAATCGTGGCGCGAGCCACGCTTGAATACGCAGTCTGGGGAGACGAGCCGCCTGAAAGCGATGCATTGCGCACACACATCCACGCACTTCGGCAGGCGATCGACAAGCCGTTCGATAGGCAGATTCTGAAAACCGTGCAAGGAATCGGTTACCGGCTGGCGGCTCCTACCCTGGAGAATGCCGATGCTCCATGACGGCTCCTTGCGCAGTCGAATCGTCGCGGCCTACGCCCTGCTCGCCATAGCAGTGTGCGGCTTCTTCGCCTTGGTCGTGTTCTTTAGCGTCCAGGAAGTCGAAGAACATCTGGTGAATGAGCGGCTGGCCACGATTGCCCAATGGCAGGTCACACGGCAAAGGCAAGGCGCAACCGAAGAGTTGCTGCCAGGCATCTCGCTTTTGGCCGATACGGCGATCCCGGAGGCAATGCGCACGCTGGCGCCCGGTTTCCATGAACTGTCCGGCGTTCGAGGAACGCTCCATGTTCTGGTGCGAATCGGCGACGACGGGCGGCGCTTTGTGGTGGTCGATGAGACCAGCGACTTCGAACGGATCGAGCGCGAAATCCTGCGCGGACTGGGCGCAGGCATTCTGATGTCGGCGCTTCTGGCCATTGTGCTGGGCCGCGTGATCGCCAGCCAGGTGATTAGGCCGCTCAGGGTGCTCGCGGACGCGGTGAAACAGGATTCGCTCGATGAACGCGCGCCGGCCCTCGCGCTGAACGACGAGATCGGCACCCTGGCGCGCGCCTTTGCCGCGCGAACCGCCGAGATGCGCCGGTTTCTCGTGCGCGAGCAGCTATTCACCGGCGACGTGAGCCACGAATTGCGCACGCCGCTGACGGTGATCCTCGGCGCGTCGGAAGTCCTTTCGGCCCGGCTTGGCGGCCAGCCGGAGCTGCTCGCCGTCGTAGGGCGCATTGAGCGCACGGCCAAGGACACCGCCGATCGCGTTGGCGCACTGCTGCTGCTGTCCCGGTCCCCCGAGGCGCTGGACGCACCCCACCTGGCGCTGCTGCCGCTGATCGAGAGCGAGATCGAACGCTGCAAGCCGCTTCTGATCGGAAAGCCGGTCCGGCTCGGCATCGACTCGGCGGAAGACGCCTGGGTATTCGCGCGCGCCGAACTCGCCGGCATGGCCATCGGCAACCTTCTGCGCAATGCCTGCC
>JANMDK010000071.1:0-1746 GCA_031376265.1 Pseudomonadota bacterium
AACTGCTGCCCATTGCGGTGGGCAGCGTCGAGCCCCTGCTCGACTTCCGCGCCTCGATGCGCGCCAATGCCTCGGACTCGGCGCCGACCGTGTCCTTCCTGATGCCCACGCCCTGCTCGGCCGGGATCTTCCCCGCCCTGCTTGCGCGCCTCAACTGCGAGATCGGCCCCATCGTTGGCCGCGGCTCGGCCAAGCGCATCGACGAAGTGGCCGAGCGCTACGCGGCCGGCGAAGCCGACCTCGCCCTGTCGTACCGCCACCCGTCCCTGCCCCGCCCCGCCGGGTTCGACGAACTCGACGCGATCGAAATCGGCGACGAGCCGATGATCCCGGTGTGCGCGCCGCAAAGGCGCGGCGTGCCGGGCTACCTCCTCCCGGTGATCCCGGGCTCGCCGCTCGTCTACCTTCCGTACGGGCGCTCGTCCTTCATCGGCCGCGCAGTCGACGACGAGGTCGCCTCGTGGGTGGCCGAGGTGCGCCCGCAGAAGCTGTTCGAGGACCCCCTGATCTTCGTGCTCAAGGAGCTCGCGCTGCAGGGCATGGGCGTCGCCTGGCTGCCGCGCTCGACGATCGAGCGCAACCTCGGCGACGGCAGCCTCTGCCGCGTCGGCGGCGTCGACTGGGACATCCCGCTTACGGTCGAGTTGCTCCGCCGGAAAAAGCGCCTGTCGCCGGCGGCGGAGTCGATCTGGACGCTGCTGGCGAACGGGGTCGCGACTGCGCGGCCCGTGCTGCACTCGGCCACGACGGGCGCACATCGCCCGGCTCGAGGCCGCGCGTAATAAACACGACGCGGCTTCCCGCCGCGTCCATCGAAAGCGTTTCCGGCGGCGCGACAAGGTGCTGGATCGCGTGCACCGCGACCGCATGGCCGTGCTCTTCGACTGAAACAATGCCCTTGATGCGCAGCAGGCGCGCGCCCTGGCTGTCGGCAAGCGCATGCAGCCAGGCGCCGATCGAGGCCATCGGCTGGCGGGAGTCCCATTCGATGATGAAAGATTCCACCGATTCGTCATGCGACGCCCGCATCGCCTCGGCAGGGACCAGGCGCTCGCGCCCCGGAAGTGAGGATTCGAACCAGCGGGAATCGGCTTCGTGCCGCCCGGCGCGGATGATTTCGGCCAGAGGATTGAGTTTCCCGAGGCTCGCCTCGAGCTGGTCGAGCGAATCGGGCGCCGCCTGCTCGCACTTGGAGAGGATGAGGCGATCGGCAAGGAGCGCCTGACGGTAAGCGCTGCCCTCGCCGTCGAGCGCCGAAGCGCCGAGCACTGCATCGACCACCGTGACTACCGCCTCCATGCGATAGCGCCCGGCGAGCATCGGCGACTCGGCGAAGAGCTGCAGGATCGGCCCGGGCTCGGCAAGGCCGCTGGTCTCGATGACCACGCGCTCATAGGCCGGCACCGTGCCGTGCGCAACGCCCCGCTCGAGGCGCACCAGCGCTTCGGCGAGGTCTGCGCGCACCTGGCAGCACACGCAGCCGCCCGGCAACAGCACCACGTCTTCGCTCGAGGATTCGATCAGCGCGTTATCGATGCCGACATCGCCGAATTCGTTGACCACCACCGCGGCATTGCGGATCGCGCCACTCTTGAGCGCCGCGTTGAGCAGCGACGTCTTTCCCGCCCCCAGCGCACCGGTCAGGACCAGAATCGGGACCGGAAAAATGGGGTCAGAGTCGATTTTTAGCCCAGGCCAGGGCGGATTTCCGGTCTTAATGAAAAATAGACAAAGAACCCAATTATT
>JANMDK010000073.1:0-1614 GCA_031376265.1 Pseudomonadota bacterium
GCACCAGCAAGCCCTGGAAAGGGTCAACCGCGTGCTCGCCGCCAAGCCGCGCGATGCGCAGGCGCGATTCCTCAAGGGCCTCATCTTCACCGAGCAGGGCAACACCAAGGAAGCGATCCCGATCTTCCAGAAGCTCACCGAGGACTACCCCGACCTGCCCGAGCCGTACAACAACCTCGCGGTGATCTACGCCGCGCAGGGACAGTACGACAAGGCGCGTGCGTCCCTTGAGCAGTCGATCCGCACGCACCCGAGCTATGCAACCGCGTACGAAAATCTCGGCGATGTCTATTCGAAGCTCGCAAGCCAGGCCTACGACAAGGCGCTGCAGCTCGACTCCAACAACTCGGCCGCGCAGAACAAGCTGGCGCTGATGCGTGAACTGGTCGGCGGCGCGCCGCGCTCGACGACCGCGACCGCCGCGCCGACCAAGCCGGCCGCGACTCCGCCCGCCAAGCCGCCGGCCACCGTTGCTGCTGCGCCGGTCGAGGCAAAGCCCGCCCCTGCGGCTACGCCCTCCCCGTCCGCCCCGGCCACCGAGCCGAAGCCGGCCGCTGCCTCGCCCGCGCCCGAAAAGCCGGCGCCCAAGGCCGCCGCGCCCAGCAGCCCAGGCAACGACGAAGTCGTCCAGGTCGTCAATTCGTGGGCCTCGGCGTGGTCGAAGCGCAACGTGGACGCGTACCTCGCCTTCTATGCCAAGGACTTCAAGCCGCCCAAGGGCGAGGCGCGCGGCGAATGGGAGCAGGGGCGCCGCACGCGCATCCTCGCGCCGAAGTCGATCTCGGTGGAAGCCGATGCACCCAAGGTCACCATGAACGGCGACAAGCACGCCAGCGTTACCTTCCGCCAGCGCTACAAATCCGACACGATCAGCGCCAACAGCATGAAGACGCTGGTGCTGGTGAAGACCGACGGCGGATGGAAAATCCAGCAGGAGAAGGTGGCGAATTGAAAGGCCTGAGCGCCGCCCTCCTCCGCGCCAGCCTCGCCGCTTTTTTCCTCCTCCTGCCGGTATCGGTGGTGCCGGCGCAGCGCCAGCCGCCACAGCCGCAGCACCCTCAGCCCCCGACGCTGCAGACGGAGAAGGCGCTGGTGCAGGTGTTCGAGGCCATCGAGCAGGGCAAGTTCGACCATGCGCTCGAGCGCGTCGAGGCGCTCATCAAGACCAATCCGAATTACCGGCTAGCGCACCTGATCCGCGGCGACCTGCTGCTGGCGCGCACGCGGCCGATCACCACCTTCGGCAACGCGGGCAACGTGCCGCGCGAAAAAGTCGAGGACCTGCGGGCCGAGGCGCTCTCCCGCCTTCGCGCGATGCGCGAACGTCCCAAGGTCGGCCAGGTGCCGCGCTACCTGCTTCAGTTCCGCCCCGACCAGACGCACGCGCTGGTGGTCGACTCGAAGCGCTCGCGGCTCTACGTTTTCCAGAATGATCGCGGCCGGGCGCATTTCGTCTCGGACTACTACGTAACGCTCGGCAAGCGCGGCATCGACAAGGCGCGCGAAGGCGACCAGAAAACGCCGATCGGCGTCTACCAGGTCACCGCCAACCTGCCGCGCGCGAAGCTTGCCGACTTCTACGGCTCCGGCGCCTTCCCGATCAACTACCCGAAC
>JANMDK010000104.1:0-8421 GCA_031376265.1 Pseudomonadota bacterium
TGCCGGCCGGCACCGTCGGGTTGGCGAGCAGCACATACGAGGTGCTGCCGATCATCGTGATCGGCGCAAAGCTCTTGAGCGGGTCGTACGGCACGTTCTTCTGCAGCACAAGCGCACCGGGATGAGTGCTCGAGTTCGCGATGCCGATCGTGTAGCCGTCTGGCGCAGCCTTGGCGACCGCGTCGGCGCCTATCGTGCCGCCTGCGCCGCCGCGATTCTCGACCACGACCGGCTGGCCGAGCGCGTCGGCGAGCCGTGCGGCGACCGAGCGGGCGGTCAGGTCCGTGCCGCCGCCGGGCGGGAAGGGCACGATGAGCTTGACCGGGTGCGTCGGCCACGCCTGCGCCTGCAGCGCGCCGGCGAAAACCACGAGCGCAGCGGCCAGCGCGGCGCGAAGCGGCGGGCGCCTCATTTCTTCACCTGCGGGTACATCACCGCGTCGCCATGGCGGTACATCACCTCCATTTCCTCTTTCGAAATCCGGTCGACCTCGCTGCCGCGGATCGCCGCGAGCTGCTCGGCGATGATGTTGCGCTTGATCTCGGCGGCGAGGATGTTCACGCGGCCGTAGCACTCGGAAACGTTGCGGCCGAGCACGGTGATGCCGTGGCGCTTCATGAGCACGCAGTTGGTGCCGGCGATGAAGGTCTTGATCGGCTCGACGTCCTCCTCGACGTTGATGTGCGCCGGCAGGAAATGCACCGGCTTCTGCATGAGGTACGAGAAGGTGAGGCCCACCGGGCGGATGTCGTCGTGCCCCGCGGCGAGGTAGGCGATCGTCTCGTCGTGGTGCAGGTGGATCACGCAGTTCACGTCCGGGCGCAGGCGCAGCATCTCGCGGTTCATCATGTGGCCAACGGTAGTGGCCCGGTCGCCGTAAAGGATGCGGCCGTACGGCACGTCGGTGATCACGAGGTCGTCGATGCTCATTTCCTCGAGCGAGACGCCCTGGCATTTCACGTAGCAGACGCCCTCCGGATAGTTGGGGTGCGGCGCGCGCATCACCATGTTGCCGACGGCCGCCTGCACGTAACCGCGCTCGGCCAGGCGATGTGCATAGAGGACGTACTTCGCGGCGAATTCGCGGTCGAAATTGACGCTTGCGTCCGGCGTCAGCTGGTTGACCTCGTAACGATGCTCTGGTGCGTTCATGCTGGTCCTCCGGTAGGGATTCTCAAGGCAGCTTGCGCGAGTCGGCCAGCACGGCGGCCGGGTCGAAGTTGTTGATCGCGGGCACAAGCGCATTCGTGTAAAGCGAATTGAGGTCGAAATTCACGGTCTGGATCTGCCCGCCGTCGAGCATCACCTGCGCCATGTTCTTCCAGGCGCCCGCCGGGTACTCGCCCCAGCGCGGCAGATCGCCCTTGGGAAACGCGAGGTACTTGTCGTAGCGCGCGTTGAGCAGGGCCACCGCGTCGGCGAGCAGCTTGGCCTCGTTGCCGCCGGAGGGTTTTAGCGAGGGGTCTTCCTTCCACGCGGCGCGCACGCAGCCGGGGCGGTTGACGTTGCAGGCCAGCGTCGCCTTGGCAAAGGCTCGGCCGAAGGCGGCCAGCAGCCGCGGGTTGTTGCGGATCGTGTCCTCGTGCGCGATGAAGCCGTTGGAGAATAGATCGAGGTATTTCTGCGGCATTTTCAGCCGGCGCACCGGGGTGCCCTGCGTCTCGAGTTGCGTGTGCATCGTCTCGAAAAGGTTGAGCGCGTCAACGCGGCCTTCCTTCAGCGCAAGGAAGGCGGGTGCGCCGAGGCCGGTGGGAACCAGCTCGATGTCGCGGCCGACCTCCATGCCCATTTCCTTGAACATCGCGCGGGTCAGCGGGATGTTGCCGAAGGTCAGTGCGCCGACGCCGATTTTGCGGCCCTTGAGGTCAGCAAGCGTCTTGGCAGGCGACCCTGAGAGCACCGCGAACTCCCAGACGTTCTCGCGGATCACGTTGTAGAAGAACTTGAGCGGCAGCGGGTCCTTGCCCGGCTGGCGCGAGATGACGAGCGGATCCGGGTTGGGAAAGCCGACGGTGACGCGCTTGGCGACGATCTGCGGCAGCAGCACCGCGCTGCCGTTGAAGGTGATGGTCTCGACCTCGATGCCCTCATCCGCTAGATAGCCCAGGTGCTTGGCGACCAGCAGCTGGCCGTTGACGACAGTGAGCGGGCTCACCAGCCCGAACACGACCTTTTGCTGCGCACCGGCCCCGGCGGACCAGAAAAGGAGTGCCGCAAGCGCCAGCGCCAGCGCCAGCGCCGCCAGGTGCCGCACGCTCACTGCGCTGCCTTTGCGCGCGCCACGATGGCGGCGGTGTCGAACTTGTTGATTTCCGGGACGAGCGCGTTGGTGTAGCAGGTCTCGACCGGAATGTCCTTGGTCGAGAGCTGCCCGCCTTCGTACAGCGTGACCGCGAAGTCCTTCCAGGCCTGGGCCGGGAACTCGCCCCAGCGGCGCACTTTCTGGCCGTCGAAGTCGAGGTACTTGTCGAAGCGCGCGTCCATGATCTTGACTGCGTTGCGGATATTGGTGGCCTCGTCGCCGCTCGTCGGCTTCTGGTTCGGGTAAAGCGTCCAGAACGCCTTGACGCAGGCAGCGCGATTGACCTCGCAGAACACCGAGGCTTTGGCGATTGCCCGGCCGAACGCGATCAGGGTCTTCGGGTCGTCCCTGATCGTGTCTTCGTGGGCGACGAATCCGTTGGAGAAGAGGTCCTTGTACTTCTTCGGCATCGCCAGCCGCCGGATCGCGGTGCCCTGCACCTCGAGCGTGGCGTGCTGTGAGTCGAAGAGGTTGAGCGCATCGACTTTCTTTTCGCGGAAGGCGAGGAAGGCCGGCGCGCCGACGCCCACGGGAATGAGCTCGGCCTCGACGCCGAGCTCCTTGAACATCGCCTTGGTGATCGGGACGTTGCCGAACGTCAGCGCGCCGATGCCGACCTTCTTGCCCTTGAGTTCCTTGAGGTCGCGGATCGGCGAGTCGGCGGTGACGATGAACTCCCAGGCGGATTCGCGCGTGGCGTTGTAGAAATACTTGATCGGCAGCGGGTCCTTGCCGGGCTGGCGCGAGATCATCAGCACGTCCGGGTTCGGGTAGCCGATCGTCACTCGCTTGGCGGTCATCTGCGGCAGCAGCGTGCCGGTGCCGTTGAACTCGACGATCTCGACGTCGATGCCCTCTTCCTTGTAGAAGCCGAGCGCCTTGGCCGCCACGATCACGCCCTGCGACAGGGTGACCGCGGTGACGTTTCCATAGACGACTTTCGTTTGCGCCTGCGACGGAACCGCAACCAGCGCGAATCCGGCGGCAAGCAGGGCCAGGGCAACGGTCTTCATCGAGCTCTCCACGTAAGTGACGATACGTCCTCGTCGCAAGAAGCGCGCCTACGCCAGGAAGGCCTTCGGCGGCGTGAAACGAGCGTACTCCTGCTCGACGATGCGGGCGAAACCGATGGTCGAAAGGTCGCCCAGGTACGGGCCGATGGCCTGCACCGAGATGGGGAGGCCTTCGACTGTCTGCCCTATAGGCGCAACTGTGGCGGGCAGGTAGCTCACCGTGGCAATGCCTTGCCAGAAACTCTGCGCGTTGTAGGGCACCTGGCGGCCATCGATGTCCAGCTTGCGCGCTTCGCGCGAGGGCGTTTCGTCGATCGGGAAGGCCGGCACCGGCGTACCGGGGATCAGCAGGAGGTCATGGTCGCGATAGAAATCCGCCCACTGGGCCCGCAGGTTCATCCTCGCTTCGTGCGCCGCGCACCAGTCGCGGTGGTATTGCGCGAGGCCGCGCGCTGCCACTGCCGGTCCACTCATGTCGTCGGCGGGGAACTTGCCCGCTTCGGCGAGCGTTTGCTGGAACGCCGCGTCGTTCATGCGCGCCGCACTGACGCCTCGCACGAAACGCATGAACATCCCCTGATGCTTCTGCGCGTCCATGGGCATCTTCGCTTCCGAGATCTTTGCGCCGTTGCGCCGGAGCCACTGCACGAGGGCGTCCATGCCCGCGCGCACCGAATTGGCGATCGGGCTGGTCTCGACATCGGTAAGCACACCGACCCGTAAGCCCTTGATGCGCTCGACTTTGGAGCGCGGTAGCTTGAGCGTCCACGCGGCGGCGTCGTCTTCCAGCGGGCCGGCCACGGCGCGCAGGAAAGGCTCGAGGTCCCGCGCGCTGCGGGCGATCGGGCCGAGCACCGAAAGGTCGGGCGCCGCGAGCGCCGGCGTGAGCGAGTGCCCGCGCGTGGGAACCACGCCGTAGCTCGGCTTGTGCGAATACAACCCGCAGAAGCTGGCCGGCACGCGGATCGAGCCGGCGAGATCGCTGCCGAAATCGGCGGCGGAAAGTCCCGCAGCCACTGCCGCTGCGCCACCGCCGGAGGATCCCCCGGGCGTGCGGGTCGTGTCGTAGGGATTGCGGCTCGAGCCATAGACCGCGTTGTACGACTGCAGGTCCTGCAAAAGCAACGGCACATTGGTCTTGCCGAAGATCACGACGCCGGCGGCTTGCAGGCGCTCGATGGCCACCGAGTTGTAGCTGGCAACGCTGTCCTTGAAGGCCGGGCTCCCCCAGGTGGTCTTGAGGCCCTCGACGTTAAAGGATTCCTTGACCGTCATCGGCAGGCCGTGCAGCGGGCCCCAGCGCTTGCCGCTCTTCAGCGCCCGGTCGGCGGCCTTGGCGCGCTTGCGGGCGCGCTCGAAGTCGCGAACCACGACGGCATTCAGCGTGCTGTCATGCGCTTCGACTCGCGCGATGTAGTGGTCGAGCAGCTCGAGGGCCGAGATCTTTCCCGACCGGAGCTTGGCGGCGAGCGCGCTCGCCGAGGAGAAACCGATGTCCGTGGGCATTGCTGGCCTTTAGCCGGTCGTCGGGGAGTAGGTGCCGCGCCCGACGGCGACCAGCTTGCCGTCCGGGCCGAACACGTCGATGTCGATGACGGCGGTGGTCTTGCCGGCTCGGCGGACGATGGCGGTCGCGTCCAGGTAGTCGCCGACCGAGGGCCGCAGGTAATCGATGCGCAGGTTGATCGTCGGCACGCCGCCGCCGGCGAGCATGCCGATGGCGAAATCGCCCACAGTGTCGATGAACGAGGCGATCGGGCCGCCGTGGAACTGCTTGGTGCCCGCGCGGCGCTCGAGCTCCGGCCGCAGCGGCATGCGCGCCGAGAACGTGCTCTTCTCGTGGTCTACAGCCAGCACCTTGAGGCCGAGGAAGCCGATGAACGGCGAGCGGTCGAAGGTCGCCTGGATGTCGGCCGCCTCCATTTTCTTCGGGGGCGTCTTGGCCGCGGGGTCGGTCACGGCTTCACCACGACCTTGCCGAACACCTCGCGGTCTTCGAGCATGCGGAATGCTTCGTTGGCCTCCGACAGCTTGTATTCCTTGTCGATGACGGGCTTCAGCTTGCCGGTCTTGATCATGTCGAGCAGCGTGAAGAGGTCTTCGCGCATCCAGCCGTTCGACCCGAGCACCTGCAGCTCGAAAGTCCAGATGAAGCGGATGTCTTCCTGCGGGTCGTAGCCTGCCGTCGCGCCGCAAGTAAGCAGGCGCCCGCCGCGATGGAGCACGCGCATCGACTTGACCCAGGTGTCGCCGCCGGTGAAGTTGACCACCACGTCCACGCCGTCCTCGAACTTGCGGCGATGCGGCTTGCCGAATTTCTCGAAGACCCACTTCATGAAGTCGTGCTTCTTGTAGTCGAGCAGGTGGTCGGCGCCGAGCTCGCCGAGGCGCTTGAGCTTGTCTTCGGTCGAGGCGGCCGCGATGACTTCGGCGCCCGCGAGCTTGGCGAGCTGCACGCAGCAAGTGCCGACGCCGCCCGAGGCGCCAAGAATCAGGACCTTCTCTTTCGCTGCAACCTTGCCGATGGTGACCATCATGCGCAATGCGGTGCCATAGGCGACCGGCAGGCAGGCCGCGGCTTCATACGAGACCTCGGCCGGCAACTTGACGAGGTGGTGGTCCGGCACCGCGCAGAATTCAGCGAGGCCGCCCGGGCGCATCTCGCCGATCAGGCCGCCCGGCCCCTTGCGGTCGACCGGGTCGATCATCACGCGGTCGCCGACTTTCCAGTCCTTGACCGCCGAGCCGAGCTCGACGATCTCGCCGGCGAAGTCCAGGCCCGGGATGCAGGGAAGCGGCACCTTGATGCCGGGCATGCCTTTGCGCGTGAAGATGTCGTGGTAGTTGAGCGTGGCCGCGCCGACCTTGACGACGACTTCGTCGGCCGCGGGCTTCGGATCGGGATACGCGGTCTCGTACTTGATGCTGCCTGGACCGCCGTGCTCGTGGATGACTGCTGCTCTCATTGCCTATTTCTCCGCTTGCATGAACTGGATCGCCGCGCCGCAGGCATCCTCCGGCGCGACCCAGAATTGTGAGGGGTTCATCCCGGCGTGCACGCGCACGCCGTTGGATTCGAGCAGGCGCCGCGTGGCCTCGATTGATTGCACCCGCACGCCGAAACCGGCGGGCGAAGGCACCGGCGGGACGAAGCTGCCGGGCACGCGTTCCCGCCAGGCTTTTTCCTGCGTGAGCCAGAACGCGCCCCGGTCGAGCGTCATCTTAACGACGCCGGGGTAGCGCTCGATGCGCTCGGAAAAGAGCGGCGCGAATTTCTTCGCCGTGCTTTCCGGGTCGGCGACCACGAAATAGATCGCGTCTAGCCCGAGCGCGCCATTCGGGTGGTCGAGCAGGTGAGGCTGCCAGAGGACATCGCGCGTCACATGCTCGATGAAGATGAAGCGGCCCTCGGTGACCTTGTCGCGGTCGACGTACATGTTGCGGAATTTCGCGCGCCGGGTTTCGCGATCCCCCGGACCGAAGGCGGCATCGCGCTCTAACGCACGCGGCGCCTCGACCGGCGCGCTGGTTTTCTGGAATTCGGCGTAGGCCGCGTCCGCGTTGCCGCAGCCGACGGCGACGATATGCAGGCCTTCGTAGCGCTCGACCATGGTCTTGACCGAGCTGTACATGCTCGCGTCGGTGAGGCCGATGATCTCGAGATACCCCTCGCGGAACATTGCGCAGTGGTTGCCCGATCCCCAGGGCTCGACCGGCCCGCCGGCGGTGCGCGAGCCCGAATGGAAGCTGCGGGCGGTGAGCTGGAACCCGAGCCGCGAATACGCATCGCGTCCGCGATCGAGATTGGAGACGGCAACGCCGCAGTGGTCGAGTTCACGCTTCATTGGGTCAGCCTGAGCAGGAAACCGTTGGTGTGGGCCGGCGCCACGAGCCATTCCGCGCCACGCTGCACCGGAACGCCATTGTCCTCCATGACGCTGGTGGCGCGCGCGCGATCCGCGAAACGCACTTCGACGCCGGCGAAACAGGGCAGCGCGGCGGGTCGCCAGCCATAGCGGGTCGCAAACGCATCGGCGCCGAAAAGCTCGATGGCTCCGCCACCGGGCGCGGAGAATCGCAAAACGCCGTCGGCGCCCTTGATTGGGGCAACGCCGGTAATTGTTTCGAGGCGCATCGCCTGGGCAGCAACGTCCTCTGCGCAGACCAGCGCGGCCTCGAGCGCAAGCGCGCCATTCGGATGAGTTTGGTAGCGAGGCTGCCAAAGGTATTCCGGGGTCTGGTGCTCGAGCACGATGTAGCGGCCTTCGGGATACGCCTCGTCGCGACTGAAGATGTTGCGAAAGCGCATCGTCTGCTCGGTGCCATTGACGTCAAGGTTGCGGGCGCGCTGCACAGGTGCATTGAGCGTTTCGGTGCGCTTGGCGAGCCCGGCATAGGCGTCGTCCGCGTTGGGAACGCGTAGCGCCAGCAGGTGCAGGCCCTCGAATCGCGCCATGAATCGCGTCCATGGATTGAACAGCGCCGGGTCGACGACGCCGATGAGTTCCAGGTAACCCTGCTTGAAGATCGCGCAGCGGTTGGCCGTCGCCCACGGCCCTTCATCATCGCGACCCGGCATCTTCCCGCGCTGCTGGCTTACCGGAGACAGCAGGAAACCGAGTTTCTCCCAGCGCACGGCGCCAGCGGCGAGATCAGTGACGATCGCGCCGAGGTGATCCAGCGAAGCAGGGGTCGGGGCAGGCTGCATGGCAATTCGCGGTGTCGAAAAAGCCGGCCCGCGCGTCTTGCCGGAGGAAATCAGGTGGAGCCGGCGGGGGCCTCGTTCTTCTGCCGGACGCGATTGCTGACCATGCGCTCGTGCAGTTGGCGGATTGTACTGCTGCCGGTGGTGCCGAAAAGAAACGGGAACAGCCCGTGCAGCGCGCAGGCGATGCCTGCCGCAATCATGTGGAACGCAAACGTCCAGGCCGAGCCGAGATGCTCGAAGTAGGTTTCGTTGACCGAGGCGGGGTGGTCGGTGAACGCGTCCAGAGGTGTTTTCATATGGGAGAGTTTAGGCAGTAGCGCGGGCAAATTGGTGCCTAAATTGGCTGCCGAACGGCGATTTGTTGGAATAAAATACTCAAATTGGCGTATTTTATGGAA
>JANMDK010000116.1:0-8317 GCA_031376265.1 Pseudomonadota bacterium
CTGGTCGGACGCCGCGCCAAGAAGGACCCGGTGGACAAAGGCGGCTGGCACATGTTCCTCACCGCATGGCAGGGCCATGACATCTGGAACCCGATCGCCAACGCCGCGATGGACACGCGGGGCGAAGCCTCCGGCTGGTTCGGCTGGGGCAAGGACGATAAAATCGTCGAGCTGCGCAACCAGTTCATGCGCGAGACGGATGACGGCAAGAAAAAGAAGCTCGCCGACGCGATCCAGACGCGCGCCTTCGAGGTCGGCACGCACGTGCCCCTCGGCGAGTACACGCAGCCGATGGCGGCGCGCAAGAACATCAGCGGGTTCTTCGTCACCAACGGCAACATCTACTGGAACCTGAAGAAGAACTGAGCGATCTGAAGAAGAACCAGGCAATTCTGCTTAGCAGCGTCGGGGGGATCTGAAGGGGGGCGGAGCCGGTCGGAGCCCCCCTTTCCTTTTCATGTACAAATTTCTAGCCCGCAGGATTCTTGCCACAATCCCGGTCCTCGCGATCGTGGCGGTGCTCGTGTTCCTGATGCTGCGTCTCACGCCCGGGGATCCGGCCGCGATCCTCGCGGGCGACGCGGCGAACACCGACCAGATCGCGAAGATCCGCGAAGGCCTGGGCCTGGACAAGCCGCTCATCGTGCAGTTCGGCATCTGGGCCAAGGACATCCTCAGCGGCGACCTCGGCGAGTCGTTCTATTTCAAGATGAAAGTCACCTCGCTGATCGGCCAGCGGCTGGAGGCGACGCTTTCGCTCGCGACCCTGACCATCATCCTGGCGGTCTTGACCGCGGTCCCGCTGGGCGTGCTGGCGGCCTGGCGGTTCGGCGGATGGTTCGACCGCGCGCTCATGGGCTTCTCGGTCATGGGATTTTCGATCCCGGTGTTCGTGCTTGCCTACATCCTGATCTGGGTCGTGTCGTTGAAACTCGGCTGGCTGCCGGTGCAGGGCTACAAGCCCATTTCGGAGGGGTTCTGGCCATTCCTGCGGCACCTGATCCTCCCGTCGATCACGCTGTCGGTGATCTACATCGCGCTGATTGCAAGGGTGACACGCGCGTCCGTCCTCGAAGCGCTTGGCGAGGACTACATCCGCACCGCCCGCGCAAAGGGATTGCCCGAGTCGCGCGTGCTGATCCGGCATGCCCTTGCGAACGCGGCGGTGCCGATCGTGACCGTGATCGGCATCGGCGTCGCGGTGCTGATTGGCGGCGTGGTGGTGACCGAATCGGTCTATGCGATTCCCGGCCTGGGGCGGCTCACGGTGGACGCGGTGCTGGCGCGCGACTTCCCAACGATCCAGGGCGTGATCCTGTTCTTTTCGGTCATCTACGTGATGGTCAACCTGCTCGTCGACCTTTCCTACGTGTTCTTCGACCCCCGTATTCGTTACTAAGATCCGCTACCGATGAGTCCGCAAAACATCTCCGACGGCGCAAGCGACTCCCTCTCGGTAGAGTCGGCCGACGTAATGCGCCACGAGAGCGCATGGCAGCGCGTAAGACGCAGCTGGTCGGTGCGCATCGGCGGAACGGTCCTGCTGGTCCTGCTTTTCATCGCGCTCGCCGCCCCGTGGCTGGGCACGGTGGACCCGACGCTTTTCGACGCCGGCAGCCGCGACCTCACGCCCGGCAAGGAAGGCGACATCACCACGCTCGACGGCGACATCATCAAGCACACGTTCATCATGGGCTCGGACAGCTACGGCCGGGACATCTACAGCCGGGTCCTCTATGGCACCCGCGTCTCGCTGATCGTCGGCGCGTTCTCGGCGGCCGTCGCGCTCGCCTTCGGAATCGTGCTCGGGCTCGTTTCGGGCTACATCCGCTGGCTCGACGGGCCGCTGATGCGCGTAATGGACGGGATCATGGCGATTCCCGCGATCCTGATCGCCATCGCGCTGGTCGCGATGTTCCGCGCCAGCCTGCTCTCGGTCATTGTGGCGATAGCGATCCCTGAAATCCCGCGCGTAACGCGGCTGGTGCGCTCGCTGGTGCTCACGATCCGCGAAGAGCCGTACGTCGAGGCCGCCGTGTCGCTCGGCACGCCGTCCTGGAAGATCATGGCCTCGCACATCCTGCCGAACACCGTTGCGCCGCTGCTGGTGCAAGGCACCTACATCTGCGCTTTCGGCATCCTGGTCGAGGCGATCCTTTCCTTCCTTGGCGTCGGCCTTCCGCCCGACATCCCGACCTGGGGCAACATCATGTCGGAGGGCCGCTCGCAGTTCGTGACCTTCCCGCATAACGTTTTCTTCCCGGGCCTGTTCCTCGCGGCGACGGTGCTCGCGGTAAACATCCTCGGGGATGGATTGCGCGACACGCTGGATCCCAAGATGGCTCGTCGGACTTGAACGCCAGCGGGAACGCCTGCGGGGCGGTGCTCGAAGTCCGCAATCTCGCAATCGAGTTGCCCAAGGGGAGCGACCGGCGGCTAGCGGTCTCCAGCGCCTCGTTCACCGTCGAACGCGGCGAGATCGTCTGCCTCGTCGGCGAATCGGGCTCGGGCAAGTCGGTGATCGCGCAGAGCGTGATGGGTCTCTTACCCAAGCAGTTGCCGGTGGCCGGCGGCACGATCCTGCTAGAAGGCGAGGACATCACGCACGCGCCGCTCTCGCGCCTGCGCCAGCTGCGGGCAACGCGCATGTCGATGGTCTTCCAGGAGCCGATGACGGCGCTCAACCCGGTCATGACCTGCGGCGAGCAGATCGAAGAGGTGCTGGAGGAACACACGAAGCTGACGCCCGCCGAGCGGCGCGCCAAGATCCTCGAGACGATCCGCGAGGTCCGGCTGCCGGAGCCGGAGCGCATCTACGCCTCGTACCCGCACCAGCTCTCCGGCGGCCAACGTCAGCGGATCGTGATCGCGATGGCGCTGATCCTCGACCCGGCGCTGATCATCGCCGACGAGCCGACCACCGCGCTCGACGTGACGACGCAGGCGCAGATCCTGCAGCTGATCCGCGACCTTCAGGCCAAGCACGGCACCGGGGTGCTTTTCATCACCCACGATTTCGGCGTGGTGGCCGAGATTGCGCAGAAGGTCGCAGTGCTGCGGCTCGGCGAACTGGTCGAGTTCGGCTCGCGCGACGAGGTGCTGAAGCACCCGCGCCACGAGTACACGAAAATGCTGATCCGCGCCGTGCCCACGCTGGCGCCGATTGGCAGGGCGGCCGATTCGGCGGCGCCGGTGGTGCTCGCGATCAAGAACCTGTCGAAGACCTACGTCGACCGCGGCTGGCTCACGAAGAAGCGCGAGGTGCGCGCGGCGACCGACGTCACCCTTGAAATCCGGCGCGGGCAGACGCTGGGCATCGTCGGCGAATCCGGTTCCGGCAAATCGACGGTCGCGAGATGCGTGGTGCGGCTGATCGACCCGACCTCCGGCGAAGTGCGGCTCGGCGGCGAAGACATCGCCAGGCTCTCAGCAGGCCGCCTGCGGCCCCTGCGCCGGCGGGTCCAGATCATTTTCCAGGATCCCTACCGCTCGCTCAATCCGCGCCGCCGTGTTGGCGATGCGATCATCGAGGGCCCGCTCAACTACGGGCTGCCGCGCAGCGAGGCGATCGACCGGGCGCGCAAGCTCATGGAGCTGGTGCGCATGGATCCGGCCTCGCTCGAGCGCTATCCCCACCAGTTCTCCGGCGGGCAGCGCCAGCGGATCTGCATCGCCCGGGCCCTCGCGATGGAGCCGGAGCTGCTAATCGCGGACGAAGCCGTCTCGGCGCTGGACGTCTCGGTGCAGGCACAGGTGCTCGCGCTGCTCGAGGAGATTCGCGGGCGCCTCAACCTCGCCATGCTTTTCATCACGCACGACCTCCGGGTCGCTGCGCAAATCTGCGACCACGTGGCGGTCATGTCGCAGGGCCATGTGGTTGAATACGGCCCCGCGTCCGAAGTCTTCCTGCGGCCGGCCCACGAGTACACGCGGGCGCTGTTTGCGGCCGCGCCCGGGCGCGATTTCGCCTTTTCCACGGAAAAACACTGATGCGCATCGCAATAGGCGGCTTTCAGCACGAGACCAACACTTTCGCGCCGAGCAAAGCCACTTACGCGAACTTCGAGCGCGCCAAGGGCTGGCCGGGACTGCAGCGCGGCGGCGAGATGCTGGAGACGATGGTCGCGCGCAACCTGCCGATCGCGGGCTTCATCGAGCAGATGAAAGGCACGCGCCACACGCTGATTCCCACGGCCTGGGCCGCGGCGGAGCCGTCGGCGCATGTTACCGAGGACGCCTTCGAGCGAATCGCGGCGATGATCGTCGAGGGCATCCGCGATGCCAAGGCCGATGCCGTTTACCTCGACCTGCATGGCGCGATGGTCGCCGAGCACCTCGATGACGGCGAAGGCGAGATCCTCGCGCGCGTGCGTCGCACGGTCGGCGAGTCGATCCCGGTCATGGCGAGCCTGGACCTGCACGCCAACGTGACGAAGAAGATGGTCGAGTGCGCCGATGCGCTCGTCGGCTACCGCACCTATCCGCATGTGGACATGGCCGACACCGGCGCCCGCACCGCCTTCCTGCTCTCGCAAAGGCTGGAAGGCATGGCGCGCCCGCATGTGGCCGTGCGCCGGGTGCCTTTCCTGATCCCGCTTTCGGCGCAATGCACGGACCTCGAGCCTTCGAGGGCGCTTTACGCTGCGCTGGCCGCCATGGAATCGCGCGACGTGCCCACGCTTTCCTTCACGCCGGGCTTCCCGGCGGCGGACTTCCCCGAATGCGGCCCGGTGGTGCTCGCTTACGGCATCACCGCCGGTGCGGCGGCGCGGGCGGCCGACGAGCTCGCGGCGCGCATCGAATCGATCGAAAGCGAGTTCGACGCGCCCGTGTATGCGGCTGACGAAGCGGTCAAGCGTGCAATGGCAATCGCGGCCCGCGCCACTCGCCCGGTGGTCATCGCCGACACGCAGGACAATCCCGGCGCGGGCGGCGATTCGGACACCACCGGGATGCTGCGGGCGCTGATCGCCAACCGCGTGAAGCGCGCGGCGCTGGGCGTCATGGTCGACCCGGCGGCGGCAGAAGCGGCGCATCGCGTGCGCGTCGGCTCTGAGATAGAGATTTCGCTCGGCGGAAAGTCCGGCGTGCCCGGCGACGCGCCGCTGCGCGCGAAGTTCCGCGTGGAAGCGCTCTCCGACGGGAAGCTGCATTGCAAGGGGCCGTTCTACCGCGGCGCGAAGATGGAGCTCGGCCTGTCGGCCTGCCTGTCGATCGACGGCGTGCGCATCGTCCTCGCCAGCAAGAAAACGCAGCTCGCCGACCAGGAGCTTTATCGTTTCGTGGGCGTCGAGCCCACCGAATGTGCGATCCTGGTCAACAAGAGCTCGGTGCATTTCCGCGCCGACTTCGCGCCAATCGCGGAAGAGATCCTGGTCGCCAAGGCGCCCGGCCCGATGATCGCCGACCCGAGCGAATTTCCCTGGAAGCGCCTGCAGCGCGGGCTCCGCCTCAAGCCCAACGGCCGGCCTTTCTGATGTCGCCTGCGGACGAGCTTGACGCCGCGGCCATCGGCAAGGGCCTCGCCCTGCGCGGCGAGGCGATCGACGTCGAGGTGCTCGAGCGCTGCACTTCGACGAACACCGAACTGATGGGGCGCGCGACCTTCCTCTCGCCGGCGCTGCTCGTGGCCGATGAGCAGACCGCGGGACGCGGCCGGCGCGGACGCCGATGGCACGCAAGCCCCGGCGCGGCGCTGATGTTTTCCATGCGCTGGTCCTTTCCGGGGAATGCCGCAGCATTACGCGGCTTGTCGCTTGCGGTAGGCGTGAGCATCGCCAGGACGCTGCGCGGATTCGGCGCGGCGGGCGTGGCGCTCAAGTGGCCGAACGACCTCCTCGCCGCGATGACCCGGCCGGCTGACGCGGGCGGTGCGAAGCTCGGCGGCATCCTGATCGAGACGCGATCCGGCGCGGGCCGCATCGTGGCGGTCATCGGCGTCGGGCTCAACTGCCGCAGTACGCCGGGCCTCGAGGCGAAGCTGAAGCGCGAGGTCGCGGTGCTCGAGGATTTGCTCGAGCCGATGCCCTCGCGCAACGAGCTGCTGGCCGCCATCGCGGCGGATCTTGCGCAGGCGCTTCGCGTATTCGGCGATGCCGGCCTGGCCGCGTTTCGCACCGACTGGGAATCGATGCACGCCCACCAGGGTGCGCCGCTGCGGGTGCGCACCGGCGACGGCCGCGTGGTTGCGGGCATTGCCGACGGCATCGCCGCCGACGGCGGCCTGCTCCTGCGAAACCGGCGCGGCGTTCGCAGCATCCATAGCGGCACGGTGATGCGGGGACCAGCCGCGCGCGGCGCGGCGGCCCGCGGGAGCGGCGCATGAACCTCGCGATCGATGCGGGCAATTCGCGCGTCAAGTGGGGCTGGCACGACGGCAAGGGATGGACCAGCCTCGCCACGGTTTCGCTGATCGAGTTCGCCGCCGCCAACCATGACATCAACCCGTTCGCCGCGACCCATGCCGACCCGGAGAAGATCATCATCTCCAACGTTGCAGGCGACGCCGCGCACCAGCTGATCGTCAACTGGACGAGCATCTTCGACGCCGAGCCGCTCTGGCTGCACGGCGAGGCCGAGCGCTGCGGGGTAAGGAGCGCCTACGAGCACCCGGAGCAGCTCGGGCCGGACCGCTGGGCGGCGTTGGTCGCCGCGCGCGGCCTGCACAGCGGGCCCTGCCTCGTGATCAATTCCGGCACCGCCACCACGATCGACGTGCTTTCGGCCGAAGGCGTCTTCGAGGGCGGGCTGATCCTTCCGGGCGTCGAACTGATGCGCTTCGTGCTTCACGAGCACACCGGCCGCCTCCCGCTGCAGGCGGGCACTTTCCAGGCCGCGCCGCGCAACACGGTGGACGCCATCGAAACGGGATGCTGGCAGGCGCAGGCCGGAGCGGTCGAGCGCATGGCGCGCACGATGCCGGGCGCGTTGTGCCTGGTCAGCGGCGGCGCGGGCCGGGTGCTTGCGGAAAAGATCGACAGCGTCGAATGCCGCTACGTGGACAACCTCGTGCTCGAGGGCCTCGCGAGGATTGCGGCCTCGTGAGGGCGTTCTTCCTCTTCCTGGTGCTTGCCAACCTGGGCTTCTTCGCGTGGGCGAATTTCTTCTCGGACGGCGACACGCAATCGGATCCCAAGCCGCTCGCGAGGCAGGTCTCGGCCGACAAGCTGCGCGTGGTGCCGGCGAATGCGTCGGGCAAGGCCGCGCCGGTTTCCGCAAAGGCTGCCGAGCCGGCCGCGGGGGCCGCGCCGCCGAAGTCCGCGTGCACGGAGTGGGGCGCTTTCTCCGCCGCGGATGCCGCGAAGGCAACCGAGGCCCTCGCGCCGCTGGCGCTCGGACCCAGGCTCTCCCAGCGCCAGGCGGATGAGGCGGCGAGCTGGTGGGTTTTCATCCCGCCGCGCGGAAGCCGGCAGGACGCGCAGAAGAAGGCCGCCGAGCTCAAGGCCCTCGGCATCGACGAATATTTCATCGTCCAGGACGAGGGGCCGACCCGCAACGCGGTTTCGCTCGGCGTCTTCAAGACCGAGCAGGCGGCGAACAACCGCCTCGATGCGCTGAAAACCAAGGGCGTGAAGACCGCGCAGGTCGGCGCCAGGGACGCTACCCTGCAGAAGACCTACCTGCAGGTGCGCCAGACGGACGACGCGATGGTCGCCAAGCTGCGCGAAATTGCGCAGGGGTTTACGGGATCCGAAGTGCGCGACTGCGGCGCCGCTGCGCCGGGCGCCTGACCGACCGGGTCTAGCCGATCGGGTACGCGCCGCCGGGCAGGTGCTCGGCCACGACGGCCAGCAGGCGGTCCGCGCGCACCGGTTTCGTGATGTATCCGACTGCGCCGAGGTCCTTGCCGCGGGCGACGTCATCCATCGACGTGAGAAAGATCACCGGGATCTTCGGCAGGGACTTGTCGGATTTCAGCGCTTCGACGAACTGGTACCCGTCCATGTTCGGCATGTTGACGTCGGTGATGATCAGGTCGGGCGGATTCTTGAGCACCGCGTAGCCCGCCTCGATCCCGTCGGAGGCCGTAGTCACGCTGTAGCCGGCCGACGAGAGATGCAGTTTGAGCAATTCTCGCAGGCTCTGGTCGTCGTCGACTACGAGGATGGACTTGGGCATCGCGCTAAGCCGCTTCGGCGG
This sequence comes from Pseudomonadota bacterium, assembly GCA_031376265.1. GTDB lineage: Bacteria > Pseudomonadota > Gammaproteobacteria > Burkholderiales > SG8-39 > SZAS-79. The sequence continues at coordinate 8,140 of JANMDK010000116.1, forward strand.
AAATGTGTGGTGCCGGGGAGAGGAGTCGAACCTCCGACCTTCGCATTACGAATGCGCTGCTCTACCAACTGAGCTACACCGGCCCGGATGAAGCAAGACCCGACATTATAGTCTGCCGGGGTGGACCCCGCCAATTTCGCCCTGCCGGGCCAGGGCCGTTCGCCGGGCGCGCACCGCC
>JANMDK010000122.1:0-5913 GCA_031376265.1 Pseudomonadota bacterium
CGTGATCGCCGACCGCCTGGCCACCGCGCTGAAGCAACCCGTGGTGGTGGAGAACCGCGCCGGTGCCGGCACGCTGATCGGCGCCGACCTCGTGGCCAAGGCGCCCGGCGACGGCTACACGCTGCTGATGGCCACCAGCACCACGCTCGGCATCAGCCCGGCGATCTATTCCAAGCCTGCAATCGACGCGGTTAAGGATTTCGCGGCGGTTTCGCTCGTGGGATCGGTCAACTTCTTCCTGGTGACCTCGCCCTCGCTCGGAGCGAAGAGCGTCGCCGAACTGATCGACCTCGTGCGCCGCAATCCGGGCAAGTTCAACTATGCGTCCTCCGGCAGCGGCAGCCCGCACCACCTCTTCATGGAGGTGTTCAAGAAGGACACCGGCATCGACGTCCAGCACGTGCCGTACAAGGGCTCGGCGCTGGCGGTGCTCGACCTGATCGCGGGCAAGCCCGAGATGATGTTCCTCGACTTCTCGGTCGCGGTGCCGAACATCCAGGGTGGCAAGATCACAGCGCTCGGTACTTCGGCCGCGGTGCAGTCGGTCCTCATGCCGGGCGTGTCGCCCGTCGCCCGCACCGTGCCCGGGTTCGATTGGCAGGCCTGGCAGGGCGTGGTCGCCACCGGCGGCACGCCGCGGCCGATCGTTGCGCGGCTTAACGCCGAGATGCAGCGCTTCCAGGCGACGCCCGAATTCCGCGAGCAGCTCCTCAAGTTCGGCATGGAGCCCTGGGCGCCGAATTCACCTGAAAATTTTGCCGAGATCGTCAAAACCGACGTCGGCCGCTGGGCCGGCGTGGTCAAGGCCGCCAACCTCAAAGTCGATTGAATCCGACCGGCCGAGCCGGCCGAGCAACCCCAACCACCTCCGAGGCTTTCATGCGCAGTCCCGTAATTGACGTCCATACCCACATGCTCGACAACGCCTGGGTCGAGCTGCTCGAGAAGCACGGCGGCAAGTATTCGATGAAGGAGGTGTACGGCGGTCTGCGCGCGATTCACCTCGACGGAGCGCCTTTCATGACGCCGGTGCCGGAGATGTTCGACTGGGACCTGCGCATCAAGAACATGGACCGCGTCGGCATCGACGTGGCCGTGGTTTCGCTTTCCTGCCCCAACGTGTTCTGGGGCGGCGAGGAGGAGAGCCTCAAGGCGGCGCGCATCATGAACGACGCGATGGCCAAGGCGAAGAAGACCTGGCCGGACCGCATCCAGTTCTTCTGCTCGCTGCCCTGGCAGTACCCCGAGACCGCGCTCAAGGAACTCGAGCGCGCGAGAAAGGCCGGTGCCTGCGGCGTGATGGTGCTCGCCAACGTTTCGGGCCAGCACCTGACCGACCCAATGTTCGGGCCGATCTGGAAGGCCATCGACGATGCTGCGTTGCCGGTGCTGATCCATCCTTCGGCGCCACCCGGCGTCAAGGAGATGGACATGTCCCAGTTCCAGCTCACCGCCTCGATCGGTTTTACGACCGACACCACGCTGGCGGTCTCGCGCATGATCTACGACGGCTTTTTCGACCGCTTCCAGAAACTCAAGATCATTGCTTCGCACGGCGGCGGCACGCTGCCTTTCCTGATCGGCCGCCTCGACCAGTGCTTCGAGTTCATCCCGGCCTGCCGCACCAGGATCGTCGAGAAGCCGAGCCTGGTCGCGAGACGGATTTTCTGCGACTCGGTTGTATTTACGGATTCGGCGCTAGCCATGGCCGTCGAAGTGTTCGGATCGGAGAACGTGCTCTACGGCTCGGACTACCCGCACACGATCGGCGACCCGATCGGCTGCCTGGCGCGGGTCGACCGGCTGCCGCACGGTGTGCGAGAAAGGGTGCGCGGCGGGAACTCCGAGCGCATCTTCAGCTTCAAATAGGATGCATCTCGTTTGCCCAGCTTGTGGCGTCACCAACCGCGTACCGGACGCGAAGCTTCACGATCAGCCGGTTTGCGGTAAATGCGGCGCCGCGTTGATGGGAACGGTTCCTATCAGCCTCGACGACGCATCGCTGCCAAAATTCCTCGCCGGGACCGGGCTACCCGTCGTGGTCGACTTCTGGGCCGAGTGGTGCGGCCCCTGCAAGATGATGGCACCGCACTTCGAGGCAGCGTCAGGCCGGCTGCCGGACGTGCGCTTCGTGAAGGTCGATAGCGACGCCGCGCCGCAGGCCAGCGCGCGCTATGGCATTCGCAGCATCCCGACCCTGATCCTTTTCAAAAAAGGCAATGAGGTGGCACGCCAGTCGGGGGCAATGCCGGCTGCTGAATTGGTCAAATGGATAAGTCGCGAGGCTGGCACGGCCTTGTAACTTTTTACAGATGTATACGCATTTGCGCTTTTCGGCATCTGCACCCGGGCGTTAAAGTGCCGCTTCACCATCCTGGTGCATTGGGGGAAATTGATGTCGGTCCTGCCGTCGGCCCGGACCGCGCTGCTCGGACTGCGCGGCGTGCGGCTACTCGAAGGCCTCGACACGGCGGCGCTCGAGCAGCTTTCGGGCGCGCTCGACTGGCGCCGCTTCGAAGCGGGACAGCAGGTCATCACCCGCAACGCCGCGGACCGCGACGTCTACCTCGTGATCGCTGGCAAGGTGCAGGTCGTTGCGTTTTCCGCCTCCGGGCGGCAGATCACCTATCGCGAAATGGGCGCCGGCGAGCACTTCGGCGAACTGGCGGCGATCGACGGCCGAGCGCGCTCCGCGGATGTCATTGCGCTGGAGGACAGCCTGCTGGCGATCATGGGGCAGGCCACCTTCCACGAGCTGCTTACTCATCACGAGGCCTTGCGCGAGCGGATGCTTCGCGGGCTCGTGGCTTTCGTGCGGGAGATGACCGATCGGGTGTTCGAGCTGAGCACGCTCGGCGTCCGCAACCGCGTCCATGCGGAGCTACTGCGACTGGCGCGGCGCGCGGGCGTGGCCGGCAACGTGGCGCGCATCTGCCCGGCGCCGCGGCATGGCGACATCGCCAGCCGAGTGAGCACTTACCGGGAGCAGGTAACGCGCGAGCTCTCGACCCTCACCACCCAGGGCGTCATCGCGCGCGAGGGCAATTGCCTTGTGGTACTGGACGTGGTGCTGCTTGAAAACATCGTGGCCGACGTGCGCCACACCGCCTAGTGGCCTTGCGCCGCGAGGCAGACCTGCGAACGGTTCAGACCCCGGAAACGAGCGGCGCCAACCCCGAGGACTTGGGCGCGCTGGCCGGCATGCTTTCCGGACCCGCGCTCAGGATCCCGTAGCGATAGGCGTAGATGACCGCCTGCAGCCGGTTCGAGGCGCCGAACTCCTTGAGGATCGCCTGCACGTGCTGCTTGACCGTGCACGCCGAGATGCCGAGTTTGCGGCCGATGGGCTTGTTGGCCATGCCTTCGCCCAGCAACATGAGGACTTCGACCTGCCGCGGACTTAGATGGAGCCGCCGCGGTGTCTTGTCGGTGGAAGGAATGAATGTGGTTTCAAGATAATGCACGGACATCGGAACTCTCCCCATTGCCGATTCGCGGCTTTGCCGGACTCGCGATGCTTCGTCCAGCCCCCTGACGCACTACGACTCTAGGCCTGTTGCAAAGAGGGGTAAGTGCGTTTACGCACCCGTTTTCCAAGTTTGGCTAAACTTCGGGTTCCGGCTGCGCCGCACAAGAGATCGACTCCGAGGACACCATGACCATCTACCTGCAGGGCGCCGCAAAGAAGCTCGAAGCGCTTCCGCTAAGCGACGCCGAGTGGCACGCGCGCGTGCAGCTCGCCGCCTGCTACCGCATCTTCGACCACCTCGGCTGGACCGAGATGATCTTCAACCACATCACGCTGCGCGTGCCGGGTGAGGGGAAACATTTCCTGATCAACCCGTTCGGCCTCCATTACCGCGAGGTCACCGCCTCGAACCTAGTGCTGATCGACATCGACGGCAATCCGCTGCGCGCTTCCGATTACCCGGTCAATCTCGCGGGCTTCACCACGCACAGCGCAATCCACGGCGCCATCGATTCGGCGCACTGCGTGATGCACACCCACACGACGAACGGCATGGCGGTCGCAAGCCTCAGGGACGGGCTCTCGCCGACCAACTTCTACGCCGCGCAGTTGCAGGGCGGAGTCGCATACCACGACTTCGAGGGCATCACGATCGAGGAAGGCGAGAAAGCGAGCATGGTGAAAGACATCGGCTCGAAGCGCGCCGTGATCCTGCGCAACCACGGCCTGCTGACCTGGGGCCCTACGGTGCCCGAGGCCTTCATGCTGCTGTGGACGCTGCAGCGCGCCTGCGACGTGCAGATCGCCTCGTCGGCCGCCGGACCGCTGAACCCGATCGCGGAGAAGGTCTTCGAGCAGACGGTGCGCGAATCCGGGCCGGGAGAGAAGCGCGTTTGCGACGACGTGTTCGCCGCCATGCAGCGCATGATCGAGGCGAAGGATCCTTCGTACAAGAACTGAATAAACAACAGCTTATGCTTTTTACTTGGGTCGGACCTTGGTTGACGTTAACGTAAACGTCAATTAGCATTCCCGGCGGATCCAGGGCGCTGGTTGCCGCGTGGCCGCATCACGCGGCACGAGTGCGCGTATAGACTCCCTTTTCCGCGCCGGCGCCTGCCGGCGCGAAGCCATGGCGGGGCGCGAATGACCGATCTCAGCGATTCGAAGAACCTGATCTACAAGGCGAAGCACAAGATCCGCTTCGTCACGGCGGCGAGCCTGTTCGACGGGCACGATGCCTCAATCAACATCATGCGCCGCATCCTGCAGGGCTCCGGATGCGAGGTCATCCACCTCGGGCACAACCGCTCGGTCGATGAAGTCGTCACCGCCGCCCTGCAGGAGGACGTGCAGGGCCTCGCGGTTTCGTCCTACCAGGGCGGGCACCTCGAGTACTTCAAGTACATGATCGACCTCCTCAAGAGCCGCGGCGGCGAGCACGTCAAGGTGTTCGGCGGCGGCGGCGGCGTGATCGTGGCCGAGGAGATCGCCGAGCTGCACAAGTACGGCGTCGAGCGCATCTACTCGCCCGAGGACGGCCAGAAGATGGGCCTGCAGGGCATGATCAACGACATGCTGGCGCGCTGCGATTTCGACACCGCGCAGTACGCGCCGAAGAACCTCGACGCATTGCAGAAAGGCGACCGCCGCGCGCTCTCGCAGCTGATCACTGCGATCGAAGCCGGCACGCTCGACGCAAAGATGAAAGAGGCGCTGGACAAGGCCGCCGCGGGCAAAGCGGCGCCTGCGCTTGGCATTACTGGCACCGGCGGCGCGGGCAAGTCGTCGATCACCGACGAGCTCGTGCGCCGTTTCCGTCTCGACCAGGGCGACAGGCTCAAGATCGCGGTCATCGCGGTGGATCCATCGCGTCGCAAGACCGGCGGCGCGTTGCTCGGCGACCGCATCCGCATGAATTCGATCCAGAGCGAGAACATTTTCATGCGCTCGCTAGCGACGCGGGCGCATCTAATGGACCACGGCGCGGAGATCTCGGCTTCGCTGCCCGGCGCGATCGCCGCCTGCCGCGCGGCGGGCTTCGACCTCGTGATCGTTGAGACTTCAGGCATCGGGCAGGGCGACGCGGCCATCGTTCCGCACGTCAATGCCTCGCTCTACGTCATGACCCCGGAGTTCGGCGCGGCGAGCCAGCTCGAGAAGATCGACATGCTCGACTTCGCCGATTTCGTCGCGATCAACAAGTTCGATCGCAAGGGCGCCGACGACGCGCTGCGCGATGTGAGGAAGCAGGTCCAGCGCAACCGCGAAGCCTTCAAGCAGATGCCGGACGCGATGCCGGTCTACGGCACCATCGCCTCGCGCTTCAACGACGACGGCGTGACGGCCTTGTACCAGGCGATCCTGCCGCGGCTCGAGGCGCAGGGGCTCGCCGTCCAGCCGGGCAAGCTGCCCGCTTGCGCTGTCAGGTCTTCGTCGAAAGG
>JANMDK010000132.1:0-17412 GCA_031376265.1 Pseudomonadota bacterium
ATCGAGCGCGCCTCCGCGCCGACGCTGTTCGAGCGGTTCGGCGTCAAGGACCAGGCGACCTACGTGTTCCGGCCGGACGGCTACGTGCTCGCCCGATGCCGCGGTATCGGCGCCGCGTTCGCCAGGGATGCCATTCTCGAAGCGCTCAAAGGCGGCTCGCGCGCAGCGGCGAAAGGCGCAGGCGCCTGCGATAGCACCCTCGAGCGCGACCGCCTCTACGATGCCCTCGCGGCATTGATCGATGAAACCGCCGAGAATGAGCGGGCTCGCGTGCTTGCGCCGCTCATGGCGTTGCTCGCGGCCCACCCCATGGATCCCGCAGCCGTCCGCCAATCGATCGAGCGAGCCAGATGAACCAGGCTTCCATTGAAATCGCCCTCCTCTTCGTGGCCGTCGCGTTGTTGATGGTCTATCGCTTTTCCCATGCGCGGAGGATCCGGCTCGACCCGACGACCTCGACGCGCGCCATGCACGACCGCATGCGCAGCGAATGGGTCACGACGATGAATGCGTCGATCAGCAACGGCATCCTCGCGGTGCAGACGCTGCGCAACTCGGTGATGGCGGCCAGCTTCATGGCCTCGACCTCGGCGCTTGCGCTGGCCGGCTCGCTGGGATTCGCGAGCGAAGCCGACAAGCTTTCCGCGGCCTGGCATCGCGACCATGCGATCGCGATGGCGACCGCACTGTTCCCGCTCAAGGTGTTCCTGCTGCTCGGCGCTTTTTTCGGCGCTTTCCTGCTGTTCTCGCTTTCGATCCGGCTCTACAACCATGCGAGCTACGCGATCGCGCTGCCGGGCGCGGGCGAATCGGTGGCGCGCTACATCAATCGCGCGGGACGGCTCTATGGCGACGGCCTGCGGGTTTTCTACATGGCTTTCCCGGTGGTGGCCTGGCTTTTCGATGCGACCATGATGCTGGCGGCCACGGCGGGCGTTTTGTGGATCCGCTGGTACCTCGACACCGCGGATTTACCGAGGGATTGAGTTGCCCGTCGCGTTGACCGTGCGCGGGCGCGTCGCTAAAATGCGCGCCTCCATCGGGGCGATTAACTCAGCGGTAGAGTGCCACCTTCACACGGTGGAAGTCACTGGTTCGATCCCAGTATCGCCCACCACCCCCATTCGCCGGATTGTAGGGACTCCTTGATTTATCGGGGAAATCCGCTTTGCGTTTGCGCAAATCCACTTGGCATTTGCGCTATGCTGTCAGCAATGAAAAGAACCATCGCCCTGTCGATGCTGCTGGCCGCAGCGCCGGCCGTGGCCGGCACGATCGAAGGCCGGGTGATCGAGGTCCCGGACGGCGGCTCGCTGACTGTCCTCGCCAAGGAAGGGTCGTCGATCCATCGCATCAAGCTCGCCGGCATCGATGCGCCGGGCAAGGAGCGCCCGATCGGCGGCAGTTCCCGCGAGAGCCTGCGGCGCATGGCCCGCGGCAAGACGGTCAAGATCGAGACCACCACCATCGACGCCCGGGGCATGCTCGTCGGTGTTGTGATGATCGAGCGCAACCTCAAGGACTGCCCCCAGCAACCCTGCGCCCCGGTCTTCGACCCCGGCGTTACCCAGCTTTCATTCGGCCTGGCGAAGGTCGACAAGTCCAGCCTCGGGCACCATTCGCAGGAGACGCAACGGCTCTACACCATTGCCGAGGCGCAAGCGCGGACCGAGCGGCGCGGCCTGTGGCGCGAAGGCGCGGCGCCGGTCGCGCATGAGGGGCCGCGCCCTCGCTAAGCCCGCTAGCCGTGGCCGGCCAGCAGGCAGGCAGCCACGAAAGCCCAGGTAAGGATGTCGGCACCAAGGATAAGTTCAGGCATTTCGGGCTCCGGATGGCGGTTAATTGAATGTACTGTTTATTTATACAGTATCTGTGCCGGGTGCGCAACTGCTAGCCTGCGGTCATGCCTACCCTTCAGGAAGTCCGCGACGCCGCCGGCCGCATCGGCGGCTCGATCGTGCGCACCCCGCTGCTCCATAGCCGCACCCTCTCGGCGATGACCGGCGCCGAGGTCTTCCTCAAGTTCGAGAACCTGCAGTTCACCGCCTCATTCAAGGAGCGTGGCGCGCTGAATAAGCTCCTGCTGCTGACGCCGGAGGAGCGCGCGCGCGGTGTCATCGCAATGAGCGCAGGAAACCACGCGCAGGGGGTGGCCTATCATGCGGCCCGGCTCGGGATCCGCGCCGTGATCGTCATGCCCAAGGGCACGCCGAACATGAAAGTGCGTGGCACGCAGGTGCTCGGCGCAGACGTGCGGCTCGAAGGCGAGACACTTGCCGATGCGGCGGCCTTCGCGCGCGACCATGCGCAAAGTGAACAACTCACCTTCGTCCATCCGTACGACGACGAGGCGGTCGTCGCCGGGCAAGGCACCGTCGCGCTGGAGATCCTCGACGCCTGCCCGGACCTCGATTGCCTGGTGGTACCGGTCGGCGGCGGCGGCCTGATCGCCGGGATGGCGGTGGCGGCCAAGGGGCTGAATCCGAGCATCGAGATCTTCGGCGTCGAATCGAAGCGCTATTGCGCGATGTTCCAGCGGCTCGCCGGCCAGCCGGTGCGCGTCGGCGGGGACACGATCGCCGAGGGCCTCGCGGTGCGCGACATCGGCGAGATGCCGCTCGCCGTCGTGCGCTCGCTGGTCCGGGAAATCCTGCTGGTCGACGAGGACACCATCGAGCAGGCCATCGTCGCCCTGGTCGAAATCGAAAAAACCGTGACCGAAGGCGCCGGCGCCGCGGGCCTGGCCGCATTGTTCACGCACCGCGAGCGATTCGCCGGCAAGCGCGTGGCGATTCCGCTCTGCGGCGGGAACATCGACACGCGCGTGCTCTCGGCCGTGCTGATGCGCGGCCTCGTGCGCGACGGGCGCCTCGTGCGCCTGCATGTGACGCTGCCGGACGTTGCGGGAAGCCTCGCCAAGGTGACGTCCCTCATCGGCGAGGCTGACGGCAACATCGTCGAGGTGCAGCACCAGCGCGTGTTCGGCACCGCCTCGGTCAAGTCGCCGGAGGTTGAGTTCGTGGTCGAAACGCGGGACGCAAACCACACGACCCTGCTCGTCGCGGCGCTGGAATCCGCCGGCGTGCGGGTGACACTGCTCGCCTAGACCAGCGGCGCCCGGTTGCGCAGCGCTCCGAGCTCGAAGCCGGCGATGCGCTTGTAGTTCTCGGCCAGCGCGGCCAATTCGTCGCTGCCGATCACCTCGTCGATCCGCTCGAACGGCTTGTCGCCGGTGCGCTCGTGCACTTTGCGCAGGATCGCGTCCGGACCGGCCGAGCGGTTCGCGATCACCACTTCGTAAGCGGGCTTGAGGCGCGCCGATTCGTAGGCAGCCAGCGCGGTTTCGGCCGAGGGCTCGTGCCGCAGGCAGCCGGCCAGCACACGCGCATCGAGAATCGCCTGCCCTCCCCCGTTCGAGCCGCGCGGATACATCGGATGGGCGGCATCTCCCAGCAGCGTGACGCGGCCCTGCGTCCAGAACGGCAGCGGGTCGCGATCGACCATCGGGTATTCGAGGATGCTGTCTGCGTTGCGAATGATCGCGGAGATGTCGAGCCAGTCATGCGCGCGATCGGCGAACACCGGGTAGAAATCCTCGAGCTTGCCGGCCAGGTTCCAGTCCTGCAGGACATTGCGCGGCGACTGGATCTCGGCGACCCAGTTGATCAGCTGCGTCCCATCGGGATAGTTCCGGATCGGGTAGACGACCATCTTGCCGGCCTCGAGCCAGCCGGCGATCACCATGCTCGCGCCCGTGAGATATGGCTTGCCGCGCGTCACGCCGCGCCACATGTTGATGCCTTGGTACGCCGGCGGCCCCTCGGCCGGGTAAAGCTGCTTGCGCACGGCCGAGTGGATGCCGTCGCAGCCGATCAGCGCATCGCCCGTTGCGCTCGCGCCGTCCGAAAAATCGACTCTGACCCCATTTATGTCCTGTGCGAAGCCGATGCACTGCTTGGCTAGCGCGATGGTTTCGTCACCCATCCGCTCGCGGACCGCCTCAACCAGCACCGCATGCAGGTCACCGCGATGGATCGAGAGCTGCGGCCAGTCGTAGCCGGCGAACCGCCCTCGCGGTTCCTTGTGGATGAAGCCGCCAAAACGGTCGTACCAGCAGAACTCCCGGGTCTCGACCGCAACCGCCGCGAGGCGCTCCTGCAGGCCGAGTTCGGTCAACTCTCGCATCGCATGCGGCAGCAGGTTGATCCCGACCCCGAGCGGCTTGAATTCCGGCGCTGCCTCGAAGACCCGGCACTCGATCCCGGACTGGTGCAGTGACAGTGCGAGCGTGAGCCCGCCGATGCCGCCGCCGGCAATGAGGATCATGCCGGCCCGAGCGGGGATCATCCCGGCGCGAGCGCCTTCGTGAACGCAGCCCGCGCCTTGATGCGCGCGTACCAGTTCGCGACTCGCGGCCGCAGGTCGATCAGGTTCGCCTGCCCCAGCACCGCCATGCGATGCACGAAGGGCGCCATATCGATGTCTGCCAGCGAGTAGCTGGCGCCGGCCAGCCAGTCACCCTCTTTAAGCGACGCCTCCATGCGATCGAGCGTCTTCGCGAGCCTTGCCCACTGCTCGCCGAGTTCCTCGTCATTGAAGCCGCGCGTGGCCGCGGTGACCCAGCGGGCGGCATTCTCCTGGTCGGGCATGCGCGCGGCCATAGCAGCGAATTCGGCGTCGCTCCTTGTGCCGGCCAGCACCGGGCGCAGGTTCTTCTGGTACGACGGCGCCTTGATCGCCCAGCTCGGCTCGACCGTCACGTAGAGCGTCCACGCCCGCATGCGCGCGCGTGCCGTCGGCTTCGCGGGTCGCAGGGAAATTTCCGGAAATGCGTCGTCGAGATATTCGTTGATGACCATCGACTCGTTGATGGCAACACCGTCGTGGACGAGCACCGGCACCATGCCCGCCGGATTGAGCTCGAGGAACGCGGGCTCCAGCTGCTGCAGCGCTTTCAGGTCGAGATGATGGCCTTTCCACTCGAGCCCTTTCTCCGCCAGCGCAATGCGCACTTTGAGCGAGCAGGTCGAATTCCAGTTGTGGTAAAGCTCGATCATCGCGCGGTCAGCCGCGGCGCTTGAGCATCCGAAGCGGGTTGTAGGCCAGGACCGTGGTGCCGTTCTGGTTCACCACGATGTTCGAGGTGCGCACCAGGCCCCGGTCGCCGCGCGAGGTGAGCCGCGCCTCGGTCACCTCGGCCTCGACATGGATCGTGTCGCCGATTCGCGTCGGCGCCTTGATGTCGAGCTGCGCGCCCAGGAAGGCGAGGCCCGTGTCCTGCATCGTCGGCAGCAGCAGGCCTTCGGCAAACGAATACACCAGCGCGCCGGGCACTGCGCGGCCCTTGATCGCTCGCTCCGAGTCGTCCTCGACCGCAAAGAGCTCCTCGGTCAGCCAGGTGAGGTTGATGAACGCGGTGAGGTCGCTCTCGGCGATCGTGCGGCGATGGGTGCGGAATTTGTAGCCGAGCGGCAGGTCCTCGTAGCAGAAGCCGCGGCCGACGACGGGAAGTGGGGTGTCCATGGTTTATTCCTGTTCTGTGATATGAACTGGCCGAAGATCCGCGCCAGTATTGACTCTACGGAAATGAATGTTGTGAATTCAGTAGGATTTAGGCAGTCCGAGCACGCGCTCCGCGATGAAGCACAACACGAGCTGGGGACTCACCGGTGCGATGCGGCCGATGAGCGACTCCCGAAGGTAGCGCTCCACGTGATACTCCTTGGCGTAGCCGTAGCCGCCATGCGTCATCACTGCCTGCTGGCAAGCGTCGAACCCAGCTTCTCCCGCGAGGTACTTGGCGGAGTTGGCCTCGGCGCCGGCCGGCTTGCCGTTGTCGTACAGCCACGCCGCCTTGAAGACCATGAGGTTCGCCGCCTCCAGCGCCATCCAGTTGGCCGCAAGCGGGTGCTGAATGCCCTGGTTCTGCCCAATGGGGCGGTCGAAAACGATGCGCTCCTTGGCGTACTGCGTGGCGCGATTCAGGGCGCAGCGGCCGAGGCCGACGGATTCGGAGGCGATCAGGATCCGCTCCGGGTTCATGCCGTGGAGAATGTACTGGAAGCCCTTGCCCTCCTCGCCGATGCGGTCGGCCTCGGGAATCGGCATGCCGTCGAAGAACACCTGGTTCGAGTCGACGCACTTTCGGCCGAGCTTCTCGATCTCGCGCACTTCGACAAACTTCCGGTCGAAGTCGGTGTAGAAAAGCGTGAGGCCGTCGGCGGGTTTTTTACATTCCTCGATCGATGTGGTGCGCGCGAGCAGCAGGATCTTCTCCGCCACCTGCGCGGTCGAGATCCAGACTTTCTGGCCGGAAACGACGTACTTGTCGCCTTTCTTCTCGGCCTTCGTCTTGATGCGCGTGGTGTTGAGTCCGGTATTCGGCTCGGTCACGGCGAAGCAAGCGCGCTCCTCGCCGGCGATGAGGCCAGGCAGCATGCGCTTCTTCTGGTCGTCGGTGCCGAAGACGACCACGGGATTGAGGCCGAAGATGTTCATGTGCACCGCCGAGGCGCCCGAAAATCCGGCGCCCGACGCCGCGATGGTCTGCATCATGATCGCGGCCTCGGTGATTCCCAGCCCCGCGCCGCCATGCGACTCCGGCATCGCGATGCCCAGCCAACCGTCGCGCGCGAGCGCCTGGTGAAGCTCCGTTGGGAACCCGCCCTCCTTGTCCTTCTTGAGCCAGTAATCATCGCCAAACTGCGCGCAGATCTTGCCGATCGCCTCGCGGATCGCTTCCTGCTCCTGCGTGAATCCAAAGTCCATGTCGCTCCAATCGGGGACAGACCACGTTATTTCGCAGGGCGAAATAACGTGGTCTGTCCCTGTTTATCAGAGAAGTTTAGCCAAAATCAGGGACAGACCACGTTTGTTTCGCGAGCCGGCTCCGATCGGTTGCGAAACGTCGTGAAAGGCGGACCGAGCTAGCCTGCGCGGACCGCGCCGGTCTTGAGCAGGTCGGCGATATCCGTGTCATCCATGCCGAGCTCGACGAGGATCTCGCGCGTATGCTCGCCCGCCTTGGGCACCGGGCGGCGCAGGCTCCCACCGCGCTTGCCGTTGGCGTAGACGGGAAACATCGCGAATTTCTCGCCGCCGATTTCGGCGACATCCTGGCGCGCAACGATCTGCGGCAGCGATGCGGCCTCCGCCGGCGTCAGGCACATGTCGACCGGGACGTCGGCTTCTTCGAGCGACTTGACCCACTCGGCGCCGGTTTTCATCGCGATGACCTGCTCGAGCCGCGCCGAAAGGGAATCGCCGTTGTCGCGTCGCAGGACGTCGGTCGCGTACTTTGCGTCCTGCAGATCGGGCGCAGCGCTGCCGACGGCCTTGACGAAGTTGTTCCAGAAATGGTCTTCGAGGATTCCAAGCGTCAGGCGCTTGCCATCCTTCGTCTCGAAGATGTCGTTGACCGGGAAGATGTGCGCCCTGGGATCGACGCCGTGGTTTAGCGAATGCCGCATCGCCGACCAGAAGAAACCGGCCTCGAAGAGCGACACATCGAGCTCCACGCCCTTGCCGGTCTTCGTGCGCTCGTATAACGCGGCCAGCACGGCAGCGGCAGCAGCGCTTCCGCCCCCCATGTCCGCGATCGGCAAGGACGAGCGCGATGGCGGCTTGAGCCACTGCCCGGGGAAAGACAGCCCGCCGCCCGCGGCGATGTAGTTGACGTCGTGGCCCGGCCGCTCGCGCCACGGACCGGTCTGGCCGTATCCCGAGATCGAGCAATAAATGATCCGGGGGTTGTGGGCAGCGAGCGAGTGGTAGTCGATGCCGAGGCGCTTTGCCACGCCGGGGCGGAAGCCTTCGAGCGCAATATCCGCCTTTTCGGCCAGCTTGCGCACGACGAGCTTCGATTCCGGCGCCTTGAGGTTGATCGCGATCGAGCGCTTGTTGCGGTTCTCGGTGCGGAACTGCACCGGCACATAGCCGCGCCCCGGGTCGCCGTTGATCGCCTCGACCTTGATCACTTCCGCGCCGAGGTCGGCAAAGATCGCCGAGCAGAACGGGCCGGGAACGAACATCGAGAAGTCGACGACGGTGATGCCGTCTAGGGGGAGCCAGGGATTGGGTTTCGCTTGGAGCATAAATGTGTAACTTTCGATTATGTAGAGTCAATAAACACGCGGCTCACAGGCCAATTCTATTTCTTGTTTTGGCAATTCAAATTGAAATGTGATTCAGGTCGTGATAGCGGTCCTAGCGCAGGAATTTGCCCGGGTGGACCGGAGTCAGTCCCGCTCGTGGTCCCCACTTTTGCTTGATGAGAGCCCTGAAGCGGGTCAATCGATAAGCGATATTAAACTGTTCGCCTGCCGATTGGAGTCGGCCGCGCAACTCCAATCCGAAAACTGGGGATATCGCCGGCAAACGGTGATGGCTCACTCACCGAGCCACCGGGTTCGATACCATGCAGCGATGGAGCGCACTCCGGAATCCCTGATTTACGGTCCAGTACCGCTGTACCTGCCAATGCCATCCCGTCGCTTGTGTCGAAGCTGCTCGCGTGCGCCTGGACCGATTCCGGACGAGCGGCTCTGGTGCTGCTCTGCTGGCCTCCGTCCGCAAGAGCACGGTGACTGTCGCTTCTACGAGCGTGACCCCGGCTCGGACGACGAGTGAATCAAGCGCCGGACGACTACCCCACCGACTCCACCACGAACTCCACCCGTTCGCCGGGATGTCCGGAGGTGTGGCCGAAGCAGATCACGCCGCGGCCGCTGAGCACCACCTGGCTGCGCTGGACGAGCGATTCGCTGGCGTCGCCAAAGGAAACGTACGAGCCGTTGAGGCTCACGTCCGTGTAGAAGAAGCTCCCGTTACGGTACTCGACGTAGCCGTGGCTGCGCGACGCGTCGCTCGAGACGATGCAGATGTCCGAGAACGGGTCGCGGCCGATCGTGAGGTGCTTGGCGCGCGGGCCCGCGATCCACTGCCTCGCCCCCACCCGCAGCAGTAGGCGCACGGCCTGCAGCGGCACCACGTTGGCCGGCTCGGTGAAGGTGGCTTCCGCATCGGCGACTTCGCGCCAGGCGATCTCCTCGACCTGGATCTGCTCGATGCGGCCGCGGATGTCGAGGGGCCCGAGCTTGCGCATCGACTGGCGCACCAGCGGCGAAATGCCCGGCGCGCTCGCAGTGGTGGTCAGGATCTGGCCGGCCTGCGCGAATGCCGTCAGGCGGCTGGCCACGTTGACGGCGTCGCCGAAGACATCGCCGCCGCGCTCGAGGAAGCCGCCGGAATGCAGGCCCACGTGCATCGCCGGCTTGAACCCGCCCTGCACCTCACACTTGTCAACTACGACGAGCAGGTCGCGCGCCGCGCGCGCTGCGGCGTCCGCGGTGGGCAGGACGGCGAGGATCTCGTCGCCGATCGTCTTGATGACCCGGCCGCGATGCGCCCGGATCGCCTTGTCGGCCATCGCGAGGAGACGGTCGATGAGTTCGCGCGCGGCCAGGTCGCCGAGCCGCTCGTGCATGAGCATGCTCTTGCTGACGTCGGCGAACAGGATCGCGGCGCCCTTGCCGTCCTTGCGATGGACCTTGGGCAGGGTGATGTCCGGGCTGGCGCCGGCCATGGGGCCGTTTTCCGCGGTGGCGGGCTGCTTCACTATTCCGAGCATGGGCTTCTCTCCTTGCCGGAGCCGCGCCTGTGGGCTGTGCGTCTTGGTCCGGTGCAGGTCGTTGAACCTGCACCCTACTTTTGGCAGAGGCCGCCAAAAGGTTCAAACACTTTTTGACACATTTGGTGACGCAGTGCGCAATCGGGTTGTAACAGGTAGAGCGCGAGTGAGGAATATTTCACCAATTGCGCTACAGGCGCGTGAATCCCTCCTGAAGCCCGGAAAATGTCGACAACGAAGGCGCCTGCTGCCCGAAGGCCGGCAACGAAAGGGATTGCCTTCCCAAGGCTGTGGAAAGCGATGCAAGGAGGGACGTCGGCAACGCGGCGTCTGCAATCGGCGCGTCGCCGGCACCTGCAGCTTGCTCGAGGTGAAATTGCAGTAGCGCATTGGTCAATACCCAGCTGTTGATGCCCGGCGAGTTAGCCAAGGCCTGATCCTCGCGGGCTTGAACTCGCGCATAAATCTGGCTCGGGGCGTCGTTCTCGCGAGCAGGACCGGCCTGCCCCGAACTAAAGGCCTCAACGGCCTCGAGCAGTGTCTGCAGGTCGAGGGGCGCAGTGCTCCCGCTACCGGCCCTGCCCGGCTGAAGGGCTTCGCTTTCATCCGGCGCGATTTCTGCGGTGAGCCCGCCGAATGAAGATCGAAATTCGAACCGCTGCGCGCCGGCGGCCAGGAATTCTGCGATCGCGTCGACCGCGGGAGTGTTGCTAGAGAAAATGGGTAAGACGTTCGAGACTGCATCGTCAATATCGAGCGTGGATACCACGAGCGGCAAATCCGGAAGCTCGACCGCGTTGTCGGGAAAGACGATGGGCGGCGTGGGTGCATTGACACCCTGCACGTCCTGAACGACCGGGGATGGGGCACCTTCCGCGCCGATGCCGGGCTCGACGGTTTCCTCGAAGTCCTCTTCTTCAAGGGTGACGCCGGTCAAGTCCAGCTCGAACGCCCGCAGCTCGGTCTGCGGCAAGAGCGGCAGGAGCTCGGCAAGCATTGCCGATGTCCCATCCGAAAAGCGAAGGCGCTCGATTCCCGGATCTCCCCGGCTTGCCCCAAGTATTTCGAGGCTGCCTCCGCCGAGGGTGAGCGTCAGGCCGGATTCGTCCAGTTCTACGGCCATTTCCGCAATGGAGATGCCCGGGCCGAAGCGGATTTCGTCCATCCCGGACAGGTCCTCGATCACGTCGTCACCGTCGCCTCGGGCGTAATGGTAGGTGTCGTTGCCCGCGCCGCCAGCAAGATAGTCGTCGCCGCGTCCGCCGTACAGATGGTCGTCGCCGTCGCCCGTGGCGATCACGTCGTCACCGCCGCCGCCCGCGCTGCGGTCGGAATGCTCGCTGTAGTCGAGGAGCTCGTCCGCAAAGTCGCTGCCGTAGTGGGCGCCTCCCCAGGCTTCGAACTGGGCTGAGGTCAGCACGCCGCCCGCCCTGAGATTCACAATGCGCTCGATCCGGTGCTCTGCGCCGACGAACCAGTTTTCGATCGCCAGCTCGCTGGAGGCCTCGACGCGATCCCAGGCCTCGAACTGTGAGCGAAAGACGAGGTCGCCTCCTTCCCGCGAGACCGTCCACCCCTGCGTGCGCGCGGACGCATTGCGCATCGGCGCTTCTGCGAGCGTTGCCGGAAACGAAGACAGCCACGCGTCGACCTGTGCCACGTTCGGCAGGATAACGTTGAACGTGTCGTTGCCCCCCGCATCGGAAATCGTGTTGAACTCGCCTGAGACGGTGTATTTGTCATCCCCGCTTCCGCCGTCCACGAATCCGTAGTCGGCTTGCACGACAATGACGTCATTCCCGGCGCCCCCAAAAACGAAGGCCCGGCCGGCTGCGCCCCCTTCGAAGCGACTGACGAAGACCGAAATCGTGTCGTCGCCGTTGCCGCCGTCAACTACCTCAAAACCGCCGGTTTCGTTGCTTACCTCAATGTAGTCATTGCCGGCGTCACCGGAAATGGTGTTGTAGGCGCCGCCTGAACCCGGAATCCAGCGGCCTTCCCTGGACAAGATCTCATCATTGCCCTCTCCTCCGTAAAGAATGTCGTTCCCGCCATCCTCGTCCCTGATCAGGTCGTCACCCGGACCGCCGTCGATGTTGTCGTCACCGGGACGCCCGAACAGCGCGGCGAGTTCGCCGAAGTAGGTTTTCAGGCCAAAATAAGACGGCTCGCCTCCCGAACGCCTGAACGCTTCATAGTCCCCGAATAGAATGTCGTCGCCCGGACCGCCCAAAATGTGATCCGAGCCGCTTCCCCCGACGATGTCGTCGTCGCCATCGCCGCCGTCGATGAAATCGTCGAACGTCCCGGATTCGCCCAGGACGCCCACCAGCGCATCCCGAAGGCTGCCCTGGACAAAGGAGCCATCGGCCAGGAGTTCGGCCGGAATGCCCGCGGAGAATTCGACGTTGATACGGATTGCGTCGTCGTAGGTGCGCTTGAACGCGCCCGACCCCGGCGGCAAATAGAGTGCGGAGCCGAACCCAGGCCCGGAATCCAGGTTGTAGACGAAGTCGTCGATTATGAATACGCCGGTACGTCCGGGCCTGGCGCCGGCGAAAATTTCCAGGGAAAACGCCAGGTAGTTGTCGCCCCAGATGCGATCGCTGCCTTGGCCGCCGAGAATGAAATCGTTTCCGCTGCCGCCGGAAAGGTAGGCGGAGGGAGTGGCACCGGTCGAAGCCGTCGCATCGATGAAGTCGTCGCCGGCGCCCATCTCGTAGGGCATGGCGTAATGCGCTTCACTCCCGAAGATGGCGACGTCGTTGCCTGCCCGCCCGGCAATCGGCACACCGAGGTTCGTCGTATAGAAGTAATCGTCCCGCCGGCTGCCGAACGCCCTCACCACGAACGCTTCCGGCAGCGTGTTCGAATTCGGATGGAACTCCGCCGGAAGCTCGGAGTTGAAGTACGAGTACTCCCCTGCGCTCTCCGGCGGCGTGTCGGGCTCGATCTCGCCTTCGAGGAGAATTCCCAAGGCGCCGTTCTCGAAGTCCTCGATACGAAGATTGCCGTCGATGAGAAGCGCGCACCCGCCGCCGCCTTCGTCGATGAGCTGGTAACGGGTCTTGTCGGGAGATTCGAAAATGCCTTCGGCGACCTTTGTGCCGCCAGAAAGGTTCCGGCCCCTGAAGCTGACGAGCCCCCTGCCGTCGAAATCGAGGATCGAGTCATTGCCGTCGCCGTCGGCATAGATGTAGGTGTCGAAGCCTCGCCCGCCATCGAGCGTGTCGTCGCCGCGCCCGCCCGTCAGCGTGTCGTTGCCTGGGCCGCCTTCGAGATAATCGTTGCCCGTATCGCCGGTGATCGTATCGGCGCCATTTCCGCCAAAGAGGTAGTCGTCCTGCAATGACCCCGTCACTACTTGCTGGTTGCTGTCGGATGCGAAAACGAACCGCTGCGAAAATTCATGCGACCGCCCAATCTGGATTTGAAGCGCCTGGTCTTCAAAATATCCGCCGATTGCCTGCTGGCTCAGGCGGCCGTTCGAAATGCGGTAGTCGGAATAGGCACGCAAGAAGGCCGCGCGCGCTTCGATCCAGGAGGCCGAAACGCCGTTACCGGTGTCCGGATCGTAAAGATCGAGCTGACCCCCGGCGTTGTGCGGGTCGTAACCAAACCCGAGGACGGCAAAAGGATTCAGCTTTCGCAGCGCGTAACGGTAGGCCGCCCCATCGCCACCAGCGGATTCGGCCAGGGACTGCAATTCATCGGCGCTTTTGCCCGCAAGCACCACCAGCCTGGAGGAGAACAATGGCTCGTTCGAAAGCGCAGCAATCCGGTCGTTCACGGCCCTTAGGTTGTCGTGGAATGGCGAGCGAAGGCTCTCCAGGTGCCATGTGTTTCCAGGCAACGTGGCGGCATAGTTCACGGGCGCCGTGCCAGGGCCAAGCACGATTTCGCGCAAGGCATCGAGAGCGCGCTCAAGCACGTCGCCTTCGGCAACGCCCTGGGTACCAAAAGTCCCGCGCGCCAACGCGCTAGAGATCGCCGAGAAAATCGAAGTCGCATGATCGGCCGTGAAATTTGGATCGATGCGCTCGAACGCGGCCATCAGGGCGAGCGAATCCTGGAGAAGCACCAGGCTGTGGGTATCGGCGAAATCGTTTTGACCGGGATTGGAGACCAGGTCGCCCGGAAAACCACGGACTATGTAGGTTCCACGCGTGAGCGGCTGGTCCTCGATGAAAATTTCGCGGCGAGTCCCGTAGTGCACCCCGCTGTTGGATACGAATGAAGGTCCGAGATTGCCGCTGTCGCTGCCGACAATCTCGATCATCGATGGAAACATGTCGCTCCCGATCGAATCGGCAAACTTCGGCTCGAATGGAACCTTGTTACTGTCGTCTCCGAACCAAAGGCTGGATGCGATCGTGTTCCGACCCGCAAGCAACGCAGCAATCTGATACCGCACCGTGGCCTGCTCTCCCATTGGCGCCTCGGTCGCCTGTAGCGCAAACGTGACATCCGAAAGGCCCTTCACCTGCCGATACTCATTGGCGACGGCCAGCGCTCTCGACCGCGCTTGCTGCAGCGTGACGATTCTTTCGGCCGGAGTGAGGGACGCCCACGCCGCGGACTTCGTTACATCTGCGTCACTGCGGTAGTTGCGGAACTCGGCAAGCACGCTGCGTAGCTTCTTGCCAGGCTTCAGGTCTCCGACGCCCGCGCCATTGAATGTATAGGTTGCGATGACCGGGCTGGCGCCCAGTCCTGCTTCGGCTTCTTCGCGACGAAGAATATTGAACGCCGTCGCCAGGTGACCGCCAAGCGAATAACCGGTCACGTTAAATCGCGTATTGGTGCGGCCAAGCAACTCGGGATCCTTGCACAGTGCGGCGTACCAGTCCTCCATCTCCGCGATCTGCCCGAACGCCCAGCCCAACTCCTTTACTTCGAGCTTGTTGGTCGAAAAACTGTCGCGTATGTTGTCGTCGATGAACTCGGTCGAGCGGAAGGAGAGTGTCAGCTCGCCGGATAATTTATTCCGGAACAAGGTCCCGGAGAAGCCGGTGCCGCCGGTAAGAAGAGGATCGTTTCGGTATTGGGCTAGGACTTCGTAGCCTTTGACGAACGAGGAAGATTGGGTGCGGGTGAATTTACTGGCGTGCGAATTTCCTTCAAACAACCGTTGTTCAACTAACCCGGCATCAGGTCGGTTTGGCCGGTCGTCACCGGCGCGACTCAGGAATCCTTCAGCGGCCATCTGCAGGTTCGCAAATGTAGCCAATTGCTGGAGTTGACCATTGGCCATAGTTATTTCCCTAAAGTTGAGGAAACACTTTGGTTACAAACTGCTGGTCAGAAAAGTCCCCAACGAGTTGCGGACAGGTTGAACCTGGCCCACGTGCACTAAGCCAAGGTCTGCGCTGTCCGGAAGTCGATCCAAATCCGTGTTCAATCAGATATCCAATCCGCTCCGCAACCAAGCTTTTATTTTCTAAATCAATAATCGCCAGCCTGCTTCCAGCTACCCAAAATTTCCGGTCCTCTGACGTAGAAATATCCTCCCAAGAGATTCCAAATCGACTCTCAGTACTGGTAGCAGGTTGAACTACTGGCATAACTTCGCCAGTGACAGGTCGGAATATTCGACGGTATTCACCGGCTTGAGAACCGCCAATCTTAATTTCCACGAATTCAAGGCCAAGCTGCCTTTCCCCTGTGAGCCGACGGCTAGTGCCTACGAGCGATCTCGCGACTGTTTCTCCGCGAACTTCCCACGCTGTCGCATTGCTATAAGGGTCGCCATACCAATACTGATCATACAAATCCTTCTCCGTAGCCGGCGGAAGCGGCTTGGTCACGATCACACTTTTGACACCCGTAAACGTCTTGTAGATCTTTTCCCCCGACTTCTCCGCGCACATCTTCTTGAAATACGCCCACGCCTCTTTTGAATAGGCGTCCGCACGCCACTTCTCCCAGAGATTTATCGCCGGGAGAGTGCCGAAGAGAACCAAGACGGTTGTGGTCCAAAGGATTCGCTCTTTCTTTTCCTTTGGCTTGAATAGCGCTAGCGCAAGCGCGCCGAGAGCGACAAGGAAATAAACAATTCCCAGTCCTCTTAGGGCATCCCCAACTAAGATGAATTCCACCCGCTGCTCCCCGAAGCGCAGTCACACGCTCCCATCCTCCTCCACGCGGGCTTTGTGCGCAATCAGGCAACCAGGCGAAAGCTTCAGGGCACGAGGTTTGCGCCCAGCCAATCGAAAAGTACTAACTCTTTTCGGTTATTTCTAAACCTAGATGCGGTCACAAGCCGTGACCGCATCCAAGCTCACAAATCGTGACCTTGACGACTCGGATACGTCTCACGAACTAGTCACAATTTGTGACCTGTTCCTTTTGACTACTGACATTATTTTCCAGAAGCCCGCGTGGATATTGGCTCTCCGGGTGACTTACTGACATTTTGGATGTCAGCGGAAGGTATTTCGCCCACCTTTTTGAGATCACAGATTGTGATCTCAAAGACCTCCCTACCGCACGATCACCGTAGCCAACCCCAGCAGCATCCCCATGCTCACGATGTCCGTCGCCGTCGTGAGGAAGATGCTCGAGGCGGTCGCCGGATCAAAACCGAACCTCTTCAGCGTCAGCGGCACGATCGCCCCGGAGACGCCGCTGATCATGCAGGCACCGGTCATCGCCAGAAACACCACGACCGAAAGCATGAACGCGTTCGGCGAGCCCTGCGCGATCGCCGTGTAGTACATCGCCCCTCCCGCGACCACGCCGATCGGCGCGCCGTTCATCGCGCCGAGGAGCCCCTCTTTCGTCACCAGCCGCGGCCCGTCGCCGGGCTTGATCTCGCCCAGCGTCATGCCGCGCAGGGTGACCGCGAGTGCCTGGCATCCCGTGTTGCCCGACTGCCC
Source organism: Pseudomonadota bacterium (assembly GCA_031376265.1). Classification (GTDB taxonomy): domain Bacteria; phylum Pseudomonadota; class Gammaproteobacteria; order Burkholderiales; family SG8-39; genus SZAS-79. The sequence goes on from JANMDK010000132.1 coordinate 16,507, forward strand.
CGCCAGCACAGGCAGGAAAGCTGCCAGGATGACCAGCCGGTCGATCGTGCCCTGGAAGTACGCCACCACGCCGCCGGCGAGGAACGCGGTGAGCAGGTTCAGTTGCAGCCACGGGTGGCGGAACCGGAAGCTGCGGAACATCGGGGTCGAGATGCGCTCCTCCTTCTCCACGCCGACCATGCTGCCCGCCTGCGCAGTGATCTCGAAAGCCTCGGCCTCGAAGATCGCCTGCCCGCGCGCGAGCCCAAGCAACCGGCTGGACTGGTCGCACACCGGGTAGACCGGGTAGTGGCGGGAGAGCGAGAGCTGCATGGCCTCCTTGATCGGCGTTTCCGGCCGGAAGGTGAATACGTCTCTCAGCATGAGGCCCTCGATGCGCGCCTCGCGCTCGGCAAAGAGCAGGTCCCGCATCGTGACCAGCCCCTGGAGCGTGCCCGAGTCGTCGATTACATAGCCGTAGGTAATGAAGGCCGTGCGCATCAGCTCCCGCAACTGGTCGACCGCCTCCCCGACGGTCATCTCCTTCTTGAGCACGGCATAGGCCGGCTCCATGAGGCGGCCGATGGAGTCGGACGGGTAGTGCTGGTTGGTTTGCCATTGCTTTGCGATCTCCGGGCTGGCGCATTTGAGGATCTGCGCACGGAGTTCCTGCGAAAGCTCGGCCAGGATGCTTTGGGTGAAAGTTGGATTGAGGTCCGTGAGCGCCTCGCAGGCGAGCTGCGGGGGGACGTCGTCAAGGAGCAAGGCGGCTTCGTTGGGAGGATGGGCCTTGAGCTCGTCGACCAGCGCGCGGCGAGGGTTCTGATGGTTCATGGCGGGCGCGGTCATGTTTTCAAGGTCTCCAGGAATTCCTGCGCCGTGACGATCGGGCAGCCAAACCGGCCCTTGATCGACAGCAGGTCGCGG
>JANMDK010000149.1:0-1725 GCA_031376265.1 Pseudomonadota bacterium
AAAAAAGCAAAACCGCCGCATCGGCATCATGAGTCCCGGCGACAACGGACAGGCGGTGGCGAATCGCCTGAAGGAGCTTGGCTTCGAGATCAGCACTGCGCTCGCCGGGCTCAGCGACCGCACGCGCCGGCTTTCCAATGAAGCCGGGATCACCGACAGCGGCGACCTGCGCGGGCTGCTTCGCGATTGCGACATGCTTCTATCGATCGTCGATCCAGGATCGGCGATGGGCATTGCGCGCGAAGCGGCGGTCGTGGGTCGCGAACTTGGAAAGCCGCTGCTCTTCGCCGACTGCAACGCGCTCGCCCCGAATACGAAACTGGAAATGCAGGTGCTGCTCGAAGCTGCCGGCGCGAAATTCGTCGACGGTGGCATCATCGGCCCGCCGCCGCGCGGCGCCGGCCGCATCCGCCTTTACGTTTCCGGACCGCACGCCGGCAAGCTCTCCTGCCTTCAGCACGAAGCCATAGCGGTGCGCGTCGTCAGCCAGCGCGTTGGCGATGCCGCGGCGGTGAAGATGTGCTACGGCGGCGTCACCAAGGGCACGGTCGCATTGCTCACCGAGCTGCTGATCGCAGCGAAACGCCTTGGCGTGGAAGAAGTCCTCGACGAAGAACTCCGCGAGAGCCAATCGTCGATCCGGGACTGGATCCTGCGCAACCTGCCCTCGATGCCGCCCAAGGCGTATCGGTGGGTGCCCGAAACCGACGAGATCGCCGCAACCTTTGCGGCGGCCGGCCTTACGCCGCTGATGATGCAAGGGTCGGCTCGGCTATACGAAGCGATCGCGCAAACGGAGGCCGGCAAGGAATCGCCGGAGCAAGCCCGGGAGCGCAAGCGAAACGGCGCCCAGGTGATCGCCGCGCTCGACGCCGGCCTGCTTTCGCCATCGCGGAAAAAATGAACGTCAGCGGATTGACATCCTGAAGCGTTAATCTCAGGCATGCGCCGCCCCGACCGCCGTAGATTTCTCCAAGCCCTTGCCGCGCTCGGCGTGTCCTCGGCCATTGTGCCGGTGCGCGCGCAGTTCCAGCCCAAACCCCGGTTCGTCGCCGACCCTTTCACGCTCGGCGTCGCATCGGGCTACCCGCACCCCGGCGGGTTCGTGCTCTGGACCCGTCTTGCGCCGATCCCGGAGGCGCCCGGCGGCGGCCTGTCGCCCGAGGTCGTGCCTGTTCGCTGGGAAGTGGCGCGCGACGAGTCGATGCGCAACGTGGTCGCCTCCGGCACGCAGCACGCCTCGCCCGATTGGGCACACTCGGTTCACGTCGAAGTCGGCGGCCTCGAGCCCGGTCGCTGGTACTGGTATCGGTTCCGTGCTGGCGAAGCGACCAGCCGCATCGGGCGCACGCGCACCTCGCCCACGGCAGCCGGCCGGCCGGACAAGCTGCGCTTCGCCTTCGCCTCGTGCCAGCATTTCGAGCAAGGCTATTTCGGCGCGTACCGCCACATCGTCCAGGACGACCTCGACCTCGTGGTCTTCCTCGGCGACTACATCTACGAATCGTCCCGTGCCCGCGACCAGGTGCGCCGGCACGAGACATCGGAGCCCCATACGCTCGCCGACTATCGCGCGCGGCATGCCTTGTACAAGTCCGATGCCGACCTGCAGGGCGCGCACGCTGCAGTGCCGTGGCTCTTCACCTGGGACGACCACGAAGTCGAAAACGACTACGCAAACGACCGCTCGGAGAACCTCGATCATCCGGAATGGTTCCTCGCCCG
>JANMDK010000158.1:0-2094 GCA_031376265.1 Pseudomonadota bacterium
CAAGCAGCATCGAGTCGCCGGTTTGCAGGAGCGTGGGTGCGAGAAGTGCGAGGGCAACACCGACGGCAAGCAGCGAGACGCCGCCGAGATCGAAACTGCGCTGCGCGGCCGGATGAGCTGGCTCCGCCGCCGGCGGCAGGAACGCGAGCAACATCAGAGACAGGACGGCAATCGGCGCGCGGAACCAGAACACGCCGGCCCATCCGAGCAACGCGATGCTAGCGCCGCCCACCAGAGGCGCAACCACGCCGGCGGCCGCCGCCATGCTCGCATAGGCGCCGAGCACCCAGGTGCGTCGGCCCTCGTCGTAAAAGGAAGTGGCAAGCGCGGGCGCGCAGCTGAGCAGCAGCGCAACGCCCAAGCCCTGGAACAGGCGCGCGGCGAGCAGCCACCCGTAGTCCGGCGCGAGTGCGCACAGCACGAAAGCCGCGGCTGAGACAACGAGCCCGGCGCGGAAGATGCGCCGGTAGCCGATGGTGTCGCCGAGCTTTCCGAAGGCCAGCATCAGGCTCGAATAGACCAGCACGTACGCGGCGATCACCCAGCGGATCGCCTGCGTTTCGAGCGCGAACGCCGAGGTGATCGCTGGGAAGGCGACGTTGACCGCGAGGTCGAGAGGCGACAGCGATGCGCCGAGCCCCACGACGATCAGGCCACGCAGTCCGCCGCTCGGCGGCCGGGACGCGGCCTTCCCCTTAAATCGACTCTGACCCCAATTAAAGGGTGCGGATGTCGACGGAGCGCCAGCGGATGGTGCCGCCGCCGTTCTGCAGCGCGAAGGGCCCGGACTTGAACTTGCCGTGGCGCACGTCGACGGTCTTCTGGCCGTTGAGGTAGACGACCATGTGGTCGCCGCGCGCGGTGATGTCGAAGATGTTCCAGCGGTTGCCGGCCTTCGGCATCGGGTTCACGGCGGCCACGTCGACGATCGCGCCGGTGCCGTATTTCGGTTCCGGCCGCTGGTCGAAGATGTTGACCTCGTAGGAATTGTCCGCGCCGACGCGGGCGCGGTCCGAGCAGCGGATGAAGATGCCGCTGTTGCAGTCGTGGCTGGCCCAGAACTCGGCGCGCATCTCGAAGTCGGTGTAGCTCTGCGGCGAGATGAGGTAGCTGACGGCCTTGGGGTTCGGCGCGGAGCCTGCGCCCTGCAGGGTGCCGTCGACGACGCTCCAGCTGCCCTGCTGGTCGATGCGCCCCCAGCCGGCGGGGATGCTGCGGCCGTCGACCAACCGCGTCCAGCCGTCCCCGCTGTATTGCTGCCCTGCGCAACCCGCGAGCGCGGTGCCTGCGAGCGCCAGGCCCATGCCCATGAATTCGCGGCGCGTGGTGATTCCGTTCATTTGTCTTCTCCCGTTTTTGTGTATTGGCAAAGCGGGAGAAGGATGCGACCGGCCCGGCGGGCCGTCAAGGCGGCCCGGCGTGCGACGGGTTACTCGTTCAGGCGTCGTCTTCCTGGCGGTACTTCTTGAAGAACGCGAGGACCTTGGGCACGTACTTTTGCGTTTCCTTGAAGGGCGGGATCTTGTTGCCGTGCTTCTTCACATTGCCTTCGCCGGCGTTGTAGGCGGCGATCGCGAGCTTGGGGCTCTCGAACTTGTTGAGCAGGAAGAAGAGGTACTTCGCGCCGCCCATGATGTTCTGCGCCGGGTCGGTGCGGTCGGTGACGCCGAAGCGCGTTGCGGTGTCGGGCATGAGCTGCATGAGGCCCACTGCGCCGGTGCGCGAAATCGCGAGCGGGTTGAAGGCGGACTCGGCGGTGATCACGGCTTCGATCATCGCGGTCGAAACGCCGCTCTTCTCGGAGGCCGCCTGGATATGCGGCGCGTAACGTGCGCGCTTCTGCGCAAGCGTCTCGCGCCGGGCCAGCGCCTCGGCGGCCCTCGCCGCGATCGCGGCGGGCGTTTCGGCCTGGGGCGCCTGCACCTGCTCCGGCTCGGAGGGCAGGATCCGGTACACGGCCCGTGCCAGTTGCTCGGCAAAAGGCAGCGACTGGTTGAAGCGCATCATGCCGCCGGCCGTAATCATCATCATCGCAAGGACGAAAACATGCAGGGGGGTGGCTTGGCGAGTCGATTTCATTGTCTTTATCCGGTG
>JANMDK010000181.1:0-12832 GCA_031376265.1 Pseudomonadota bacterium
GCCGGTGATCGCGATCGGCCGCAGTTTCCGGTTGCGGATGTGCTGCAGGCCCGCAGCCAGGCCCGGCATCATCATCTGGGTCTGCGCAGCGACGATGTCGATGATCGCGGGACCGATGCCGCGGTAGTGCGCGACCACCGCCTCGAATCCCGCGGCCGCGCGGAACTGTTCCATCGCCAGGTGGTTGAGCGTGCCGATGCCGCCCGAGGCGTAGCTGATCCTGCCGCTGTTCTTCCTCGCGTAGTCGACCAACGTCTTCAGGTCCGAGGCCGGCACCGACGGATGCACGACGAGCACGTTCGGCGTGCCGCCCACCATCGCGATCGGGGTGAAGTCGCGGACCGCGTCATAAGGCACCTTGCGCACCGCCGGATTGGTGCCGTGCGTGCCCACGTAGCCGACCATGAGCGTGTAGCCGTCCGGCGCTGCGCGAGCCACCTGCTGCGAGGCGATACTGCCCCCGCCGCCGGAGACGTTCTCGACGACGAAGGATTGCTCGAGCGCGCGGCCCAGCAGCTCGGCCACGGTGCGGCCGACGAGGTCGAGGCCGCCGCCGGGCTGCGCCGGCACGAGGATCCTCACCGCCTTCGTGGGGTACGCCTGCGGATGGGCCGCAAGCGGTAGCCCGAGCAGCGCGGCGCTAAGCGCGAAACGCAGCCAGGTCGATCGGGCCATCGAAGGCCTCCTTTGAGAATTCGAGGAAGCGATCCGCCGCGCTCGCGGGCCAGCGGCCCCACGCGGCATTGCCGCGGAATTTCGCATCGATGTCAGCAGAAGACAACGGCTCGTGCCTGCCGCCGCGGATATGCGGCTGGCGCTCCTCGAATACGCGGCCGTCCGTGAGCGTCATCTTCACGTGGCCGGTGTAGCGCTTGGGATACGGATTGTCCGGGTCGACTGCGTAGCGCACTTTTGACGCCAGCGCGAGAATCCGCGGGTCCTTCACGGTACGATCCGAGAACGCTTCGAACCCCGCCTCGCCGGTGACGAACGCGACGGCGACATTGAAGGGCGTGCTGAACTTTCCCGCATAACCGTTCGGCGGACTCTGCTTGGAGGCGAGCGGCTCCCAAAGGCGATGCACATAGCCCTCGGCCGTCTCGCAAAGAATTTCGGCCACGTCCTCGGCCGCGAAGCCGCATTTGGCGAGCCGCAGTGCGCAGTCGATGTAAGGCTGGTTCATGGTGCCGGTGGCGTACGGCTTGAAGGTAAGGTCGAGCAGGTGCCACTTCTTGCCGAACGTTCCGGTGAGCTCGGCAAACGCCCCTTGCGCCGAATGCGCAAAGCCGAAGAAGAGGCCATGCGTGCCTTCGAACACCGTGCGCGGCCCGACGAAACCTTCCTTCGCCATCCTCGCCGCATGCAGCCCGGCGTGCGCCGCCCAGCCGGCGTGCATGCGCTTGGTCCAGGTCCCCTCGGCGAGGTACTCGATGATGCCGCCAGCCATGCTGCCTGCAATGCCGAGCGCATTCGCCGTCTGCTTCGGCGTGAGATTCAATGCGGCGGCCACGCCGAGCGTCGCACCCATCGCACCCAAAACGGCGGTGGGGTGGAAGCCGGCCTTGTGGATGCGCTTGGGCGCCACGAGGCTCAGGCGGCAGGTGGCCTCGACGCCGATCGCAATGCCGAACAGCGCGGCTCGGCCGTCGAGACCGAAGCGCTCGCAAGCCGCGAGCACGGCCGGCACCACCACCGCGCCCGAGTGCACCGGCCCGCCTTCGAACGTGTCGTCGAAATCCTCGCCATGGGCCGCGGTGCCGTTGAGCAGCGCCGCGTCTTCCGGCCGCCAGCCTCCGGCATGGCCGATGGCCGTGCACGGCCCGCCTTCGTCGAGGCTTTGCTTCAGCGCGGTGACGTAGTCGGTGTTCCGCGCCGCGACGCACAGTCCGGCGACGTCGACGAGCAGGTCGCGGCAGCGCGCCCGAACCTCGCCCGGAACCGCCTGCTTGCGGAGCGTTGCGACACTCGCGGCGAGTTCTTCGGCAACCGCGGGTTCGGATTCCGCGTTCATCCCATCCACCCGCCGCCGTTGACGTGAACCGTCTCGCCCGTGATGTAGCGGGCGCCGGGTCCGCACAGGAAGCGCACGGCGGCCGCGACTTCCGCCGGTTCGCCGCGCCGCCCGAGCGGCGGCAGCGATTGGCGATGCGCGGGACGCGGCGGCGCGCCCGGCAGGCCGCGCACCGTTTCGATGGTGCCCGGCACCACGCAATTCACCGTGATGTTGCGATCGGCAAAGTCATGCGCCAGCGCTCGCGTAAGGCCGGCGAGGCCCGCCTTGGCGGTCACCACGTGCGCCCTGCCCTTGGCGCCGGTATGCGCGGTCATGCCGCCGATGTTCACCACTGCGCCGGCGCCCGCGCTTGCCAGGTAAGGCAGGCAGGCCTGCGTGCAAAGGAAGGCGCCGTCGAGCACCGTCGCCAGCACGCGCCGCCATTCCTCGAACGCCATCTTGTCGAAAACCGTCTCGGCGCGTATCGCTGCATTGTTGACGAGGAAATCCAGCCGCCCGAACTCGCCCACGGTCGCCTTGGCCAGCGCCGCCACCGCTTCGGGATCCGTCACATCGGCGAAATGCATTGCCGCTCGCCCGCCGGCAGCACGGATCGTATCGACGGTGGCCTGCGCATCCTCGCGGGAGGTGCGGGCATTGACCATGACGGCCGCGCCGCCTTCGGCAAGCGCCATCGCGATCGCCCGGCCGATGTTGCGCGCGCCCCCGGTGACGAGCGCGACTTTCCCCGTGAGTTCCATGCGGGCGGCCATGCCGCATCGTACAGGGGTCGGCGGTGTCCTACGCGCCGCTTCCCGGCGGCCTACAGCGCGTGATATCCGTCACCCCGCTTCTCCGCTACCACTCCGCTCCGCCGCCTTGCCGTCAGCGAAAAACTACGCGATCAAGGGCTTGAGTCTCCTTCAACTCCCTCCTTTGCGGCCCCACAATAAAGGCATGGGCGATATCACCAACGTTGCAAAGATGAGCAACTTCCGGGTGTGCGCGGACTGCGCCCTGCTGACCGACGACTCGGCCGCGCCGCACGGACTGCTGGTCGCCATTGCGGGCTCCGAAACCCCCGGCAAGATGAGATATCGCTGCCTCGTGTGCAGTACCCACCATGTCCTCGACACTTTAGGACCACGGCGAAACGCAACCCCGACCTCGTGGTTTGCCGGGGCCGGGCGCAGATTGCCATAGCCTGACCGGCACTTACTCACGCCCTGCCGGGCCGTGGGCCGCGCAGTCCCGTAAAATGGGCCGCATGAACGCGCCCCGGACATCGCCGATCTCCCCACCGACCGCCACCTCCGAGATCGGGTTCGGCACGCTGTCCGACCTGATCCGCGAACACGCGCGGCGCAAGCCCGGCCATGCCGCCCTCGTGCTGGGCGAGCGGACGGTGTCGTATGTCGAGCTCGACACGCTCATGGACCGGGTGGCCGCGTCGCTGGAGCGCGAAGGATTCAAGCCCCAGGAAGCGATAGCGATCTGCGCGTACACGTCGATCGAGTATGCCGTCGTGTTTCTCGGCGCGCTGCGCGCAGGCGTCGTCGTCGCTCCCCTCGCGCCGTCCTGTACCGCGGAGGAACTCGCGGGAATGGCCTCCGACGCCGGCGCGAAGCGCTTCTTCCTCGACGCGAGCGTGGCGAAAACGCTCGAACCCGTCGCAGCCAGGATCGCCGCGAAGCGGATCGCGCTCGACGAGTCCCCCGCCGGCGATTCCCTGCAGGCCTGGCTGGCGCCGGCCGGCGCGCACCCCGCCGCGGTGGAAATCGCGCCGCAATGGGCGTTCAACATCATTTATTCGTCCGGCACCACGGGCACGCCCAAGGGCATCGTGCAGTCGCATGCAATGCGCTGGAGCCACATCCAGCGCGCCGCGATCTACGGCTACGACGCGTCTTCCATCACGCTGCTTTCCACGCCGCTCTACTCCAACACCACGCTCGTGAGCTTCTTCCCGACGCTCGGGCACGGCGGCACGGTGGTGCTGCTGGCGAAATTCGAGGCCGCGGCCTACCTCGCGCTGGCCGAGCGCCACTCGGTCACGCACACGATGCTGGTGCCGGTGCAGTACCAACGCCTCATGAGCCTGCCGAGCTTCGATTCGTTCGACCTCTCCGCGTTCCGCATGAAATTCTCGACCTCCGCGCCTTTCCAGGGCGCGCTCAAGGCCGACGTGCTCGCCCGCTGGCCCGGCGGCCTGGTCGAGTTCTACGGCATGACCGAGGGCGGCGGCACCTGCATCCTCTGCGCGCACGAGCACCCGGCCAAGCTGCATACCGTCGGCCCGCCGGCCGAGGGCCACGACATCCGCCTCATCGACGAGAGCGGCGTCGAGGTGGCGCCGGGCGAGATGGGCGAGGTGGTCGGCCACTCGGCCGGCATGATGAACGGCTACCACAACAAGCCCGGGAAGACTGCCGAGGCCGAGTGGTACTCGCCCGAGGGCAAGCGCTTCATCCGCACCGGCGACGTCGGAAAGTTCGACGCCGACGGCTTCCTCGTCCTCATGGACCGCAAGAAGGACATGATCATCTCCGGCGGCTTCAACATCTACCCGAGCGACCTCGAGGCGGTGATGCGCGGGCATGCCGACATCGCCGACTGCGCGGTCGTCGGCGTGCCCTCCGAGCAGTGGGGCGAGACGCCGGTGGCCTTCGTGGTGCTGCGCGAAGCGGCCGCCGCCGGCGCCGAGGACCTGCGCGCCTGGACCAATTCGAGGGTCAACAAGATCCAGCGCCTCGCGGCGGTGGAGCTGATGCCGAGCCTGCCGCGCAGCGCGATCGGCAAGGTCCTCAAGCGGGAGTTGCGCGACAGTTACCGGACCAGGGCGGCCGCATGAGCACCGAAGAAGACCTCTACCTGCGCAAGAACCAGCCGCTGGGCAACGCGGCCTGGCTGGTGGCGCTCATCTGCCTCGCGGTGGCGATCGCCGACGGCATCGCCGGGCTCATGGCGGGCATCGGCTACCGGCTCGACATGTGGACCTATCGCGACGGCATCGGTGCCCTGCCTTACGTCTTCTGGCTGGCATTCGCGACGGCCATCGTCGCTTTGCTCGCTGCGGTCACGGGCATCGTGACGCATCGCACCGGCGCGATCGTCGTGGGAGGCATGGCGCTGTTGATTGCCGCGGTCACCGCCTACATCCCGTGGAACCTGCGCCAGACCGTGCGCAGTGTGCCGGCGATCCACGACATCACAACGGACTTCGACAATCCGCCGCAGTTCGTCCGCATCGCCGGCATCCGCAAGAAAACCGACCATCCGACCCCCTACGACGGGCCCGAAGCGGCAGCGCAGCAAAAGAAGGCCTATGCCGACATCGCCCCACTGACCTTCAATGCGCCGAAGGAAAAAGTATTCGAGGCCTCAAGGACGGTGATGCAGTCGATGGGCCTGCACATCGTCGATGCCGAACCGATCCAGGGACGCATAGAGGCCACCGACCAGTCGCTGCTCTTCGGTTTCGAGGACGACATGGTGGTTCGCATCGTGCCCGGTGCGGACGGCACGACCCGGGTCGACGTGCGCTCGAAGTCCCGCGTCGGGCGCAGCGACCTCGGCATCAACGCCAACCGCGTGCGCGAGTTCGGCAACGCCCTGCGGCGCAAGCTCGGCTGATCCCCGGTTTTGCAATGTGACGCCGCGCACAGACCCTGTGTGCGGCCAGACACACTATCGTCTCGCGCAGGATCAATGCTCGCGCTGAGAGCCTGCTGGCCTTCCCACAACCAAATGCAGGAGAGCACATGATCAAGAAGTCACTCGTCGCCGCTCTGGCGGCAATTACATTGGGCGGCGTAGTCCTGCCCGCCTATTCGGCTGTCGTCGTAGTTCGGCAAGCGCCCCCGGCGCCGCGCGAAGAAGTCGCGCCCGCCGCCCGCAATGGTTACGTCTGGCGCACCGGCCACTGGGAGTGGCGCGGCAACAAGCACCACTGGGTCAAGGGCAACTGGGTGAAGGCCCGCCGCGGTTACAACTACGCGCAGCCGGCCTGGGTCGAGGACAACGGCCGCTGGCGCTACAACGCCGGTGCCTGGCGTCGCGGGGATCGTGACGGTGACGGCGTGCCGAACGGAATGGACCGCCGCCCGAACAACCCGAACAAGAGCTAAAGCGGTACTTTAAAAACCGGAGAGCCGCTACAGGAGCGGCTCTTCGGTTAGTTCTCTTGTCGTTTCAGGCAATAACGGGTGCAGCTGGCCGCGGATTTCGCCGCCCTTGTTCGCGGGCGTGTGCACATTGACGTAAGTGTTTCCCGCCTTGAAGGCGTCGTACTGCGCGTCCGTAAACCGCGCGCCGGCCGGGACCGACCAGACGTTGTCCGCCGTCTTTACCATGCCGACCGCGATCGGGCCGTTCTGGCCGCGGGCGCCGGTATGAATGTGCGCAGCGACCGCGCCTGCGAGGTTGGTGGTCGTCACGCTGCCGCTCACCGCCTTGTCCGCGCCTACCGTGATCGAGCCCGCGCCGCGTGCGCCCGTCGTCACCGCGGGCACTTCCTCCGCGCCGGTCAGCGTCACGTTGACCATGTGGTGCGTGTGCATCATCGAGCCCATTTCGGCGCAGCCGGCGAAAGCGAGCGCGGCGATACTGAGCGCTGCGGTTGCCGCATGGCGTAGATTGATATTCATGCTTCCTCCTGTTGGGTGCAGGCGCAAAGACGCCTGACCCGGTCACCCTAAGGCACCCGGGCCAGGCTCGTATGTGCGCCAGCGCACAAGCGCAGCGCCCAAAGGGGCCAGGCTCAATTTTCGTATCGGACGATTCCAATCTCGAGGTCGGTACCGAAAATTGAGCCTGGCCCCTTTGGGCACTGACACGCACTCTTCGATTCGCCCACAGAACGCGTCGGGTTTGCGTCCCCAAAAAAGTGCGTTCGCGAACAGATGGGCAAGAGATCCCGTACGAGACTGCACGCATCGCAACCCCACCTGGAGTGACCAACATGAAAAAAATCATCGCCGCAGTCATCGCCGCCGGCACGCTGCTCGGCGGGTGCGTTGCCGTCGAACCGATCGGATACAGCTCGGGCTACGGCTCGGGCTACTACGACAACAACCAGTATTCGCGTGCCTACCCGTCCACCCGTCCTTATCGGGATGCTGATCGCGACGGCGTGCCGAACTGGCGCGACAGCCGACCCAACAACCCGTACCGCTACTAGGCTTCACCGAACACCGGCGGAGCCTGAGTTCCGCCGGCGCTTTTTCGCAACGCAAACCCAAACCAGAGAGGCAACACAAATGAACAGCATCATCTACATCATCGGGCTCGTCGTCGTCGTGGTCGCAGCCCTTTCTTTCTTCGGCCTGCGCTAGGGAAGTCGCCATGCAGCTCGGAGGCCAGTCGGCCAGCGGGAACGTAGAAGACCGGCGCGGGATGGGCGTCGGTGGAGGGCTTGGCGTCGGCGGCGTGGTCGTCGCGATCATTGCCTACTTCCTCGGGTTCGATCCGGGCACGGCAATCAACGTCGCCAACCAGGTCACTTCGAATAAGGAATCATCAAAGCCGGTAGTCAAAGGCGCGCCGAGCGATGAAACCGGCCAGTTCGTGGCGAAAGTCCTTGGCAGCACCGAAGCGGTGTGGGGAAGCATCTTCAAGCAGGCGAACGCGCAGTACCGCGCGCCGACGCTGGTGCTCTTCGACGGCCAGGTGCGCTCGGCCTGCGGCACCGGCCAGTCCGCGATGGGTCCGTTTTACTGCCCGAACGACGAGAAGCTCTATATCGACCTTTCGTTTTTCCGCGATCTCCAGACGCGCTTTCGCGCCCCGGGCGATTTCGCCCAGGCCTACGTGATCGCGCATGAAGTCGGCCACCATATCCAGAAAGTCACCGGCACGTTCGATCGCGCCGAGCGCAGCGGCGGCGGACTCGGAAAAGGGACCAACAGCCTCGCAGTGCGCATGGAACTCCAGGCCGACTGCTATGCCGGTGTTTGGGGCCACCATGCCGGCAACATGAAGCAGCTCGATGCCGGCGATGTAGCCGAAGGGCTTGCCGCAGCTACAGCGATCGGCGACGACCGCCTGCAGAAGCAAACCCAGGGCCGCGTCGTTCCGGAATCGTTCACGCACGGCTCATCCGACCAACGCGTGCGCTGGTTCAAGCGCGGCCTGGACACCGGCCAGGTGAAAGCCTGCGACACGTTCTCGGCGGCAACGCTCTAGCACCACGCGGTTAAAGTAAACTTCGGGTTCTTCTCACGACCCGCGGTTTACGCATGAACCCAGCTCTCAACCTCCAGTTCCGCAAGCAACTCGAAGCGCGCCAGGCCGTCCTGCTCCCGGGCGCGGCCAACGCGCTCGCCGCCCGCGCGATCGAAGATGCGGGCTTCAAGGCGATCTACATCACCGGCGCCGGCATCGCCAATACCTTCCTCGGCATGCCCGACATCGGGCTGACCACGCTCACCGAAGTGGCGTCGCACGTCGCGGCGATCCGCGATGCGGTGAAGCTGCCGCTCGTAGTCGATGGCGATACGGGCTTTGGCAACGCGCTCAACATGGCGCGCACGATCCGCGTGTTGGAGCGCTCCGGCGCCAGCGCCATCCAGATCGAGGACCAGGACTTTCCCAAGCGCTGCGGGCATTTCTCCGGCAAGGCGGTCATCGACGCTTCCGAGATGGTGCAGAAGATCAAGGCCGCGGTCGACGCGAGGACCGATCCCAACTTCACGATCATCGCGCGCACCGATTCTCGCGCCGCGGAAGGCTTCGAGGCGGCCGTCGAGCGGCTCGTGAAATACCACGAGGCCGGCGCGGAGGCGACCTTCCTCGAAGCGCCGGTCAGCCTCGAAGAGATCCGCAGGATCCCCAAGGTCGTGCCGGGCCTCGCGATCCTCAACATCGTGTTCGGCGGCAAAACGCCGATGCCCGAGCAGGAGGAACTGGTGTCGCTTGGATTTTCCGGCGTGCTTTACGCCAACACCGCGCTGCAGGCGGCGCTTGCCGGCATGCAGCAGGCGCTCGCCCACCTGCACAAGCAGGGCTCGCTCAAGGGTGCCGAGCACCTGCTGGCCGGGTTCGCCGAGCGCCAGAAGGCGGTCAACAAGGACGTGTTCGACGCGCTGGAGCAGAAGTACGCCTTGCCGGAAAAGAAATAGAATCGGCGGACCCATTCAGGGAGCCCCGAGATGCAGCGCCCGGTACCTCTGCAAACGCCCAAACACGCTGCGCCCGCCGCACGAAACGTCAGCGTCTACGACGCCGAAGACCTTAAGTGGCATACCGCCGGCAAGTCCGGGCTTGCGCTGAAGCCGGTGCGCGAGGACCGCGAGAAGGGACGCTTCCTCGGACTGGTCGGCTTCGAGCCGATGACGCGCAGCGGCCTGCACCAGCACCTCGGCGTGGCCACCAGCTTCGTGCTCGACGGCAGCCTGACCGACTACCAGGGCCCGGTGCAGCTGCATGAATCCGGCATCAACGTCAAAGGCTCAACGCACGACGCGATCAGCTACCAGAAAACGCTGCTGGTCTCGCGGCTCGAAGCGCCGGTGATCTATCCCGAGGAAACCAACCGCGACTACGCTCTTCACACCGGCCCGCGCTTCGGCGCGATCCGCAACCCGAATCCCGAGGTCGAGCCCGACATCAACGTCGCGGTCGACAAGCTGCGGGCGCAGTCCACCGGCGTCGGCGGCGTCACGCGCAGGATGATCTTCGACTACGGGCGCGCCTCCGGCGAGCACCGCTACGTGCAGATGGGCATGATCCCCGGCTCGAAGACACCGGCCTTCACCACCACCGCGCTGCTCGAGCTCTGGGTGCGCGCCGGGGACCTGCGCATCGGCGACAAGGTCGCGTACTCGAACTGCTTCGTCGTCATCGAGCCCGGCACCACGCTCGCGATCGAAAGCGATTTCGGCGCGGCGTTCCACGCCTGGTCCGAAGGCCGCCTCGATTGGGCGGGCGGGGAGCAGCGCCCCGACCTGTTCGGCTTCTAGGGCCCGCCTTGCCAGTCGACTTGACGGTCGCCGAAGCGGTCCGCGTCGGCTCTGAGCACCTGGTTGCCGGGCGCCTCGCCAAGGCCGAATACGTTTTCAGGCAGGTGCTGGGCGCCGATCCCGTCAATCCGCATGCAAAGCACGGCCTGGCGCTGATCGCGCTTTCGGTCGGCCGGCAGGACGTCGCGCTGGGCCTGCTCAACGAAGCGATCGCAGCCAGGCCGGTCGAGTCGCCTTTCCACAACAGCCTGGGCGAGACCTATCGCGCGCTGAACCGTCCGGCGGAGGCGCTGGCCAGCTACGACCGCGCGCTCCTCCTGGATCCCGGTTATGTCGAGGCGCACAGCAACCGCGCCATCGTGCTGCAGGCTCTCGGGCGGCCCGACGAGGCCATTGCGAGCTGCGAGGCGGCCCTCAAGCTCAGGCCCGGGTTCGCTGCGGCCTGGAGCAACCGCGGCGTGATGCTCGAGCAGCAGGGACGGCTCGACGAGGCGCTCGCGAGCTTCGAGCAGGCGATCGCGGTCGCGCCCCAGTTCCTCGACGCGCAGACCAACCGCGCCAGCCTGCTGCGCGAGCTGGGCCGGCTCGACGAGGCGCTTGCCGCGATCGATCGTGTGCTGGCGGTGAATCCCGCCATGGCCGCGGCCCACGACGCCCGCGGCAGCACGCTGCAGCAGCTCCTGCGCATCAAGGAGGCGCTGGATGCCCATCGCAAGGCGATCGCGCTGAAACCCGATTTCGCGCTTGCCCACCTGCACGAGGCGATCGCGCTGCTGCTCGGCGGCGATTACAAGGAGGCGTGGGAGAAGTACGAGCATCGCAAGCTCGCGCATCCCGCGGTCGCGCGCGAGTTCGAGCAGCCCCAATGGACCGGCAAGAAGAACATCACCGGCCGGACCATCCTTCTCTATTCGGAGCAGGGCATCGGCGACCTCCTGCAGTTCGTGCGTTTCGTGCCGCAGGTCGCCTCGCTCGGCGCGAAGGTCGTGCTCGAAGTGCCGGCGGCCGCCAAGCCGCTCTTGCGCGGCATCCGCGGCGCGCCGAGCGTGATTGCGCAGGGCGACCGCCTGCCGAAATTCGACCTGCAATGTTCGCTCCTCTCGCTGCCGCATGCTTTCGGCACCACCCTCGCGACGGTGCCGGCGGTCATGCCCTACCTTTCGGTGGACAAGATCGCGGTGAGCGCCTGGCGCAAGAAACTCGCGCGCCGCGGCGCGAAGCTCGTCGGCCTGTGCTGGAAAGGCGACCCGGTCTACCGCAAGGACCGGGAGCGCAGCATTCGGCTCTCCGATCTGCAGCCCCTGCTCGACCTGCCGGGCATGCGCTTCGTGAGCCTGCAGAAGGACCTGAGCGAGGAAGAGCACGCGCTGGTCGATAAGCGCGACAACTTCGGCCATCCCGGCAAGGATTTCAAGGACACCGCGGAGCTGGTCGCGGCGCTCGACCTCGTGATTACGGTGGATACCGCGTGGGCGCACTGGGCCGGGGCGATCGGCAAGCCCGTGTGGGTGATGCTCGCGCACTACCCGCACTGGTGCTGGCTGCTCGAGCGGCAGGACAGCCCGTGGTACCCGACCGCGCGCCTGTTCCGGCAGGAAAAGGCCGGCGACTGGTCCAAGCCGCTCGCGCTGGTCAAGCGCGGGCTCGCGGCATTCGGCCGCCGCGCCTGAGCACCTTCCCGGCGCCCATGCGCCTCGCCTTCCTCGCCCTGGCGTTCTTGTCCTGCTTGGCGGCGAACGCTGCGGAGCCGCTGCCCTTCATCGACTCGCACGTCCACCTCAACGACGAGTCGATGCAGCTGGATCTCATGCGCAGGCACGGCGTGGAAAAGGCAGTGATCTTCTGGGGCCGCAACAGCGACAACGAAACCGTCGCCGATGCGGCGCGGCGGCACCCGGACAAGTTCATCGCCTTTGCGTCGATCTCGCCCGAGCGCCGCACCTACCGCGGCGCATGGGACAACTTCGATCCGGCGCTATTGAAAGCGCTCGACGATTTGCTCTCCTCGGGGCGCTTTCGCGGCATCGGCGAGCTTTCCGTCACTCACTTCCCGTCGCCCGGATTGCCCGAAGCCGACTACGACCCGTCCGGGCCGATGATGGACGGGATCATGGGTCTCGCGCGCAAGCATCGCGTGCCGGTGATGATGCACGTCGAAACCACGCGCATGAAGGAGCTCTCAACGCTGCTCGCAAAATTCCCGGACGTCGCGGTGATCTGGGCGCACGGCGGCTACACGCCGCTCTTTCTCGCGCGCCGCATGCTCGAAGCCCACCCCAACCTTTACTACGAACTTTCGGCGCGGACCTGGGCAGTGCATCCGCGCTCGCCGGAGTACACGATCCTCATGGACGGCGAGAAGGTATGGCCGCAGTGGCTCGCTTTGATCGAGTCGATGCCGCAACGCTTCCTCGTCGGCACCGACGCGAGCCATCGCTCGGCGCAAAGCGAGGAGATGAAGCACGCCAGCGTTCAGGCTTTCCTGCGCCAGCTCTCGCCGGCGGCGCGCGAGCGCGTGGCTCGCGCGAACCTGCTCGAGCTCCTGGGGCCCGCAATCTCGCGCCCCAGGTAAATGCTGCCACTTTTCGGCTGACTCCCGCGCCACCACTGGGGAATCGGCCGATATGCTGCCATCACCCCGCCGAGCGGCGAGGCCGGAAATATCGGAATCCGGCGGCCCGGTACGGCGAGCCCAGCGGCGTGCGAGCGCCGCTGTAGGGCACGAGCTTCGGAAGCATTGCGGCCGCCTTCGACGGCGTGAGGCCGCGATTGAGCATCAGGTCGAGATAGGTGAATTCGAGCAGCGCACTCGCGCCCCAGTCCACGCTCGTCGTGTAGCCCGAAACAGGAAAAGTCCGGCCGCGCAGCGCCTTGTCGCGGT
>JANMDK010000231.1:0-34548 GCA_031376265.1 Pseudomonadota bacterium
CAAGCACGGCCGCGCGCTGGAAGTAATTTGCGGCGCGCGGCGCATCCGCTTTGACGCCGATGCCCTTGTCGAAGAGGTTTGCGAGCAGGAGCGCCGCCTCGAGCTTGTCGCGCGCCGCGGCCTGCTCGAGCAGCCGGACACCCATCTCGACATCGCGCCTTGGATTTTCCGCGGAAACCAGCAGCCGGCCCGCGGCGAGGTCCGCCTCCGGCACCTTGGCGGTAGCGGCGGTGACGTAATGTTCCGTGGCGCCGCCGACATTGCCGCGCGACTCGAGAAGCCTGCCGAGCCGCAAAGCCGCGGACGCAACGCCGCCGGCGAGCGCCCGCTCGTAAAGCGCGATCGCAATGACCGGGTTCCGATCGACGCCGTTGCCCGTCTCGTAAAGGTTGGCCAGGTTGGCGTGCGCGGCGGCCAGCCCCTGGTCGGCCGCCTGCTTGTACCAGTCGGCCGCCACGGCAGGATCCTTGCCGACCACGATCCCGTTCTCGTAAAACCAGCCGAGATTCGTGCGCGCGCGCGCGCTGCCGGCCTCCGCGCCGCGCTTATAGGCCGCAGCCGCCTGCTCGAGGTTCACTCGCGTGCCAATACCGTGCTCGTAAAAATAACCCAGGAGGTTTCCCGCTTCGGCGTGCCCCTTCGCTGCCGCGCGCTCGAAGAGCTGGAAAGCCTGTTTCGAATTGCGCTCGAGTCCTTTGCCTTCATAAGCCATGACGCCGAGCGCGTACTCGGCGTCCGCATCTTTCTTCCTCCGGGCGATGTCGACCAACGAGTCGAGCGCACTTCGATCGCCCTTTGCCGCAAGGTCGGCCAGCCGATCGATCTCAGCGGACGCCGCGGCCAGTCCGGGAGGCCAGCCGAATAGGCCTGCAATGCATGCAGCGCGCAGCCAGGTGCCCGGTGACGCTCTGGAAATTCGATACATCCGGGATCCTGGCATTGGGCGTTGTCGCGCTTGGAAGGCGTCGGGATTCTACGCAGAATCGCCGCGCAAGACCGCTCGACGGAGCATGGATTCTTGCAGTAAGGTTGGCCAAGGGGAGGCCGTTTGGGAACACGAAAGCGAGATAGGCGACTGACGGCGTGCATGGCCGCGGCCTTGTGCGCGGTGCTTGCAACTTGCGTCGATCCCGCCGAAGCGGCGACGAAGAAGAAACCGAAGAAGCCCGTGCCCGCGAAAGTACCGGCACCGCCACCGGCAATGGACAATCAGGGCCTCTCCGATCCGCCACCACCGGAGAATTTGCGGGATCGCGTCGAATGGGCACGCGTCGAGGCCGATCGCCTTCGGGCGATCGTCGCCGGCGCGCCCCGCGATGAGCGTGGGCGCACGCTGCTGGCGTCGTTGGCCGTGGTCGTCACCACTGACCTCGAGCGCTCGCTCGCCATCGGCGATGTCGAAAATGCGGCCGCGCTGCGAAAAGTCGTCGAGCGCAAGCTTCCCGATACGCGCTGGCGGCTGGGCCTGATCGGGCGGCAGGGCGCCGGCGGCGGGTACTTCGCGTTGGGCGTGATGGCGCTGCACGGCATCCTCGGCGAGCGGGACCGGGATGCCGCCTGCGCCCTTTTCCAATCGGCCTGGGACAAGGGGTTCCTCGATTCGGCGTATCGGCTATCCGATTGCGTCGCCGCCAGCGCGCCGGCGCGCGAGCAATCGCTGCTCGAGGCGGCGGCAGACTTCGGGCACGCCGCGGCAAGCGAGCAACTCGGCCGGCGCTGCCTGGAATCGACGCCGCAGGATCCCAAGTGCGCGTTCGCCCGCCTTTCCGCGGCCGCTGCCGCCGGCCGGCCTTCGGCGAAGAGCGTGCTTGGCTGGATGTATGCGCAAGGCGTCGGCGTCGCAACCGATCCGCAGCGCGCGCAATCCCTCTATCTCGAGGCGTCGGGCGCCGGCGATCGCTCGGCCAAGAACAACCTGGGTGAACTCTACGAAACCGGGCGCGGCGTTGACGCCGACCCCGGCAAGGCGGCAGCGTATTACCGCGAAGCGGCCGAAAGCGGATTCGCCCCGGCGCAATTCAACCTGGGCCGGATGTACGCCACGGGCACGGGGCTACCGCAGGATGCCGGCAAGGCGCGCGAATGGCTGCGTGCCGCGCTCAAGGGCGGCGTCCAGCCGGCGCAGAAGGTGCTCGACTGGCTGGACACGCGCGCCGCGCGCTAGCGCCGGACCGCGCGGGCATTCCCGGCTTCAAACCGCTTGAGATAGTCGGCGTACGCCTGCCGCAATCCGGCTTCTAGCGACGTGCTTGCCCGCCACCCCAGCGAAGCCAGGCGTGACACATCGAGCAGCTTGCGCGGCGTGCCGTCAGGCTTGCCCGAATCGAAGCGCAACGCGCCCTTGTAACCAACGGCCTTGCAAACGGCACGCGCGAGATCGCGGATCGTGAGCTCCTTGCCGCTGCCGACATTCACCAGCGGCGGATGCTCTGTGTCGCCACAGGCCTGCCTAAACTCACGATCGGTGAGCGACATCAGGTGGACGAACGCAGCCGCCGCGTCGTCGGAATACAGGAACTCGCGAAGCGGCGAGCCCGTGCCCCAGATCACGACTTCGCTTGCGCCGGATACCTTCGCCTCGTGGCACTTCTGGATCAGCGCCGGGATCACGTGCGAGCCCTGCAGGTCGTATCGGTCGCCGGGCCCATAGAGGTTGGTCGGCATCGCGGCAAGGAATTGCGTGCCATGCTCGCGGTTGTAGCTCCAGCACATTTCCACGCCGGCGATCTTGGCCACCGCATAAGCCCGGTTGGTCGCCTCCAGCGGCCCCGTCAGCATGTACTGCTCCTTGATTGGCTGCGGGCAATCTCGCGGATAAATGCAGGAAGACCCGAGGTAGAGCACGCGCCGGGCCTTGTGGCGCCAGGCCTCATCGATCAGGTGCGCGGCAATCAGCGTGTTCTCATGGATGAACTCCGCGGGGAAGGTGTTGTTCGCCGCGATGCCGCCGACGCGCGCGGCCGCAATGAAAACGTATTCCGGCTTCTCGGTTGCGAAAAACCGCCGCACCGCTTGCAGGTCGAGCAGGTCGAGCTCGGCGCGCGGACGCAGCACCAGGTTGCTAAACCCTCGCGCTTCGAGCGCGCGAACGATTGCCGAGCCCACGAGGCCCCGATGCCCTGCCACAAAAATTTTCGCCGACTTGTCCAATGCCCTGCCGCCCTCAGGCCCGAGGGTAAGTTACATAAGGCGATTCGTCGACCTTCCACGCCGGCGGCGTTTCCATCCTGAAGATCTGCCGCAAGTGCACTTCGTCCGGCCCGTCGCCGATGCGCATTAGCCGTGCGTAAGAAAGCGCATAGTGGATCGGCACGTCATCGGTGCCGCCCATCGCGCCGAATACCTGGATGGCGCGGTCGGCCACCCGCTGCAGCATGTTCGGCACCGCCACCTTCACCAAAGAGACTTCGCGCCACGCGCCGCGATGACCCTGCTTGTCGAGCAGCCAGGCGCACTTGAGCGTCAGCAGCTTCGCCTGTTCCAGTTCCACGCGCGATTCCGCAATCCAGCGCTGCAGCGTGTCGTACTCGATGATCGTGCGCCCGAAAGCCTTGCGCTCAGTAGCTCGGTCCAGCATCAGTTCGATCATGAGCCCCGCGAGGCCGATCTGGCGCATGCAGTGATGCACGCGCGCCGGCCCCAGGCGCACCTGAGCGAGCTTGAACCCGTCGCCTTCCTCGCCGAGCCGGTTCTGCACCGGGACGCGAACATCCTTGAATTCCAACTCGCCGATCGGCGCGACATGGTCCCGGCACCCCATCCAGCGCACTTCCCTCACCAAGCGCACGCCGGGCGCGTTCATCGGCACCATGACGATGCTGTGCCGGCGCGTCCTGTCCTTAACCTCGTCCTTGCCCAGCCCGGTGACGCCCATGAGCATGATCTGGGTGCAGTCCGGATGCGCAGCGCCGGTCGAGAACCATTTGCGGCCGTTGATCACGTAGTCGCCGCCTTGCCTCTCGATGCGTGTTGCGATATTGGTTGCATCCGACGAAGCGACGTCCGGCTCCGTCATCGCAAAGCACGAGCGGGTCTTCGCTTCGAGCAAAGGCGCCAGCCACTGCCTCTTCTGTTCCGGGTTCGCGCAGTTCTGCAGCGTGATCATGTTCGGCACGTCGGGTGCCTGGCAGTTGAGCGCTTCCGGCGCCCACGCAAGACGGCCGAGGATCTCGCAGCAGCCTGCGTATTCGAGGTTGGACAACCGTGTGCCGGGCTCCTCGGCTGCCAGCTCGGGCAGGCCGAGGTTCCAAAGCCCTTGCTCCCGTGCCTTCGCCTGGAGGGTGCGCATGAAAGGCGCGGGCTCGCCGAGCTTCACTACGTGCTCGTGCCAGTCCCGGTTTCTGGGCAGCAGGTGCGCGTCGAAGAACGACTGCACTCGCTCGCGCCACGCCTGCCCTTTTTCGGATAGCTCGAAATCCATTGCGCCTCCAGGTTCGCGCCCAATGGTAGTGCGGCAGGGGTATCTGTGGAAGAATCGAATCGCTTGCAGAACAACTAGAAACGAAAAATCCACGGAGGAGGTCGCATGAGATCGCTAGCACGCATTGCCGCGTGCCTTGCCTCGGGCTTCGCACTTTGCGCGAGCCTGGCGCATGCGCAGTCGTACCCGTCGAAGCCGGTGCGTGTCATCGTTCCCTATCCCTCGGGCGGGATCGTGGACCTCCTTGCACGCGCTATCACCGAGAAAATCTCGGCCGGCTGGGGGCAACCGATCCTGGTCGAGGGTCGTCCAGGCGCAGACAGCAACCTCGGCACCGAGGCCGCGGCGAAAAGTCCGGCGGATGGCTACACGTGGCTGATGACAGGGCCTGCGGTCCTCTCCAACCCGTCGATCTACAGCAGCGTCGGATGGAGTCCGCTGCGCGATTTCCAGGGCGTGGGCGTTGCGGTTTGGAACTTGAACGTAGCGATCGTTCCGGCGACGCTGCCGGTGTCCACGCTCAATGAATTTGTTGCGTACGCGAAGGCACGGCCAGGCCAGCTCAATTTCGGCAACCCGGGCACCGGGTCTTCGAACCACCTTTCGAGCGAGCTGTTTTTCCAGGTGGCCGGCATCCAGCTCGTCAACATCGGCTACAAGGGGCAACCGCCGGCGATTCCCGATCTCATCAACGGCCAGCTGCAGTTCAAGGTCGTTGCGCTCGGCCTGGCCGCGCCGCATATCCGGAGCGGCAGGCTCAAGGCGCTCGCGGCCTTCAGCCCGCAGCGCCTGAAGCAGCTGCCCGACGTGCCGACGGTTTCCGAAGCAGGCTACCCGGAAGCGGGGCTGGTGCCCTGGTACGGCATCTATGTGCCGTCGGCGACGCCGAAAGAGATCGTCATGCGCATCAACGGCGAAATCAACAAGGCGCTCGGCGTACCCGAAGTGCAGGAACGCATCGAGAAGATCGGCGGCCTGCCCGGCCCGGTCAAAACGCCCGACGAGATCCAGGCGATGATGAAGTCGGACTTCGAGCGCTGGGGAAAAGTGGTGCGCGCCGCCAACATCAAGCCGTCGCAATAGCCGGCGGATGGCCCGCCTCAAGACCGCGCTTTGCGAGCGGCTGGGGATCGAAGTCCCGATCTTCGGCTTCTCCCATTCGATCGAGGTCACGGTGGCGCTGGCCGAAGCCGGCGGCTTCCCGGTGTTCGGCGCTGCGCGCGAGGGCCCGGAAAAGATCGCCGAGGCTATCGAGGCGATCAGGAAGCGCCTGGGCTCGAAGCCGTTCGGCGTGGATCTCATGTACCCGAAGCTCGCGGGCGACGAATCGAGCCGCGAGGAAGCGCGCAAGAAACTTTCGCCGGAACACCTCGCGTTCGTCGAGAAGCTGCGCGCCAAGTACGCGATCCCCGCGCCGACCAAGCCGAATTTTTTCGCCGACCAGATCCGCAACCAGGCGTTTTTCAAGGCGCAGACGGAAGCGGTGCTCGATTCGAAAGTCGATGCCGTGGTCACCGCGGTCGGCCTGCCCAGGGAGGTCGTCCTCGCGGCGAAGGCGCGCGGCAAGACGACGTTCGCGCTCGTCGGTGCTGCGCGGCATGCGCAGGCCGCGCGCGAAGCCGGCATCGATATTCTCGTTGCGCAGGGCTACGACGCCGGCGGACACACCGGGCCGGTCGGCACCTATACGCTGGTGCCGCAGGTGGTGGAAGCTGCCGGCGGGTTGCCCGTGCTGGCCGCGGGCGGCATCGGCCACGGGCGGCAGATCGCCGCGGCGTTCGGGCTGGGCGCGCAAGGCGCGTGGCTCGGCACCGCCTGGCTCGCGACGCGCGAATACGGCACGCCGCCGATGCTCCTCAAGAAGATCCTCGCTGCCCGGAGCGAAGACACGGTGATCACCCGCGCGCACAGCGGCAAGCCCTGCCGGGTCGTGCGCAGCAGCTGGTCCGACGAATGGGATGCGGAAGGCGCGCCCAAGCCGTTGCCGATGCCCTACCAGCACGTGCTCACCGGCGAGCTGCTCGCGGCGATCGAGGAGCACCAGGTCGAGCCCTTGGTTTACGAGGCCGCGGGGCAGAGCGTCGCGTGGTTCAACGAGCTCACTACCGTCAAGGCCGTGGTGAAACGCCTTACGCAGGAAACCCTGGCCGCGCTCGACGAGATGCGGCGCCAACTGGGCTGATTCAAATGAGGATCGGAAACCGATGAGCGCATTTCAGATCGAACTGCTTTGCGGCGCCGGCGGCGCCGAAATCAGCGGCGTGGACTTGTCGAAGCCGCTGGACGAGGAAACCAAGGCGGGACTGCGGCGGGCGTTGGCCGAGCACTGCGTGCTGTTCTTCAGGGACCAGCAGCTCGAGCCCGACCAGCAGAAATCCTTCGCCCGCCAGTTCGGCACTCTCGCGGAAACGCCTTTCATCAAGCCGCTCGACGGGCATCCGGAAATGATGCGCGTGGTGCGCGAAGCCACTGAGTCCAAGAAGCAGAATTTCGGCGGCCGCTGGCACTCGGATATGACTTTCCAGGAAGCCCCGGTGCTCGGCACGGTGCTCTACAGCCGGGAGTCCCCCGCCGTGGGCGGGGACACGCTGTGGACCAACCAGATGCTCGCTTTTGAGGCGCTTTCGCCCGCGATGCAGCGCATGCTCGAAAAGCTCAGCGTCATGCATAGCGCGCGGCGCTCCTACGGCCCTAAGGGCACCTACGCCGACGACGACCTCAAGGGCATGCGCATCAACGCAAGCGAATTGGCGCTGGCCGAAACACCGCATCCCTGCATCCGCACGCATCCGGAGACCGGTCGCCGGATCCTCTTCATCAATTGGGTGTACGCGATCCGCTTCCAGGACATGACCGAGGAAGAAAGCGCGCCGATGCTCGAGTTTCTAAACCGCCACAGCCAGCGGCCGGAATTCCAGATCCGCTTCCGCTGGACAAAGGGCACGCTCGCCTTCTGGGACAACCGCTCGACGCAGCACCTTGCGATCAACGACTACGCCGGCTACCGGCGCGTGATGGATCGCGTGACGATTGCCGGGGACAAACCCTACTTCACTCCGGTTTGATCCCCGCCTTGCGGATCACCTCGCCCCAGCGCGGAGTGTCGCGGCGGATGACCTCGGCGAATTCGTCCGGCGTGGTGCCGGTGGACAGCAGCCCCATCTGGAGCATGCGTTCGCGCCCATCGGGCGACTGGATGATCCTGTTGATCTCGGCGCTCATGCGCTCGACGATGGCCTTAGGGGTATTGGCCGGCGCCATGATGCCGTTCCATCCGGCGATGTCCAGCGGTTGACCCTGCTCGGCAAACGTCTTGAGGTCCGGGAACGCGGGCCAGCGCTTCGGCCCCGTGAC
Source organism: Pseudomonadota bacterium (assembly GCA_031376265.1). Classification (GTDB taxonomy): domain Bacteria; phylum Pseudomonadota; class Gammaproteobacteria; order Burkholderiales; family SG8-39; genus SZAS-79. The sequence continues at coordinate 7,775 of JANMDK010000231.1, forward strand.
CGCCAGCGCGATCAGCCGGCCGGACTTCACGAACGGCCCGACCGCGGCGAAATCCTGGATCGCCATCTGCGCATGGCCTGCGACCACGTCCTGCACCGCGGGGCCGGCGCCTTTGTAAGGCACGTGCGTCATGTCGATGCCGGCCGAGCCCTTGAGCATCTCGCCGTAGATATGCGAAGTCGAGCCGGCGCCGAATGAGGCGAAGCTGACTTTGCCCGCGTTGGCCTTGGTGTATGCAATGAACTCGGCGAGCGACTTCGGGCCAAGGCCAGACGGGACCACCATCGCCAGCACCGAGAGCCCGATCTGCGTCACCGGCGCGAAATCCCGCAAGCCGTCGTACGGCAGCTTGGTGTGCACATGCGGGTTGATCGAGATGTTCGAGACGTTGGCGTAGACGAACGTGTAGCCGTCGGGCGGCGCCACCTTGACCGCCTCCAGCCCGACGATGCCCTGCGCACCGGCCTTGTTCTCCACGATCACGTTCTGCCCGAGCACCGGCGTCAGGCGGTCGGCGAGGAATCGCGAAACAAGATCGGTCTGCCCGCCCGGCGGGTAGGGCGCCACGAGGCGCACCGGCTTATCCGGCCAGTTCTGCGCAAATCCAAGGGAAGAGACGGCCAGCGCGAAAACCGCAACGCACAGGCGGTAGGGGGCGCCCCCACCCCTGCGGCCGGGCCTCCAGGGAAGCGGCTCAGGATGCGAGGCGCTTGGGCTGGAGGGGGACCGCGGGGCGATGGCGTGCATGAAAGGTACTCCTCTCTCGTTACGGAAGCATTACGCAGTGCACTATGGAATGGGCGCCGGGCCCGCGCTTAGTCGGCGCGGATGTTCGCGGTCTTGATCACGGAGCCCCAGCGCGCGATCTCGCTCTTGAGGAAGCGATCGGCTTCCTCGGGCGAGTTGCCGATCACGTCCGAGCCGCCGTCCAGGAGCCGCTGGCGCACCTCGGGTATCGCAAGCGCCTTGACCGCCTCGGCATTCAGGCGCGCAACGATGTCCCTTGGTGTTCCGGGCGGGGCGAGAAGGCCGAACCACGCGACGGTCTCGAAGTCCTTGACCCCGGCCTCGGCAAGCGAGGGCACCTCGGGGAGCAGCCGGTGGCGCTTCGCGCTGGTCACTGCCAGCGGGTAGAGCTTTCCCGACTTGAAATGCGGCAGGAGCGAAAAAAGGTTGTCGAACATCACCTGGATCTGCCCGCCCATCAGGTCGGCGTGCGCGGCGCCCGAACCCTTGTAGGGCACGTGGACCATGTCGATGCCGGCATCGATCTTGAGCTTTTCGCCGGTGACGTGGTGCGAAGTGGCCACGCCAAGCGAGCCGAAATTCACCTTCCCCGGGTTGGCTTTCGCGTAAGCGATGAAATCCGGCACCGTCTTCGGCGCGAACGCCGGATTGGCAGCGAAGCCCAGCGGCGAATGCGTAAACACCGTGACGGAAACGAAACCCGCGGTGTCGTACTTGAGGCCGCGGAAAGCGGAGGCGGCGATCGGGGTTGCAGCCGTTGAGACAAGGAGGGTGTAACCGTCGGGTGGCGACTTGAACGCGACCTCGTTGCCGATCGTGCCGCCCGCGCCGGCCCGGTTCTCGACTAGGAAAGGCTGGCCCAGGGCCTGCGACAGCCGGTCGGACATCAGGCGGCCGATTGTGTCGGACGCGGCCCCCGTGCCAAAGGGCACAATCACCTTGACCGGCTTGGACGGATAGGTTTGCGCAGAAGCGTGGCCGGCAAGGACAAGCACGAGTAACGCAGCAGCGCGCGGAAGAAAGCGTTTCATGATTCCATCCCTCTCATCGTTTTTAATTTGGACTACTGGCCTCTTCAGGCCGCGGCTTGTGCCGCGTGCCTTTCCAGCGTGGTCGTGCGCCGCAAGTCGCGGCGCCTGGCCAGATCGTAGCGCTTGCCCCGGTGCAGCGTCGCGCGGTTGTCCCACATGACATAGTCGCCGGCGCGCCAGGTGTGGGTGTAGACGAACTGCGGCTGCGTCGCATGCTCCAGCAGCTCGGCCACCAGCAGCCGGCCCTCGGGCACCGTCATGCCGCTCACGCGGTCGATGTGCACGCTCGGGTAGAGCACCTTGCGGCCGGAGCCCGGATGCACATGCACCAGCGCGCGCTCCACCGGCGGAAAGCGATTGAGCTGCTCGTCGGAATACCTGTCGTCGCCCAGGCCGATGCGCGAATGGAACGCGCAATGCCGCCCGGTGCGCCCCTCGACGAGGCGCTTCGTCTTTTCGGGCAACGCATCCCAGGCTGCGCGCAAGTCGGTCCACTGCGTTTCGCCGTCCTCGTCGGTGACGACCACGGCGGACAACATCGAGTACTTGACCGGCACGTCCTGGAAAGTGCTGTCGGCGTGCCAGAGCTGGTTGGCGAGCACGCCGATCAGCTTGGTGTTCTCCCGGCCGGCGACCGAGCCGTCCATCGCCACGTTGCCGATGTCGATCAGCTCTTCGTGCTTGAAGCGCGTCGCCGCGCCGGTGGCCTTGCGCAGCCCGGCATCGAGCGGGCCGAACTGCCTGGCGAGCGCGACCTGCTCGGCCTCGGTCAGCGGCTGGTCGCGAAAGACCAGCACCGCGTACCTGTCCATCGCCTCGTCGATTGCGCCGACCGTCTCCGGGTCGAGGGGTTTCGTGAGGTCGACGCCGGCCGCCTCCGCGGCGAACAGCGGGTGAAGCGGATGGAAGCGGAGCTTGGGGGGAGTCATGCGGTGTTCTCCTGCGCTTGCGAAACCTGGCTTGAATATAGCATTGGCACAATTCTCTCACTTTCACTTTTTAAGAACCGCGCCGGCATTGGCTCTCAGGGCAGTTTGTGTACCGGTAACAGTACACTGTCGACGACGGGGGCCTTGTCTTCCACGCGCCGCGGCAGGCGCAGGACCGCCGCCAGCCCGCCGCCCGGCCTCGTCTCCAGGGCAATGTCGCCGCCGTTGGCGCGGGCAATGGCGCGGGCGATCGCAAGGCCCAGCCCGGTGCCGCCGGTGTGCTTCGCTCGCGAGGCTTCCAGGCGTACATAGGGTTCGAACACGCGGTCGCGGTCGGCCTCCGGGATGCCGGGCCCTCGATCCTCCACGCGGATCTCGGTCCACTCCGCCGATTCCACCACGCGCAGGTCGATCGACTCGCCGCCATACCTGCGCGCGTTCTCGAGCAGGTTCGAAAGGCACCTGCGGATCGCCTGCGGCTGCGCAAGCACCGGCGCAGTCGCCTCGCCCTGCACGGTGATCCTCGCGCCGAGCGGCTCCATGTCTTCCGCCACGCCCTCGAGCAGCGCATTGAGGTTGAGGCGCACCGGCTTTTCGGTCGCCGAGCCCGCGCTCAGGTATTCGAGCGTGCTGCGGATCATCGCGTCCATTTCGGCGATGTCTTCCTCGATCTTGTCGCGCAACTCGCCCTCGGGCAATCGCTCCAGCCGCAGGCGCAGGCGCGTGAGCGGCAGGCGCAGGTCATGCGAGACGCCGGCCAGCGCATGCGCGCGGGTCTCGAGGTATCGACGCAGGTCCCTCTGCATCGCGTTGAACGCTTGCGCCGCGCGCGCGACTTCCTGCGGCCCGGTTTCCGGCAGCGGCGGGCGGTTGAGGTCGCGCGCCAGGCCCGAAGCAGCGTCTGCAAGCGAGGCCAGCGGCCGGGTGACCTTGCGCAGCGCCCAGCCGGCGACGAAAGCGACGAAGAGGCCGAGCACCGCGAGCAGCACCAGCGCGCGCAAGGGCCATTCGAGGCTCGGCTGCGGCAGCGCCCGCCGGAAGGTGACGACCGTGCCATCGGTGAGCAGCGCCTGCCCGGTCACGACGAGGAACGGGCCGCGCGGTCCGCGCCCGCCGCGCTCGAACCGGTCCCCACGCTCGCCCCGCTCGCCGCGGTCGGCACGCTCCAACCGTTCGAGGCGCTCGATCTTCTCCGGCCGCTCCGGCGCCCCAGCCTCGGCGCCCTCGCGACGCCCCATCGGCCCGCGCTCCTCGCGAATTCGTCCCTCTCCCCGCCCTTCGCCGCGCCGCTCGACGCTGCGGATCGACAGCACCTGCAGGCGCATCGGCCGTTCGATCTCGCGGCCGATGCGGCTCACGAACGCCTTGGCTTCCTCCGAATCCTCGACCCCCTTTTCCTGCCAGGGTTCGTCGAGCGAAAGCCGGATCGGCGCGGTGCTCAGCGCGCGGATGAGGCGGGTGCGCTCGGCTGCTTGCGCATCGTCGAGAATTCCGAGGATGCCGGCGATGCGCTGCGCGACGTATTCGCCGAGCAGCCGCTCGCCAAAGCGCGCCCGGTCCTCGAGCATCAGCCACACACCGACCGCCTGCACCGCCAGCAGCCCGCAGAACATCGCCAGCAGGATCCGGCCGAACAGCGTCTTTGGCAGGAGCCTCATCGCCCCGCCATCACGCGACGCGCTCGACCTTGGCGGCGAGCAGGTAGCCTTCGTTCCTCACCGTCTTGATCAGCGCCGGCTCGCGCGCATCGTCGCCCAGCCGCCGTCGCAGCCGGCTGATCATCACGTCGATCGTGCGGTCGAACGGCCCGGCCTCGCGCCCAGCAAGGCTTTCCATGAGGCGGTCGCGTGACATCACGCGATTGCCGTTTTCCACCAGCGTCTTCAGCAGCCGGAATTCGCCGGTCGAAAGCGGCACGACCACGCCGTCGGCGCCGACGAGGTGATGCGCGCCGATGTCGAGCGTCCAGCGCGAGAACTTGAATTCGCGAGCCGGGGCGGTGGCGCCGACCGAATCGTGCGAGCGGCGCAGGATGCTCTTGATGCGGGCGAGCAGCTCGCGCGGGCTGAAGGGCTTGGGCAGGTAGTCGTCGGCGCCCATCTCGAGGCCGACGATGCGGTCGGTTTCCTCGCCCCGCGCAGTGAGCATGAGGATCGGCATGGCGGAGCGGGCGCGCAGCGCTCGGCAGAGGGCGAGCCCGTCCTCACCCGGGAGCATGAGGTCGAGGATCACCATGTCGACCTGCTCGCGCTCGATTTCTGCCCACATCTCGGTGCCATCCCCGGCCACCAGCACGGAATAGCCGTGCTCGCCGAGGTACTCGCGCACCAATTGGCGAAGCTGGGCGTCGTCGTCGACTACCAGGAGGGTCTTGGCTGTCATGCGCGAAGGATACCCGGCAAGGGGTGCGGCGCGGCCAACTGTGAGCCGGATTACACAAACACGCACATGCCATTTACAAAAAGCCGCTCCGGCTGCGAAGTTGGTTTACATGGCGGGCGCTGAATGGCGGCTCCACCAACAAGCAGGATGGAGAACACGATGAATTCCAGGATCAACAAGTCTATCGGTGTGCTTACCGCCAGCGTCGCGATCGCGCTTTCCGCCGGTTGGATCGCCGGCGCCTCGGCGCAGCAAACGCCCCCGGCCGGCGGCGACCGCTCTGCGATGCACGAGCGGCATCGCGCGGAGCACATGCAGGCCAAGATGAAGGACCGCATCGCCAAGATGGCCGCGCGCCTGGAGATCAAGGCTTCCCAGCAGGCCGCGTGGGGCGACTACGTCCGCGCCCGCGAAGGGATGATGGCGAATCGCCCGGCCCGCCCGGCGCCTGACGCGGATGCGGCCACGATCGCCAGGGCGCGTGCCGATCGTGTCGCCGATATGGGACGCAAGCTCGCGGTGGTGGCGGATGCCACGGGTCGGCTGCAGGCGGTCCTCACGCCGGAACAGCGCAAGGTGTTCGACGAGATGGCGCGCCGCGGCGGGCATCGCGGCATGCGCGGGCACGGTGACCGTGGCGAGCACGGCGGACGTGGCGGTGAGCACGGCGGTCGCGGCGAAGGTCGTGGCGGCTGGGGTGGTTCGGATCAGCAGCGCGCACCGCGCTAAGCAGTCCTCGCAGCAAACCTTGCGGACGGCGGGCCTCCCGCTGCCCGCAGGGCTTTAGTGCTTCATCGCTCCGTGCTTTGCGGAGTGAGCGCCGCCGGCCCCTGCGGCTTCGACTGCGAACTCGGCTTTCACCTCGCCCGACTTTTCGAAGCGCAAGGTCACCGGCACCTTGTCGCCCAGCTTGAGCGGCGCCTTAAGTTCCATGAACATGAGGTGATAGCCGCCCGGCTTGAACTCGACCGCGCCCTTGGCCGGCACCGGCACGCCCTTCACCTCGCGCATGCGCATGACGTCTTTTTCCATCGCCATCTCGTGCATTTCAACTCGCGCCGATGCCGGGCTCGTAACGCCGACCAGGCGGTCGGGCGCAGCGCCGTTGTTGCGGATCACGAGATAGCCGCCGCCGACCGCGGCCCCGGGCACCGTGGCACGCGCCCAGGGTTTCTCGATCTGGAGGTCGCCTTTGGCTTGCGCAAACGCCGCAGCGCTGAAAAAGGCGGAAACGAATGCCAGGACGAGACTTGGTTTTTTCATGGCCGGATTTTAGCCTGCCCGCGCGGCTTTGACCTGGCCTTGCCAATCACCGATCGTCAGTAGAGCTAGCGACCAGATCGAGCCGAAGCGTCGAGCAGCGATGGTGGAAAGAATCCGCCAAGTGTTCCGCGCGAGGCATTTCGTACAGCCTCAACGAGAGAGGACCGGGCATGCGGCTTTCATCAGGGCCAGAGCAATGCTCACAAACAGGCCGGTTATAGTGAAGCAGTCCGTTCTTCTGTCGTCTGTGCTGTAGCAGTTGCAGGAATGGGGAAGTACTTATAGTTTGCGTTCATGCGCACCCGCGAACGCAGTTCGCGGGTGTCGCTTGCGACGACAAGTCATACGTCGGCGTCTTCACGCGGCAATCTTGCGCAGCACCGTTGGGTGTAGCTCTGCAACTTTGATTAACGTCTTCGCAGCCGCGTTGGGCTCGCGGCGCCCTTGCTCCCAGTCCTGCAGCGTGCGAACCGACACACCCAGCAGTCCGGCAAATTTCGCTTGCGACAGCCCCGATTTCTCCCTCGCGCGGACGATGGGGTAAGACCCCGGCGTATACCGCCGACCGATACGGCCCGCCTTGATATCTCGGATCCCTTTAAGGATCTCCTGACCGATATCACGGGACTTCTCCCATTTGCCTAGTTGCTTCTCAGTCATCTTCCTCATTTTCGATTTCCTCTTTCATAGCCTTCAAGATATGCGCTGGTATATCTTCGCGAACGTTCTTGCCATAGAGCGTGAGCATCCATATTTGCCCGCGGACGAGACGCAGGTAATAGATGACACGCAACCCGCCACGTTTCCCACGCCCTTCGGCAGCCCAACGAATTTTGCGAACGCCACCGGATCCGGGAACGACCTTTCCGAAATCGGGATGCTCATTCAGATGAGCCTGTAACTCGCAGTACTCGTCGTCATCATACTACGGCAATGCCGTATCTATGTCTAGAGCTTGGTCGACGCGACCGTATCCGCGTGAAGCACTACAGTCTGCGCACGCAGGACGCGTACCTGTATTGGATCCGCCGCTTAATTTTCTTCCACGCCAAGAAGCATCCCCGCGAGATGGGCGGGCCGCAGGTCGAAGCTTTCCTGTCCGATCTCGCCACAGTGGGGAAGGTGGCGGCCGCGACGCAGAACCAGGCGTTGTCCGCGCTGTTGTTTCTCTGCCGCGAAGTGTTGCAGGTCGATCTGCCGTGGATGGAGGGCGTGGTGCGCGCGAAGCGGCCGAAGCACGTACCGGTCGTGCTCACCGAGAACGAGGTACGCGCTCTGCTAGCGCACCTGGATGGCACTCGCTGGCTGGTGGTCAGCCTGTTGTACAGCTCGGGCGCAAGGTTGCTGGAGGGTTTGCGGCTGCGCGTGAAGGATGTCGATTTCGAACGCCACGAGATCGCGGCGCGCGATGGCAAGGGCGCGCGAGACCGCGTGACGATGCTCCCCGAACGCCTGGTCGAGCCGCTGCGCTCCCATCTGGCGAGGGTTCGCGTGCTGCACGAGCGCGACCTCGCCGAAGGTTTCGGGGAGGTGCATCTGCCGTTCGAGCTCGCGCGCAAGTACCCAAAGGCCGGGCGCAGCTGGATCTGGCAATACATTTTCCCGTCGGGCAGCCTGCTCATCGCCGGCTACGACATCCGCACGGTGCAGGAGCTGCTCGGCCACAAGGACGTGTCTACAACGATGATTTATACGCACGTGCTCAATCGCGGCGGTCGCGGGGTGTTGAGTCCGCTGGATCGGATCGATCCGAAAGCGGTGGAATGAAAGCCGGTGGCGCTACGATGAGACGGTGATTCGAGGAGAAGTCAAGGCCGCGCAGTATGCCAATTTGACGACTTTTGCCTGCTAACCTCCTTATCCAGAGCGGCTCTCAAGGTAGTTCGTGTACCGGTACCAGTGCATTTCAGGCGGAATGCGAGGCGGCATGCGCGGCCATCGTGGCGGGCGCGGACATCACGGCTTTGGCGGTGAGCGTGGCGAGCACGGCGGCTGGGGCCAGGGTCCGGACCAGCGCGCTCCGCGCTGGGAAAGTCGTTGTAAACCGGGGTTGGCGGCAGGCCCGCCTCAACCCGGCCCGGCCAGCATCTTCTCAAGGGCGGCGGGATCGACCGGCTTGACCATGTGGAAGTCGAACCCGGCCTCCTGCGACTTCCGCTTGTCGTCCTCGTGCCCCCAGCCGGTTTGGGCCACGATGACGATGTTGCGTCCCCAAGGCTGTTCCCGGATGCGGCGGCACGCCTCGTGCCCGTTCACCTTCGGCATGCCGATGTCCATCAGAATCACGTCCGGCTTGAACGCCTCGGCCACGGCGATGGCCTCAAGGCCGTCGGGGGCTGTCTGCGTCTCGTTCCCCATGATGTCTAAGATCATCGCCAAGCTGCTCGCACTGTCCACGTTGTCGTCCACGACGAGAATGCGGCGGCGGGCGGGCTTGGCCTTCTGGACGTTGTTGCGCTCGTCCGGCCTGTCGGCGGTGACGGTCAGCGCGACCGGCAGCCGCACGGTGAACGTGCTGCCCATGCCGGGTCCACCACTCTCGGCGGTAATGCCGCCGCCGTGCTTCTCCACGAGCCGCTTAGCGATGTTCAGGCCGATGCCGAGTCCGCCCTGCGACCGCTCCAACGAGCCGTCGATCTGAGCGAACAGGTCAAACACACGGGCCAACATGTCGGCGGGGATGCCCACGCCGTTGTCCGCTACGCTCACCACTACGTCGTTCCCCTGCCGCTCGACGGCCAGGCGGATGCGTCCGCCCCGGTCGGTGTACTTGGCGGCGTTGTTCAATAGGTTGGCGAACACCTGCGACAGCCGGGTCAAGTCGGCATCAAGGTCGATTGGTTCGGGCGGCACGTCCACGACGAGTTCGTGGCCCAGGGCGTCGATCAGCGGGCGGCTGGCATCCACGGCGTTGCGCACGGCATCGGCCAGCGACATCCTCGTCATCTGCAACTGGAGCTTGCCCTGGTTGATGCGGCTCACGTCCATCAGATCGTCGATCAGCCGGGTCATCTGCTCGACCTGTCGCTCCATCATCGAGCATGACTTCTCCACCGTCGCGGAATCGAACTGGGCCAGCTTCATGATTTGCAAGCCGTTGCGGATCGGGGCCAGCGGGTTGCGCAGTTCGTGGGCCAACGTCGCCAGGAACTCGTTTTTGCGGCGGTCGGCTTCGGACAGCTCGGCGGCGAGCCGGCTAAGCGCTTCTTCGGCCTGCACCCGGTCCGTGAAGTCGAGGTTCGTTCCCACCACCCACTCGACCTGACCGTGCGAGTTCTGGCGGGTGGCTTCGACTGATCGCACGATCCGGCTCTCACCGTCCCCCGCCCGGCGGATGCGGAACTCCCGGCTGCTACGTCCCCCGGTACGCACCGCTTCCTGCAACACCTTTTCCTGGTGCGCCAAATCCTCCGGCAGCACGGCTCCGCTCCAGTCGCTGTATTGCACGAGCCCCTCGGGCGTCGGGGTGATGCCATAAATGGCAAACATCACCGCATCCCAGTGCACCGCATTGGTAAGGACATTCCATTCCCAGATGCCGACGCCGGTCGCCTCGGCCGCGAGGCGCATGCGCTCCTGGCTCGCCCGCAGCGCCTCGGTCGCCCGCGTGCGTTCGGTCACTTCGTGGAAGTAGCAGACCACGCCCATCGCGCCGTCGGGCAGCGTCACGCGCTGGGTCTGCCATTCGTAAGTCTGCGTAATCCCAAGATCGTGGCGCTTCTCGGTGAAGGGCGGGGAAATGTAGGGCTCGCCCGTCGCCAGCGTGTGCCGGAAGATGCCTGCGAGTTGGCCGGCCAGATCCGGCCCCCAGACGATCTCCAGCACTTCGTAAAAATCACGCCCGATCAACGGCTGCACGCCAGCGAAGGCCGGCAGCGCCTCCGCGTTGATCTGCCGCATGCGGAACTCCGCATCCACCACATACGTCCCCATCGGGGCTTGCTCGATGAGGGCGGTGAATAATTCCGCGTTCTGGCGCAGCACCGCCTCGGCCTGTCTGCGTTCCGTGATGTCGCGCACCACTCGGGAAGTGCCGATGACTTTGCCTGCCGCATCCTTCAGCGGCGAGATGGTGATCGAGGCGTGAAACTCCAGCCCGTCCTTGCGTAGCCGGGTCGTTTCGAAAGTTCCCCCGCGCTCCCCGGCGGCGAGTTTTCGCTGAAATTCATGCTCCTCGGCCTGCCTGGCCTCGGGGATCAGCCGCAGGATGGACGTGCCCACGATCTCGTTCGCGCGGTAGCCGAAGATCTGTTCCGCCCCGCGATTCCAACTGAGGACGATCCCGTCGAGATCTTCGCTGAAAAGCGCGTCGTGGGAGGACTCCACGATGGCCGCGAGCCGCGCCAAGGCTTCACCGGCGTGTTTCATTTCAGTGAGATCAATCAGGAACGAAATACCCTCCGATGGCGAGTCCTCGAACCGCGTTCCGGCGATGATGATCGGCAACCGGGACCCGTCCTTCTTGAAAAACTCCTTCTCGTAAGGGGACGCGTTCCCGTGCGCCTGAATGGCGCGGATGCCCTCCTCGTTCCGCGCGGTCCACTCGGGCGGGGTCAGGTCGCGGAAATTCAACCGCCCGCTCGTGATGTCGTCGCGGACATATCCGGTCATCCGCAAAAACTCCGCATTGGCGTCGACAATCAAGCTGCGGTCCAAATCCCAACGGATCATGCCGACCACGTTCGACTCGAATACCCGGCGAAGGCGGGCCTCGCTGGCCCGCAGTCGCTCCTCAGCCTTCTTGCGCTCGGTGATGTCGCGGCCGATGCCGAGGATCCCGACGACGCGGCCGCTGCCGTCGCGCAGCGGCGCCTTCAGGGTGAGGAAAGACCGCGCCTCGCCCCCCACCGGGATCGTCTCCTCGATCTGCATGGGCGATCCACGGGCGATCACTGCCTCGTCCTGTTGCCGCACCGCAGCCGCCACGTCCGGCGGGAACCAATCCTCGTCCGTCTTCCCCACGAGCTGCTCGGGGGTGGATCCGGCCGCCGCGGCGAAAGCGGCGTTCGCCAGCAACATGCGGCCGTTCCGATCCTTCGCGAAGATCACGTCGGTCGTCCCCTCCAGCACGCCGTTCAACAGCTCTGTCCGATCGGCCAGCGCCTGCTCGGCTTGCTTGCGCGCGGTGATGTCCACGGAGGTGCCCATGATCTCCCGGACCCGTCCGTCCGCGTCGCGGGTAAAGGGCGTCTTGCGGCCCCCGAACCAGCGCCAACTACCGTCGGGATGGCGCAGGCGATATTCGATCTCGAGCGTCTGCCCGTCTGCGGCCCGCGCGAGTTCCGCGAAGTGCGCCGGCATCCGTGCGAGGTCGTCGGGGTGCATGGCGCGAGGCATGAAGTCCGCGCCCATCGCCAGAATTTCCTCCGCGGAATATCCAAACCGAATCGCCGCCTGCGGGCTCACCCATTTGAAGTGATAGTCGGTAATATCCAGCACATACAGGACATCGGGCGTCACCGCCGTGATCCGGTCGAGGAAATGGGTTTTCTCGCGCAGTTGTTCGGTGAAATGCTGCCGGGTCATTTCCGCGCCGAGGGTGTTTGCCAGGAGCCGCAAAAACTCCTCGTCGCCGCGCGTGAACGCCGTTTCGCGCGGCTTCGGACTCGTAAAACAGAGCGTTCCGAAAACGCGCCCGTCCACATTGATCGGCACGCCGAAATAAACTTCCGTGCCGAAAACGCTGTGCGCCCGATGCCCGCGCCATTCGCCGCCGCCGACGTTTTCGACTGCCAGCAGATCGTTGCGTCTTAAAACTTCAACGCAAAGCGCGTCTTCGAGCGGACAGGAAAACCCGACCAAAATCGAGTTGTCGTGCGAAATCGCCAGCGCGACTTTGTAAATATCGCCCGTGACTTCGCCGACCAGACCGTTTTCCAAATCGAACTGCTCACAGCCGAGCCGCAGCAAAGACTGCAAACGCGCCGCGTCGCCGAACGTCGGATTCGACGTAATTTGGTGTAACAGGTTGAGGCGTTCTTCGCTGACGCGAATCTTTTCTTCCGCCTGCTTCCGCTCGGTAATGTCGCGGGAGACCGGGGGGGGATCGGGCAAACTCATGGCCGTCGTAATTTTACTCTCCTCGAATCAAGAACCGCGCGATGCGGACTGACGCCGCACCGGACGAAGGTAAATGCGAAGTGTGACATTGCGGGTGGATTTGCACCCACCGCCATGCGGCCGCTCAAGAGGTCGCCCTTTTATCAGGGCCTTGCAAGACCCCGCACCCGGGGCCGGTCGATCCCGGCAAGTCTATTTCACGACTTTACCTTACGAACCTCCTTATCCAGAGCGGTGCGTAAGGTAGTTCGTGTATCGGCGCCAGTACATTTCATGGGGATTTTGAAGACGACTTGGCGTTCTCTTCCTCCTGCAGTTTTCGCCAGAACACCTTGCCGGTTCCGGTCTTGGGCAGCTGGTCGACGAACTCGACCACGCGCGGATACTTGTAGGCGGCCATCTTCTCTTTCGCCCAGCCGATGATGTCCTCGGCCGTGGCCTTGCCGCGCGAGGCGGCCTTGAGGACCACCACCGCCTTGACCGTCTCGCCGCGATAAGCATCGCGCGTCGAGATCACGCAGGCTTCCTGGATGTCGGGGTGCGCGTAAAGCATCGCCTCGACCTCCGCCGGCCACACCTTGAAGCCGGCGGCGTTGATCATGCGCTTCAGGCGGTCGGTGATGAAAAAGTAACCTTCCTCGTCGTAGTAGCCGAGGTCGCCGGTGCGAAAAAAGGTGTGCCCGTCGAACTCGATGAAGGTGTCCTTCGTCGCCTGCGGCTGGTTCCAGTAGCCGCGGAAGATCTGCGGCCCGCGGCTGATGATTTCGCCGACCTGGTTCGGACCGAGCTCGGCGAGCGTCCCGGGATCGATCACCCGCGAATCCGTATCGAAGTACGGGATGCCCGCGCATTGCTTCTTCGGCCGGTGCACCGGGTTCACGTGCGTCGGCGCGGCCGTTTCCGTCAGGCCGTAGCCCTCGAGGTACGGCAGGCCGATTTTCTCCTCCAGCTTTCTCGCCACCGCCTCGGGCATCGACGCGCCGCCGCCGCCGACTTTCACGAGGCTCGAGAGGTCGTAGCTGTCGAGCTTCGGGTTGGCGAGGAAGTCGATCAGCATTGCCGTGATGTTGGTCCAGCCGGTGACGCGGCAGCGCTGGATCAGCAAGCCTGCGCAATCCCTGTCCCAGCGGGTCATGAGCACGACGGTTGCGCCGACGATGATCGGCGTGTTCATGTTGCCCTGCATGCCGGTGACGTGGAACATCGGCAGCACGCCGAGGACCACCGAGTCGCTGGTCGCGGCGCCCCAGAACACGCCGCCGTTGGCGGTGCACATGATCGTCGAATGCGGATGCATGCAGCCCTTGGGCTTGCCGGTAGTTCCCGAGGTGTAGGGCAACACGGCGAGGTCGTCCGCGCCGGCGAGATGCTCGGTGGGCTTGATGGCGGCAGCGAGTGCATCCGACCACAGGGTGGCCGCCGGATGCGGCGGCTTCATGCGTGGCGCTCGCACGAAATCCGGCAGCGGCAGGTCGGTCTGCGGGTCGATGTAATCCGAGTAAGCGGCGAGGATGCAGTGCGTGAGCCCGTCGCCGCCGAGCAACGGCTCGACCTGCGGCCACAGCTCCTGCCCGGCGAGGACCACTTTCGCGCCGCTGTCCTCGACGTAGTGGCGCAGCTCCTCGCTGCGGTTCATCGGGTTGACCGGCACGACCGCCGCGTCGGCCCGCAGGATCGCGTAGTAGCCGATGACGAACTGCGGGCTGTTCTGCATGTAGAGCAGCACGCGGTCGCCGCGTTTCACGCCGCATTTCTGCAGGTAGCCGGCGAGCGCGCAGACCTCGGCATCCATGCGCGCATAGCTGAGGTCGGCGCCGTAGTAGTGGATCGCGGCCTTTGCGGCATAGCGCCGCGCCGAGACATACAGGTTGAAATAAAGGCTGGTCTGCGGGACCGCGAGGCTCTTCGGCAGCCCCGGCGGCCAATGGGCGTAATGGTGGGTGAACATCGCTACACCAGGTATTTCTGGACCGCCTTCTCGTCCCAGCGCATGCCGGCGCCCGGCCGCGAGGGCGTGACGATGTGGCTGTCCTTGATGACTACGGGCTCTTCGAGGATCGGGGAGGCCCAATCGACGTATTCCAGCCAGTGGCAGGTCGGCGTGACCGCGAGCAGTTGGCAGCTGATCTCGGGAAATAAGTGCGAAGACATCTCGAGTCCCGCAGCCTGTGCAAGGGCGGCGGCGCGCATCCAGCCGGTGACGCCGCCGATCCGCTGCGCATCCGGCATCACGTAGTCGCACGACCCCGCGGCAAGCGCCTGCGCCATCTGCTCGGGCCCCATGAAGTTCTCGCCGAGCTGCAGCGGCGTGGCCAATTCGGAGGCGATGCGCGCGTTGCCTTCGAAATCGTCGGCGCGCGTCGGCTCCTCGATCCAGTGGAGGCCGCCCTCTTCGTCGAGCATCCTCCCGCGCAGGATCGCGTCGTTGACCGTGAGGCCCTGGTTGAAGTCGCACATCAGCGTGATCTTCGGGCCGATCGCTTTCTTGACGGTCTTCAGCGCAGCCAGGTCTTCCTTCGGGTCCGGCCGGCCGAGGCGCAGCTTGACCGCGCTGAAGCCTTCCTTGACGAGCGCCTCCGCCTCCTTTGCCAGCGGCGCCAACGGCATGATGCCCAGGCCCTTGGAGTTGTAGGCACGCACCGGCCGGGGCTTGCCGCCGAGCACGCTGACCAGCGGCTGGTTCAGGCTCTGCGCGTACGCATCCCAGGCCGCCATGTCGATCCCCGCCATCGCGAACAGCACGATGTTGTGCACGCCGAGCAGCGTGTATTTCTGGCGCAGCTTCTTCTCGATTTCGAAAGGGGCGACGGCATCGCCCTTGATCATCTCGCCCATCGCCTCGCACAGCGCCGCGATCGGCTTGAGGTGCGGCCGCCCGATCGCGAACAGATACGCCCGCCCGGTGACGCCGGCGGTCGTTTCCAGGTCGATGAGCACCAGCGGCGCGATGCTCACGGCGCCGGTGCTGGTCTGCAGCGGCAGGCGCATCGGCACGGCGACCGTGCGCACGCGCAAAGCGCGGATTGCGAGTTTCGAATCTTTCAAGACGGCTCCTCCTCAGGAGGGCGGATTGTCGCACCGCGAGTTCGCATCCGCCATCGCGCGAGGCGGCGCCGCGGCGTAAGCTTTACGCTCCAAAGGACCCGCCATGAACAGCCCCGCCCTGCCCGCATCGGCCCTCAGTGCCGCCGCCTCCCTAGCGGAGCTCTACCCGCTTCTCGCCGAGCGCTCGATCGGCGCCGGCTGGAACAAGCCCGAGCCGGCGATGTGGCCGGAGCCGAAGCAGAACTTCCTGCCCTTCCACTGGCGGTATGCCGATGCGGTTGCGGCCTTCGAGGCGGCCTCGCGGCTCGTCTCGACCGAGCAGGCCGAGCGCCGCAACCTGATCCTCGTCAATCCTGTGCAGGGCAACCTCTATTCGACCTTGCGCACGCTCGTGGTGGCTTACCAATCGATCCTGCCGGGAGAAACCGCGCGCTCGCACCGGCATTCGCCGAACGCGCTTCGCCTGGTCCTCGATGCGGGCGGCGGTGCTTACACCACGGTCAACGCCAAGAAGATCCCGATGCACGCGGGCGACGTCGTCCTCACGCCTTCTGGGTCCTGGCATGGCCACGGCCATGACGGCGACCGGCCGGCGACGTGGGTCGACTACCTGGACGTGCCGCTGGTGCAGTTGCTGGAGCCGATCTTTTTCGAGCCGCATCCGGCCGGCATCGAGAAGCCCGACCGGGAGACGCCGGACTCGCCCTTCATCTTTTCGTTCTCGAAGACCGAGGCGCAATTGGGAGCCGCGCCCGCCGATCCGCACTACGGACGGCAGGTCGAGCTCGGCAAGCCCGCGCTGAAAACCATGGGCCTCTACATGACGAATCTCGAGGCCGGCTCGCAAACCGTGTCGCTGAAGACCACCGCGAATAACGTCTACACCGTGATCCGCGGCGAAGGCCGCACGATCGTCGATGGCGAGACTTTCGAATGGCAGCGCGGCGACGTGATCGCGGCGCCGTCATGGCGGCAGCACCACCATCACGCGGGCAGCGAGGCGATCCTTTTTCGAGTGAGCGATTCGCCGGTGCTGGCGGCGCTCGGGCTGTTGCGCAGCGCCTAGCCGGGTAACTTAACGCCCGCGGAAGCGCGGCTTGCGCTTTTCCATGAAGGCCTTGCGGCCCTCGAGGTAGTCCTCGCTCAGCGCGCAGCGCTCGATCGCGGCCAGGCCTTTGGCCACGTCCGGCTCGCCGGTGGGTCGCACGAATTCCTCGATCATGATCTTGGAGGCCGCAATCGTGAGTGGCGCGTTTTCGGCCAGGCCCGCGGCGATTTCGCGCACGAACGCCTCAAGCCCCGTAACCGGCACCACGCGATGGACCAGCCCGATGGAGAGCGCCTCCGCGGCGTTGTAGCGGCGCCCCGTGAAGAAGATTTCGCGCGCATTGGCGTGCCCCACCGTCTCGACCAGCCGCTTGATGCCGTCGATGCCGTATCCCAGCCCGAGGCGCGCGGCGGGGATCGCGAAGATCGAATCGTCGGCGCAATAGCGCAGGTCGCACGCGAGCGAGATCTCCACCCCGCCGCCGAAACAGTAGCCGCGGATCATCGAGATCACCGGCTTCGGCGAACCCTGCACCGCGTGCAAGGCAACGTCGAGCAGGCTGTCGTAGGCGGAGACTTTTTCATGGGTCTCGCGCGTCTTGTCGAACTCCGAGATGTCGGCGCCCGCCGCGAACGCCTTCTCTCCTTCGCCGCGCAGGATGACGACGCGAATGTCCGGATCGGCATCGAACTGCGCCATCGCTTTCGGGAACGTGCCCCACATCCCGCTCGAGATCGCATTCAGCCGCGCGGGGTTGTCGATCACCAGCCAGCCGATCGCACCCTCTTTCTCGATGCGCAGTTGCCCGCCCATCAGGCGCGTCCCGCCATCTTCGGCCGCCCCTCGGGACCGAAGACCGACGCGATCGCGGCGCGCGGATCGCGCGCGTCCCAGCGCCCGGATTCGACCTGGTGCAGGAAATCGCCGAGCAGCTGGTTGAAGAGCGCCGGCTCCTCGAGGTTGATGCCGTGGCCGCTCTTGGGCAGCACGGCAAGCCCCGCCTTCGGCACCGTCCGCTTGATGAGCAGCGAAGGCTCGAGGCAGGCCTCGTCCTCGTCGCCGGTCATGACGAGCGTCGGCACGTCGATCGCAGCCATCTGTTCCGTCATTTCGTAGATGCAGGGGCGACGGCCCTGGTAGCCCTGCGAGCAGTTGGCCGAGCCTTCCGCCGAGTGCTCAGCGAGTTGCCGGGCGTATTCGGCGAAGCCGCGCGGATCCTTGTTCAGGTACTGGATGCGGGTCGGCCCGTGGCCGTACGTGGCGGCCATCTTCTCCATGCCCTCCGACCGGATGCGGTCGGCCAGCGCCACGGCATCGGCCTGGAACTGCTTGTAGACCGACGGATGCGCGCCCGAGCCGCAACCGGCGATCGTGAGCGACAACGCCTCCGCCGGCTTTCCCTTTTTGCAGTACGCCATGCCGAAGTGCAGCGTCGCGAAGCCGCCCATCGACAGGCCGACCACGTGCGGCTTCGGCAGCTTGAGCGCGCCGATCACGGACCGCACGTCGTCCCTCCAGCGCTCCTGCGAGTAGCTCTCGAAACTTTTCGGCACGTCGGAGGGCAGGTAGCCGCGCGCGCTGTACACGATGCAGCGGTATGTGCGCGAGAAGTGGCGGACCTGCGGCTCCCAGCTGCGATGGTCGCCGGCAAACTCGTGCACGAACACGATCGGCGTGCCGCTGCCGGTCTCCTCGTAGTAAAGCTTTACGCCGTCGTCGGTGGTGAGGTGTGGCATGGTGAACGCTCTCTTTCCAGGCAAGGGCGGACACGGGTAAAGTGTCCGCGGAGTCAGTGGCGAGCGGCAAGCCTAACCAAAATCGTGCCGCGCACATAGAGGAATTTCATGGACCTGAACCTGAAGGGCAAGCGCGCGCTGGTGACCGGCGGATCGAAGGGCATTGGCAAGGCCTGCGCGCAAGTGCTTGCCGAGGAAGGCTGCTCGGTGATGATCGCATCGCGCGACGGCGCGGCGCTCGAAGCCGCCACGGCAGACATCAAAGCGAAGACCGGCGCCGAGGTGAAATGGAAGGCGGCGGATCTCTCGCAACGCGGCGTGGCGGAGGACCTTGCAAAGTGGGCAGGCGACTTGGACATCCTCGTCAACAACGCGGGCGCGATTCCCGGCGGCGACCTGCTAAAGGTCGACGAGGACACCTGGCGCAAGGCCTGGGACCTCAAGGTGTTCGGCTACATCAATCTCACGCGCGCGGTCTACGCGCAGATGAAGGCGAAGAAGCAGGGCGTCATCGTCAACGTTCTCGGCAATGCCGGCGAGAAATTGAACGCTGCCTACATTGCGGGCTCGGCGGCCAATGCCGGGCTCATGGCCTTCACGCGCGCGCTCGGCGGCGCTTCGCATGCCGACGGCATCCGGGTCGTCGGCGTAAGCCCCGGGCCGGTAGCCACCGATCGGCTGCTGTCGCTCTACAAGCAGATGGCGGCGACCAAGCTGGGCGACGCCAGCCGCTACGAGGAATTGTTTTCCGGCATGGCGTTCAACCGCCCGGCCACGGCGGAGGAGATCGCTTGGACGGTGGCCTTCACCGCGTCGGAGCGCTCTTCGTACACCACGGGAATCTACATCACGATTGACGGCGGATTGGCGGCACGATCTTAGCCGATAATCATGAACTTTTATTTTCGTAGAATGGCTTGCCTGCTTGCAGAAACGCCAATTGATTTGCCATAAAAGGAAAACAAGATGAAAGCGATCCTCTGCAAGGCCTTCGGCCCGCCCGACACCCTGGTCTACGAAGACATCCCCTCGCCAACGCCGGGCAAGGGCGAAGTGGTCGTGACCGTCAAGGCAGCCAGCGTGAATTTCCCCGATGTGCTGATCATCGAGAACAAGTACCAGTTCAAGCCGCCGCTGCCTTTCTCGCCTGGAAGCGAGCTCGCCGGCGTCGTGAAATCGGTCGGTGAAGGGGTCAAGGGCTACAAGCCCGGCGACAAGGTGATCGCGTTTACCGGCGCCGGCGCCTTTGCCGAAGAAGTGAAGACCGAGGCCGAGCGCCTGATCCCGATGCCCGAAGGCATGGACTTCGAAACGGCGGCCTCCTTCATCCTGACCTACGGGACATCGGATCATGCGCTTCGGGACCGCGGCGAGCTGAAGCCCGGCGAAACCCTGCTCGTGCTGGGTGCCGCCGGCGGAGTGGGCATTGCGGCCATCGAAATCGGCAAGGCGCTCGGCGCCAAGGTCATCGCCTGTGCCTCCACGGCCGACAAGCTCGAAGTCTGCAAGCAGCACGGCGCCGACGAACTCATCAACTACTCTTCCGAGGACCTGCGCGAGCGCATCAAGGCGATCACCGGCGGCAAGGGCGTGGACGTGGTGTACGACCCGGTGGGCGGCACTTACACCGAACTCGCGCTTCGCTCGACCGCATGGCGCGGCCGCCTGCTGGTGGTGGGATTCGCCGCGGGCGACATCCCGAAGATCGCCCTCAACCTCACGCTGCTCAAGGGCTGCTCGATCGTCGGCGTTTTCTGGGGCGACTTCACCAAGCGCCAGCCGAAGGAGTTCATCCAGAGCGTCACGCAGCTGGGTACGTGGTACCGAGAAGGCAAGCTCAAGCCGCATATCTCGGCGAAGTTCCCGCTGGCCAAGGCGGCCGACGCGCTGAAGATGATGGCGGCCCGGCAGGTCAAGGGCAAAGTCGTTCTCGTCCCCTGAAAGCGATCCGGGTCATCGCATTGCTGGCCGGCACGCTGCTCGCGTGCGCGGCCCACGCTTTCCCGACGAAGCCGGTCACGATCCTGGTGCCGCAGCCGCCCGGCGGCGCCAACGATGCGCTCACGCGCGCAATCGGGCATAAGCTGCAGGAGGGCTGGGGCCAGCCCGTCGTGGTCGACTTCCGGCCAGGCGGCGGCGTGATCGTCGGCACGCAGGCGCTTGCGCGGAGCGCGCCCGACGGCCATACGCTCGGCCTCATTACCAGCGGACACAGCCTCAACCAGGCGCTGCGCAAGGACCTGCCCTACGACTCGGTGAAGGATTTCGCGCTCGTCGGGCGCATCGGTTACTACGTGATGGCGCTGGTGGCCGTGCCCGCCTTCGAGGCGAACGACGTCAAGGCGCTCGTCGCGGTCGCGAAGGCAAAGCCCGGCACGGTGCAGTACGCGTCGCTCGGCATCGGCGGCGCGACGCATCTTGCCGGCGAGCTGCTCAAGCTCATGGCCTCGGTCGATATGCAGCACGTGCCCTATAACGGCAGCGCGCCGGCCTATCGCGACATCCTCGGCGGCCGCGTGCCGGTGGCTTTCGTCATCCTCAATTCGGCGCTGCCTCATGTCAAAGCCGGCCGCCTCAAGGTGCTCGGCGTGACCAACCCGAAGCGCAGCGCGGTCTATCCCGACTATCCTGCGATAGGCGAAAGCATTCCCGGCTACGAGATCACGAGCTGGGCCGGATTTGCAGTGCCCGGGGCGACGCCGAAGGAGATCGTCCAGAAGCTCTCCGCCGATCTCTTCAAGGTCCTGCAGGCGCCTGAATTGCGCCAGAAGCTCACCGAGTACGGGCTCGAAATCGCGCCGCTGCCGGCAGGCGAGTTCGAGGCATTCGCGCGCAGCGAGGCTGCACGCTTCGCCGTCATCGCCCGCGACACCGGCTTCAAACTGGAGCAGTAACCCGATGGCACACAAAGTCCTCGTCATCGGCGCCGGCGCGATCGGCGCTTTCTACGGCGGCGTGCTTGCGCGCGCGGGATGCGAAGTGTCCGCCGTCGCGCGCTCGGATTTCGACACCGTCGCCATGCACGGCTATCGCATTGAGAGCCATCTCGGCGACCTGCCCTGGAAGCCCGCGCAGCTGGTGCGCTCGAGCGGCGAATACAAGGGACCGCCGGACTACCTGTTCGTGTGCCTCAAGCTCACAGCAAGCACCGATCCGGTTGCATTGATTGCGCCGGCGCTCGGCAAGGGGACGACGATCGTCTTCGTTGCCAACGGAATCGACGTCGACGAGCCCGTTGCGGCGGCCTTCCCGCAGAACGAGCTTGTCGCAGGCGTGGCCTACGCTGCCGTCAGCCGCGAGGCCGGAATCGTCAAGCACCATTCCCAATACACGCGGCTGGTGCTTGGACGTTATCCCGGCGGAGCGTCGGACAAGGCCGCGCAGCTCGCGGAACTCGTCAAGAAGGGCGGCTCCAGCAGCGTGGCCATCGAGGACATCGTCGGCGCGCGCTGGCAAAAGTGCGCGTGGAATACGGTGCTGAACCCGATCTCGGCGCTCGGGGGCGGCCTCGGCACGCAGGACATCCTCGGCAGCGAGGCATCGACGGATTTCGTACGCGAGGCGATCAACGAATTCGCGGCCATTGCGGCCGGCGCGGGCCATCCGATCCCCGCGGACACGGCGGACAAGCTGATCGCCGGCACCCGCAAGCTGCCGAACTACGTGTCGAGCATGGGGCAGGACCAGCTCGCGGGGCGGCCGATGGAGACCGAGGCGCTGCTCGGCAACGTGGTGCGCACCGGGCGGCGGGTCGGGGTCGCGGCACCGCGGCTGGAGACGCTCTATGCGCTGCTCAAGATGGCCGAGCAACGCTCAAAGGGCTGATCACGTCGATCACGCAGTTCGCGGATCGGCCTCGGGCAGCGTGCCGTCGCCCTCGCCAATCGCCAGTTGCATGGTCACAGTATCGACCCAGCGCCCGAACTTGAACCCCGTGGAACGCAGCGTGCCCGAGCGCAGGAAACCGAGGCTCGCATGCAGCTGGATCGAGCCTGCATTGCCGCTGTCGCCGATCACCGCGACGATCTGCCGGTAGCCGAGCTCGGTGCAGCGCTCGATCATCGCCGCCAGCAGGGCCTTGCCGATGCCCTTGCCGAGAAGTCCGTCCTTCACGTAGATCGAATCCTCGAGCGCAAACCGGTAGGCGGAGCGCGCCCGGAACAGGTTGCAGTAGCCGTAGCCGACGGTGAGCCGGTCCGATTCGGCGACGAGGTAGGGCAGGCCGCGCGATCTGACCTCCTCGAATCGGCGCCGCATCTCATCCACGTCCGGCGGGATCTCCTCGAACGAAGCCAGCCCATGCAGAACGTGATGCGCGTAGATCGACTGGATGGCCGGCAGGTCGGCCGGTGTTGCGGGGCGGATGGCTACGTTTGCGGGCATTGCCGTTCGCGCGAGCCTCAGCGGGCGTAGTCCGGTTCCTCGCGATCCAGGAGGCGCTTGAGCGCGCCGAAATGCGCGTTCGAGTACACGCTGTTCTGCTCCAGCAGCATCGCGTAGGTGTCTCGCGCAACCTTGCCGTCGACCGGGCGCAGCTTGCGGCCGGTGGAAAGGGCGAGCACCTGCAGGCGGCACGCGCGCTCGAGGTAGTACATCAGGTCGAAGGCCTCGGCCACGCTCGGGCCGACGATGACCACGCCGTGGTTTGCAAGGAACATTACGCGCTTCGTGCCGAGCACGCGCGCGAGGCGGTCCCCCTCGGCGTTGTCCACCACGAGGCCGTTGTACCCGTCGTCATAGGCGATGTCGTCGACAAAGCGCAGCGCATTCTGCTCGACCATTTCCAGCCGGCCGGGCTCGGTGAGGGTGAGCGCGGTCGCATACGGCATGTGGGTATGCAGCACGCATGCCGCGTTCGGGTTGGCGAGGTGGATGCGCGAGTGGATGTAGAACGCAGTCTTCTCGAACTCCCCCTCGCCCTCGAGGACGTTACCTTCGGCGTCCAGCGCGAGCAGGTTGGAAGCCGTGACCTCGCTCCAGTGCAGGCCGAAGCGGTTGAGCAGGAACCGGTCGCGCGTGCCAGGCAGCATGACGGACAGGTGGTTGCAGACGCCTTCATGCATGTCCAGCCGCACTGCAAGGCGGAAAGCCGCCGCGAGGTCGATGCGCGCTGCGCGCTCCACCTGGGTTTTCGATTCGAATGCCTCGGGCTTGCCCATGGATGCTCCCGCTGATTGACGGAAAGATTATAGTGGAGGCCGACCATGAGACCCGCCCGCCACCTGCTTGCCGCCCTTCTCGCCGCGCTCCTCCTTGCCGCGTGCACGAAGATCACCGCCGAGAATTTCGAGCGCGTTAAGGAAGGCATGACCGAGGCCGAAGTGACGGCCATCCTCGGCGCGCCGACCGAGTCCTCGGCGATGTCGATCCTCGGCATCTCCGGCCAGAGCAGCCGCTGGGCGGGCAAGGATGCCGTGATCACCGTGCAGTTCGTGAACGGCAAGGCGCGCATCAAGAACCTGGTGCGCACCGAGTCCGCCAAGCCGGGCTACCCGTAAAGAAAAAGGGCAGCCGAAGCTGCCCTTTTTTTCCCCAACGAACGCTACCGGGGGGTACGGGGGGGATTCACCCCCCTGTGCCCTTACTGTCCGGTGGTTGCTTCCGCAGGGGCAGTCGCTTCCTCGGCCGGCACAAACTCCACCGGCGCCGGCTCGGCCGCCTGGGACTTGCGCATGTGGTGGTACGCCATGCCGGTGCCCGCGGGAATGAGGCGGCCGACGATGACGTTTTCCTTGAGGCCGCGCAGGCCGTCCTTCTTGCCCATGATTGCGGCTTCGGTCAGAACGCGCGTGGTCTCCTGGAACGAGGCCGCCGAGATGAACGAGTCGGTCGACAGCGAGGCCTTGGTGATGCCCAGCAGCATGTACGAGAACGTCGCCGGCTTCTTGCCTGCCGCTTCGGCTTTCTCGTTGTCTTCCAGGATCTCGGCTTTCTCGGCCTGCTCGCCGACGATGAACTCGGTCTCGCCCGGATCGTCGACCTGCACGCGGCGCAGCATCTGCCGCACGATCACTTCGATGTGCTTGTCGTTGATCTTCACGCCCTGCAGGCGGTAGACGTCCTGCACCTCGTCGATGATGTAGCGCGCGAGCGCTTCGACACCGAGCAGGCGAAGGAGGTCATGCGGATCCACCGGGCCGTCGACGATCATCTCGCCCTTGTTCACCACCTGGCCGTCGTGCACCAGTACGTGCTTGTCCTTGGGGATCAGGTACTCGTGCTGCACGCTGTCGAGGTCCGTGATCACCAGGCGCTGCTTGCCCTTGGTGTCCTTGCCGAACGAAACCGTGCCGGTGACTTCCGCGAGCATGCCGGCGTCCTTCGGCGCGCGCGCCTCGAAGAGCTCCGCCACGCGCGGCAGGCCGCCCGTGATGTCGCGGGTCTTGGAAGATTCCTGCGGGATACGCGCAAGGACCTCGCCGACCTGCACTGTCTGGCCGTCGCGCACCGCGATAACGGCGCCCACCTGGAACGTGATGCTCACGGCGTGGTCGGTGCCGGCAATGCGCACGTCCTCGCCCGACTCGTTAATGAGGCGGACCTGCGGGCGCACGCCCTTGGCCGTCGTGCTCGAACGCCGCTTGGCGTCGATCACCACCAGCGTGGACAGGCCGGTGACTTCGTCGACCTGCTTGGCCACGGTCACGCCGTCTTCGACGTTCTCGAAGCGCACGGTGCCCGCGTATTCGGTAATGATCGGGCGGGTATGCGGATCCCAGGCAGCCATCTGCGAGCCGGCCTTGACCACTTTGCCGTCCGTAGCAAGCAGCGTGGCGCCGTACGGCACCTTGTGGCGCTCGCGCTCCCGGCCGCTGTCGTCGACGATCATCACTTCGCCCGAGCGGGAGATGACAACCTTCTCGCCCTTGGCATTGGTGACGTAGCGCATGAGCGGCGTGAACCGCACCGTGCCGTTCGACTTGGCTTCGACGTTGCTCTGCACCGCAGTCCGCGAAGCGGCGCCGCCGATGTGGAACGTGCGCATCGTGAGCTGCGTGCCCGGCTCGCCGATCGACTGGGCGGCAATCACCCCCACCGCTTCGCCGACGTTGACCAGCGATCCTCGGCCCAGGTCGCGGCCGTAGCAGCGTGAGCACAGGCCCCAGCGCGTGTCGCAGGTGAGCGGGGTGCGAACCTTGACTTCGTCGATGCCGAGCTCGTCGATGCGCTCGATATGGTCTTCCTCGATCAGCGAACCCGCGCGGAATAATGTGTCCTGCGTCTCGGGGTGCGGGAGATCGATAGCCAGCACGCGGCCAAGGATGCGCTCGCGCAGGGCTTCGACCACTTCGCCCCCCTCGACCAGTGCTTTCATCGACACGCCGTTGCTCGTGCCGCAGTCTTCCTCGATGACGACGAGATCCTGCGTGACGTCGACGAGGCGGCGGGTCAGGTAACCCGAGTTCGCCGTCTTCAACGCGGTGTCGGCGAGTCCCTTTCTCGCGCCGTGCGTCGAGATGAAGTACTGCAGCACGTTGAGGCCTTCACGGAAATTGGCCGTGATCGGCGTCTCGATGATCGAGCCGTCGGGCTTGGCCATGAGGCCGCGCATGCCGGCCAGCTGGCGGATCTGCGCAGCCGAACCGCGGGCGCCGGAGTCGGCCATCATGTAGATGGAGTTGAACGACTCCTGCTTGGTGTCCTTGCCCTTGTGGTCCTTGACGGCCTCTTCGCCGAGCTCGGTCATCATCGCCTTGCCGACCTGCTCGCCGCAGCGCGACCAGATGTCGACGACCTTGTTGTAGCGCTCGCCGATCGTCACGAGGCCGGAGGTGTACTGGCTCTCGATTTCCTTGACCTCGGTTTCCGCTTCCTCGAGCAGCTTCTTCTTCGCCGTCGGGATCAGCATGTCCTTCACGCCGAACGAGATGCCTGCACGCGTAGCCGTGGTGAAACCGGCCTGCATGAGCTTGTCGGCGAAGATCACCGTCTCGCGCAGTCCGCAACGGCGGAACGACGCGTTGATGAGCTTGGAGATCTCTTTCTTCTTGAGCGCCTTGTTGATGAGCGGGAACGGCAGCCCGGGCGGCAGGATTTCGGAGAGCAGCGCGCGGCCGACCGTGGTCTCGTAGCGCGTGGTCTTCTCGGTCTTTTCACCATCCGGCGAGACGTCGTACTCCTTGATCCGCACCCAGACGCGGGCGAGCAGGTCGACCTGG
This sequence comes from Pseudomonadota bacterium, assembly GCA_031376265.1. Classification (GTDB taxonomy): domain Bacteria; phylum Pseudomonadota; class Gammaproteobacteria; order Burkholderiales; family SG8-39; genus SZAS-79. Next base: position 34,175 of record JANMDK010000231.1, read on the forward strand.
CGCCCCTCGTAGGCGCGCGAGACTTCAGCCAGGTTGGCGAATGCCATGCCCTCGCCCTTCGCATTCACGCGCATGCGGGTGCCGTAGTACAGGCCCAGCACGATGTCCTGCGACGGGACGATGATCGGCTCGCCGTTGGCGGGCGACAGCACGTTGTTCGACGCCAGCATCAGCGTGCGCGCTTCCATCTGCGCTTCGAGCGACAGCGGGACGTGAACGGCCATCTGGTCGCCGTCGAAGTCGGCGTTGAACGCGGCGCAGACCAGCGGGTGCAGCTGGATGGCCTTGCCTTCGATCAGCACCGGCTCGAAAGCCTGGATGCCGAGGCGGTGCAGCGTCGGCGCGCGGTTCAGCATCACCGGGTGCTCGCGGAT
>JANMDK010000254.1:0-9214 GCA_031376265.1 Pseudomonadota bacterium
CGCGCAGGTGCACCTCGCCGATGCGGCGCTCTCGACATCGAATGACCCCGAGCTTCTCTACGATCTCGCCGTTGCTTCCTATTACGCGAAAGATCCCAAAACGGCGGCGACCGCGCTCGAAAGGCTGAGGGAACTCCATAAGGGCAAGCCCGACGACCCGCGCACCATGCGCGCGGCAGCTATCGTGAGCGCGGCGCTGAATCAGACGGAGGAGGCCAAAGAGTACGTCGGCCGGTTCCGCAAGGTGGCCTCCAGCCAATCCGAAGGCGACTGGCTCGAGCGACGGGCGCAATCGTGGCAGGACGTCTACACGCGCGGGAATCTTCAGCTCGCGCAACTGCCTTCGCTGCCGACCCTGGGCGCCCCGCCCGCCCCGCCAGGCGCGCCGGGCACCCCGGTCAAGCCGGGCGCGGCCCCTTTCCCCGGGGTGCCGGGATTCGGCGCGACCGCGGCGCCGAGAGGCCCTGCGGACTTCGTCGAAAAGCAGATGGCGATGGTGGATGTCGTGATCCTCAGCACCGAAGAGGACAACACGACGGCCATGGGCGTGAACCTGCTCCAGGGCCTGCGTATCCAGTTCGGCAACCCGGCCGCTGGGACGGCCGCGTTTTCTCGCGCGCGCAATAACGTGCGGGATTTGGGCAATCCGGCCAACGACGTCACGACCAAAACGATTACCCGGCTGATCAGCATTCCGGCGATCACCTATACGCTGAACATCGCCAACGCCAACAGCCGTAACAGCGAGGTGGTCGCGCGGCCGACGCTGGTGGCGCTCGGCGGACTGCCGTCGCAGTTTTTCTCGGGCACCGATATCGTCGGCGCCGCAGTGTCCGGGGGGCTTGGCAGCGCGGTCCAGATCCAGAAAGAAGTCGGCATCCGGCTCGCTGTCCTTCCGGAATTCCTGCCTGAAAACCTGATCAAACTGCAGGTTACCGCCGAGCGCACGTTCCTCACCAACCCCAGCAGCAGCGTCGTTTTCGATTTTCGCCTGGACACGACCAAGACGCTGGTGAGCGCAAACGTGGTGATGCGCTACGGCGAAACGCTGATCATCAGCGGCCTGACGGAGCGCAACCGCGATCGCAACCGGGACGGGGTGCCCTTCCTGCAGGATATCCCGCTGTTGCAGTACGGATTTTCCCGTCGTGACACCCGCGACGTGTTCCGCTCCGTGATCGTATTGCTGACCCCGCGTCGCGCGGAGTACACCAATCGCGCAGAAAGCGACATTGCCGCCGACCGCGAAAAGATGAGCCCTGAAGAAAGGGGGATCGAGGAATTCAACGAAAAATTCGCAGTCAAGCATAAGGTCCCGCCAAATACCGCCGCAATTTGGGCGCTGCTCGATTCCGGCATCGTGACTCGCGAGTTCCGGACGGGTGATCTCGGTAACTCGAGCTGGTCTGCCCAGAAGGGCCACATCGATCGACTGGGGCAGTCGATCGACTTCCTTTATTACTGACATGAACGGCCGGCCGGCCGGGGCGGGCGCGATGCGTGACCGCCCTGCGGCCCTCCTGGGTCCAAGGTCTCGAGACGCCCGCTCGTGAGCATTCGCGCGCTGCTTTCGGCCGCCGTCTTCGGTGTTCTCGCCGCTCAAGGCATCGCGCTCGCGCAGACGCAGCGCGCGCCCTCCGCTTCGCCAACGGCGCCTGCGCCGCGGCCGACGCTCAGCGAAATGCGCGGCACGGCCGCGGACCTGGCGATCACGACTCGCGGGGACGTCTATGTGCTCGATCCCTCCGGCGGATTGTGGCTGCAGGCCCTCGACAACCGCAGCGGCAGCTGGACGAGCAGGCGCGGAGAATACTCCGGGGTACGGGCGACACTCGACGGCGGCGTCTGGGGCCTGGGGATCGACGGCACGCTCTACCGTTTGGTGGGAACGGTCTGGCGCGCAGTTGCGCAAGACATCCGCGACGTCACTGCAACGCCCGACGGCAACGTACTCGTCCTGACCTCGGCGGGCGTGCTGCAGACATTCGCGCGCGAAAGTCAGGTGATCGAGCTCGCGCCGCAGTTTGCCAATCCAACCCGGGTTCTCTCCGACCAGCACGGCCTGCTCTGGCTGGTGTACGGCGACGGCCGCCTCGCCCGCCACGACGGCCTCAATTTGCGCGAAATCCAATCTCCCCCTGCGGGCGTCGCAAATCTCTCCGTCGATACCGAAGGCAACGTCATGGCGGTCTCGCGGGCGGGCAACGCCTATCAGCGGAACCCGCAGACAGCGCAATGGGAAGAAACCTTTCCGGGCACCGCCTTTTCGGCAGTGGCGATCGGGCCGGGTGGCAAGCCCTGGTTTATCGGCGCGGATGGCAAAGTGCTTGCATCGCAGGTTTTCTCGCAGACCGGCGCCCCGCAGACGCGCCCGGCTTCGGCATTCACTCGAATGCTCACCTGGAAAAAAACGCCGGGCCGGTCCCGCGAATTGAGCATCGCCGAGGACGGGACAGTGCTTCGCCTCGACATGGAAGGCGGTCTCTGGCGATGGAACCGAAAAGACGACTGGGTCTCGATGCAGGGCCGGTTCGTCAAGGTGGCCGCCTTGCGCTCGGGCGCGGCATGGGCCATCGATGCGCAAGGCCGCCTGTTCCGCTCGCAGGCAAACTCGTGGCTCGACATGCGAACGCTGGCGATCGGCATCGCCGCCGGACCCGGCGGAATCCTCTGGATGGTGCAACCCGACGGGCGGCTGGCACGCTGGGATGCCAAGACGAGTCAATGGCAGCCGCTACGCGATGCGAGCCCGCCGGCGACATCGGTTGCAGTGGGCCGCGACGGAGAGCCCTGGATCATCGACCCGGACGGCGGCGTTAAGAGCTTCCAGAAGGGCGCGTGGATCGACTACCCGGGGATCGTGGCCGCGTCCCTCGCGGTCGGCCCCGAAGGCACCGTGTATGCCACCACGCCCGAACTGCAGCTGCTTTGGCTGGACTCTCGCGAGCGGCAATGGAAGCCCGCCACCGGCAAGGCGCGCAAAGTGGCAGTCGGACCGAAGGGCGCGCCCTGGAGGATCGACGAGCGCGACGAGACTTACGTTTCTTCCCTGTTTGCCAGCGACGACTCGCGCGAGAACACGTCCCGTCCTGGTACAGGGACTTCCGGCTCGGGTCCATCGGCCACCGGCCCGCCGGGCACTGGCGCCTCGGGGACGGGCGGCGTCGTGTTCGGAAGCCCGCCCCCAGGGGGAAGCGCATTCGTCAGTCCGGCAGCCGGCGCGTCCACTGGCGTAACGATCACCGCCTCCTTGCAACCCGCGGCCAAGCGGGCGGCACTCGTCTACCAGACCCTGAACGGCACCTTCCAGGACGTTGCCATCAGTCCCGCCGGCACGGTGTTTGCAACCGGCCTGGATGGTGGTTTCTACTGCTTCAGCAATCCGGACAAGAAGTTCGTCTTTGCAACGGCCGGGCAGGCGCGCCGCGTTGCGGTTACTCCGGGCGGGATTCCCTGGGTAGTCAGCGCTTCTGGTGAAATCGCCCGCTTCGAAGCGGGCGCCTGGAGAGTCGTTCCTAACCACCGCTCCCAAGACGTTTCCGTTGGCTCCGCCGGCGTGGTGGTGTCGGTAGGTACGGATTCTCAGGTGTACAGATTCGTTCCGGCACAGAACCTGTTCGAACCGATCACCTCCTTTACCTTGGGCACGCAACTGCAGGCGATCCGCGCCGCGCGCGACGATGCAACCTACGCCATCTGGGCGGTCACGCCCTCGAACCAGTTGCTGAAGTGCGAGCGCGCGACTTGCGAATCGCAGTCGATCGGCGCACTGGACGTGAGCCTCGCCCCCGACAACGCGGTGTACGTCCTCGACAAGCTGGGGACCGTCCAGCGCTACAACGCGTCACGCCGCGCTTTCGAGGCGCAGAACGGCCAAGGGGTTTCGCTCGCTGCCGGCCCGCAGGGCGTACCGTGGCTCGTGGCTTCCGGCGGTCGAGTCAATGCCGCAGGATTTTTCGCCGTCTCGAATACCTTGATCAACCCGGCGAATTGCGCAGCGCCATTCCTGCAGCAGGTCCAGGCGCCGGCGCCACCGCCCGTAGCGGCCGGAGCCAGCATCAGTGCGGCGGCAGACTCCGCTACTCTCGAGCCCGGAGGCACTCTCAGCCTGTTGGCCAACGACCGCCTGAACGGCGCGGTGCCGACGACGACCCAGGTCTCCATCAGTTTCACCGCGGACAGCACGGGCTTCCTCACGCAAATCGATGGGCTGCTCAGGGTCAGCGCGACCGCTACGCGAGGAAGCACGCTCGCCGCGAGTTACACGATCTGCACCCTCACGGGCTCCAGCGCCACCAGCGTGTGTGCGAGCGCGGCCGTGACCATTGCCGTCGCCAAGGGAATACTGCCCGGCGCGCCGACAATAGGAACGGCCACCGCAGGCAATGCGAGCGCAACGGTGGCCTTTACCGCGCCAGCTGCCAACGGCGGCAGCGCGATCACCAGCTACAGCGTCACTTCCTCGCCCGGCGGGCTGACCGCAACGAGCACCGGCTCGCCGATTACAGTCACGGGTCTAACCAACGGCACCGCGTATACGTTCACGGTCGTCGCGATCAACTCTGCCGGCACAGGCTCTGCGTCGGCAACTTCGAACAGCGTGACGCCGACGACTGGGACAACCGTGCCCGGCGCGCCCACGATCGGAACCGCGACGCCGGGCAATGCCAGCGCTACGGTGGCCTTTACCGCGCCGGCCAGCAATGGGGGCAGCGCAATCACCAGCTACAGGGCGACCTCCTCGCCCGGGGGGCTGACCGCAACAAGCACTGGCTCGCCGATTACTGTCACAGGCCTGACCAACGGCACCGCGTATACGTTCACGGTCGTCGCGATAAACGCGATCGGCACGGGCGCCGCCTCGGCGGCTTCGAACAGCGTGACGCCGACGGCAGCGCCAACCGCTCCCGGGGCGCCGACGATTGGAACCGCGACGGCGGGCAATGCCAGCGCTACGGTCGCGTTTACCGCGCCGGCCAGCAACGGTGGCAGTGCAATCACCAGCTACAGGGCGACCGCCTCGCCCGGGGGGCTGACCGCAACAAGCACTGGCTCGCCGATTACTGTCACAGGCCTCACCAACGGCACCGCGTATACGTTCACGGTCGTCGCGATCAACGCTATCGGCACCAGCGCCGCCTCTGGAGCTTCGAACAGCGTCACGCCGGTCGGAGCGCCGGGGGCGCCAACAATCGGAACGGCGGTTCCGAGCAATTCGAGCGCTTCGGTGCCGTTTACCCCGCCGGCGAGCAACGGCGGCAGCCCGATCACCAGCTATACGGCGACTTCGTCTCCCGGCGGCATCACTTCCACAAGTCCGGGCTCACCGATCATCGTCACGGGCCTGACCAACGGAACGGCGTACACCTTCACCGTAACGGCTACGAACGCGATCGGCACAGGTCCCGCCTCGGCCGCTTTGAACAGCGTGACGCCGGTCGGAGCGCCGGGCGCGCCGAGCATCAACGCGGCGTTCCCTGGGGACGGCGTGGCTTTCCTGGACTTCAATTCCGCCAGCAACGGCGGCAGTGCGATTACAACCTACACGGCGACATCATCGCCACCGGGCGGTACCGGCTCCGGCACGCCGGCTGACGCGTCTGACGCGGTTCCACAAGGGGGTGGCATCCTCGTGACCGGGCTGACCAACGGCGTTAGCTACACCTTTACTCTTACTGCGACCAATGCCGTCGGCACGGGACCGGCCTCGGCGCCGTCGAACCCCGTCACGCCGCTAGCGATGCCGGGAATGCCGACGATTACTGGGGTCACCGCGCTCAACGCCACCGACTTCCAGATTAACTTCCTCCCTCCGGCCGTGGGCGCGCCTTTCACCTACTTCACGGTGACCGCCTTCGACACTGTCCTGATGATTCCGCCGTTCATGACGACCGGGGCTTCCTCGCCGATCGTCATCACGGTCACGAACACCGCGAATACCCACACCATCGATGTCTCGGCTACCAACACGTCAGGCACCGGGCCTTCGGCCACTTGCACTACAGGCGTCAACTGCCCGTAGCGGGTCAGCGCCCCGGCAGTCACGCATGCGAACCACCTGAGTATTCTTTTTATCCAGCGTGCTACGCTGCGCGATGCAAAAAAACCTTAGGTTGGCGTTGGTTACAGTGGCCGCGTGCATTGGCGGCGCGATTGTCGGCGTGGTGCTGACCGGCGGCTTCAACGGAGCGCAAGCGCTTGCCGGCAGCGAAGTGGCCCAAGCAGTGTCGCCCGCGCAACGCGCGGCATTCGAGCAGGTGATCCGGGACTACCTGGCGAACAATCCCCAGGTCATTGTCGAAGCGCAGCAGGCGTTCCAGGCGAAACAGGAAGCCGAACAGGCCGCGCTGGCCCGGCAAGCCCTGCGCGGGCAGCGCGAAGCATTGGAGAAGGATGCTTCTGCGCCAGTGGCGGGCAATCCCGGAGGCGACGTCACGATTGTCGAATTCTTCGACTATGCGTGCGGCTATTGCAAGCGCGCGTTGTCGACGCTGGAAGCAGTCAAGGCGGCGGATCCGCAGGTGCGTGTCGTCTACAAAGAGTTGCCAATCCTCGGCCCGGGCTCGCTGGTGGCGGCGCGCGCGGCGCTGGCGGCCGAGCTCCAGGGCAAGTACCAGGCATTTCACCTTGCAATGATGGCGTCCCGGCAAATCGACGCAGCAGGCGTGCACGCTGCGGCAAAGTCCGCCGGGCTCGACGTGGCGCGCCTGGCGAAGGACATGGAAGCGCCCGAAATCATGCAGGCACTCGATCGCAACCAGCTGCTCGCTTCGGCCATCGGCGTCAGGGGCACGCCGGCATTCGTGATCGGGGAGCAGCTGGCGCCCGGTGCGGTGGGTCCTGACACGCTCATGGCGATGGTCGCGCAGGAACGGGAACGAAAAAAGCAGGTCGCCGTGCCCGGCACGGCGTCGAAATAAGAACAGAGGTTATTGCAATTCAAACGGGGGATGGGGAATGAAAGCACTGATGCAGGCGATAAGCCTTGCGCTATCTGCGATCACGATCGTATTTGCACTGGCTACGACAGCCCAGGCGCAAGACGCCGGGGCCGTATGCTGGAAACCCAGTTATGGGCGTGGTCCCGGTACCGTGCCGAACGAATGCCCGGTGGGCCAGCGGGAAGCCGGCCTGTGCTACAACACCGCGTGCCCGGCAGGTTGGACAGGGGTTGGCCCGGCCTGCCACCAGAATTGTCCGGCCGGATATGGCTCGGCCACGGCAGCGGACATCAGTTGCCGCAAGCCTGCTCCCGCTTCACGCGTTCCCTACCCGAATACCGCCCCTGGAATCGCGCAATGCAACAAGGAGTCGGGCGGCCTCGGCTGCGAAGTGGTTGCCAATATGCAGTACATAAAGCCCATTGCCGGATGGGTCTGCGCCGGCCCGGCCTGCCGCCCGGCCTGCCCGGCGGACATGAACGACCAGGGACTTTTCTGCGGCAAGCAGGCAGCGCGCGGCCGCGGCGTCGGCGTGGTCCCGAAATGTGCCGACGCCAGCAGCGCCCAGGCGGGCCTGTGCTACAAATCCTGCAATCCCGGTTTCGGCGGCGCCGGTCCGGTTTGCTGGGGCCAGTGCCCGGCGACACACCAGGTGGATTGCGGCGCAATGTGCGGGACCCATTCCTCGCAATGCGCGGCCGCGGTGGCCAATCAAGTCATCTCGGTGCTCGACGTCGTGGCGACCACGGTCGAGACGGTAGTGACATTTGGCGGTTCCACTGCGGTTCGAGCGGGCATCAGCACCGCGAAAACGGCGGCGCAGGAGTCAATTACCGCAGCCGCGGAGTCGATTACCGTCGCCGCGAAAGCGACTGTCAAGGCAGTGACCAAGGATCAGGTCCGCACCCTGCTCATCAAGCAATTCAAGGAGGCCGGCGTGGCCCTCACCGAATCCCAGTTGACGAACCTTGTCGCGGTCTCGACGGGCGACAAGTTCGACTTCACCACGCTCGACCCGACGGGAATTGCCGCGGTGGTGCAGGCGTTCAACAAGCCGATCTGCGCGGTGCGGCCGGAGGCAAATATCCCGGTTGTGGCAAATCCGGCGTTCGCAGGGCAGATCTTCAGGACCGAGCCCGAACAAAACAGCTGGTACTTGATTTCGACCGCCGGGACCAAGCACAAGCTCCATGACAACCGGTTCCCTTTAGCCGAACTGGCCAGGGTGTGCAACATCATCGGGAAAGGGGACATCCTGCCTATCGGCCTCAGGGTCATGCCCGGGCCCGGCTGGGCGGGCCTGCAACCGGCCGAAGGCGCCGTGAAATTGCCGCGAGGCAAGGATATCAACCTCGAAGAATGCCAGGCGATGCGCACCTCTCTCCAGGCAGTCGGGAAGTGGAAGTTTCTCCCCACGCCCTAGCAATATCGGGCCACGCCGACAGGTTCGGCCGCGGCCGCTTGCCTACCGTCTTCCTCACGCTGAAGTGAAAGGACGCTGTGACCCCTGGCTATTTCTGGGGCGGGCGGGGAGTTGGTGCTGGCGCAGAATTGCGCGGCGGCTGCGCGGGCGGTTTGGGGCCGCCTTTCTTCTTCAGATCATGATGCCGATTGATGCTTGCCCTGACTTCGGTTCGCGCTTTGCTTTCGCAGGCCGGGCGCTGAGGCACCGGCATGGAAGCGCACTGGGCTTTCAGGTTCTTGGCCACCGTCGCGGGCGACTGGTAAGGCTGCGGCGCCTGAGCCTGCTGGGCGCTTGCGAGCAGCGGGAAAAAGGCCAGCGGAAGGAGAAGGAGTCGCATGATTTCGGCAAGTTTAACGGGGCGAGTGCGGGTCGGCAAATGATGCTTTGAATGAAACGCGAGCAAGGGTCAACCGCGCAATCACGTCGGTCGCGCCACCGGTGCCGAAGGCGGCCGCCGCGCGAATCGGCCTCGAGGGATAAAGTTGCGCCGCGGTAGCCAGCGGCAGGCCAAGAGCGAGCGCCAAGCCGAGGGTTGCGTGGAATCGGTTAATCGCTTGTTTCTTTCTCTTCATTCTTGAAGATTAGTTTTCATAGAATGGCTTCCGAAGCGGTTTCCAGGGCAATTCGTAGCACAGAAAAGTAATATTTCTGGGTAGCTGCGTCTCAAAACCAGAGAACGCTGCGCTGGGGCCGTCACCCCTGAGTCGAGGGTTATTCCACCGAGTGCAACCGGGCAAGGATCACCCGGTGGAACCGGATCATCCCTCAACCTTGACCCCGCCTCCGCCTTCAGCCCCGATCTCCCCGC